>JANMCN010000083.1:0-52635 GCA_031361295.1 Acidobacteriota bacterium | reverse complement strand
CCGAGCTCCGCGTCCTGGTCGTCGAGAAGCGGTCGCATCCTGTCCCCGAGGCCGCCTTCAAGGTCGGCGAATCGAGCGTGGAAATCGGCGCGCATTACCTCGAAAATATCCTCGGGCTCGAGCCGCACCTGCGCGCCCGGCATCTCGAAAAGCTCGGCCTTCGATATTTCTTTCCCCATCATGGCAACCGCGAGATCCACCGTCGGGTCGAGCTCGGCCCCTCGGCCTTTCCCCCCGTGCCGTCGTTCCAGCTCGATCGCGGACGTCTTGAAAACTTCCTGCTCGAGTCGGTCCGCACGTCGGGAGTCGAGGTCGCGGACGGCGCGTCGGTCAAGGCGCTGCGTCTCGGGGACCCGTTCCACACGATCGACGTCGACGGGCCACAGGGAGTCCGAGAGGTTCATGCGCGATGGGTGGTCGACGCGAGCGGACGCGCCGGGCTCATCAAGCGCCAGCTCGGGCTCGCCCGCGCCGTCGGCCACGGCGCGAACGCGTCATGGTTCCGCATCAAGTCGAGGCTTCGGGTGGACGACTGGTCGGACGATCCGTCCTGGCGGTCGCGCGTCGAGACCGGGCTGCGCTGGCAGAGCACGAATCACCTGATGGGGCGCGGCTACTGGGTCTGGTTGATCCCGCTGGGCTCCGGCAGCACGAGCGTGGGGATCGTCGCCGACGGCGACATCCATCCCTTCGCCCGCATCAGTCGCTTCGAGCGGGCTCTGGAATGGCTTCGCGAGTTCGAGCCGCAGTGCGCCGACGTCGTCGAGGCGCATGCGGGAGAGGTCGAAGACTTCCTTGCGCTGCGACACTACGCGCACGGCTGCTCGCGAGTGTTCTCGCCGGACAGATGGGCCCTCGTCGGCGAGGCGGGCGTCTTCACCGATCCGTTCTACTCTCCGGGCTCGGACTTCATCGCGATGGGCAACGACTACGTGACGGATCTCATCGTCCGGCACAGTCGTGGTGAAGACATCGCCGCCCGCGCCGAGCGGTTCGACGTGACTTACCGCCGGCTGTTCGACGCGTTCCTGCGGCTCTACGAGGGGCAATATGCGCTCATGGGGAATGCGCAGGTGATGACAGCCAAGGCGGCGTGGGACAACGCGAGCTACTGGGCGATCACGGCGCTGCTGTTCTTCCAGCGGCGTTACCGCCGTCCTGAATTCATCGAGTCGATCGACGACCTGCTGCGGCGGTTCTTTTCGCTGCACGTGCGGATGCAGCGCCTGTTCCATGCCTGGGATGTCGCCGACGGAAGCGGCTACGGGGACGCGTTCACCAACCTGATGCGCGTGGACGAGCTCCGTGCGTTGCAGGCGGCACTTGCAGGTCCGATGCTCGACGACGACGCCCTGCGCCTGCGGCTGGAAAGCAATTTCGGCATCCTCGAGCGGCTGGCGCGAAGCATCCAGGCGTTGGCAACGGACGCCGCGCCGTCGCTCGAGCCGTCCGTGCACCTCGGGATGGCGACCGGCGACCGGCTGAACATCGAGGCGCTGCGGCTCTCACCGCAGGCGGCGGCGGTCCCCGTGTAGCGAGCCCGTGCGAGCTGCCGCCTGGCGCGGCGGAGCGCCCGGCTCTTCCGGGGCCGTATGCTACATTTGTCCGTTCGGCCCTCCACTTTTCCGGGACCTCAAGCATGCGGCATCGCGCGTTTCCCGCCCTTATCCTGCTCGCTTCATTCCTCGCCGTGTCCGTCCCGGGAGCCGTCCAGCAGCCGGTGCAATATCGCGTGTCGTTTCCGGCGCCCGAGCACCACTACGCGCAGGTGGAGGTGACGTTCACCGGCGTCGCCTCCGCCGCACTCGAAGCCAGGATGAGCCGGTCGTCGCCGGGGCGCTACGCGGTGCATGAGTTCGCGAAGAATGTGTTCGATCTCCACGCGTTCGACGGCCAGGGTCGAGAGCTGACGCCAGCGAGGCCGACTGCGTCGCAGTGGAACGTGACCGGGCACGACGGCACCGTGCGGATCGTTTACAAGGTGTTCGGCAATCGCGTCGATGGCACCTACCTGGCGGTCGACTCCTCGCACGCGCACATGAACATGCCGGCCACGCTGATGTGGGCGCGTGGTTTCGATCTGCGTCCCGTGCGGATTGCGTTCGACCGTCCGCCTGGCGGCGACTGGAAGCCCGCCACGCAGCTGTTCCCCACGGCGGATCCCTGGACATTCACCGCCCCGAACCTGCAGTACCTGATGGACAGCCCGACCGAACTGAGCAACTACAGCCTGCGGTCGTTCAAGGTCCACAACCCCGACGGACGGGAGTTCACGATTCGCACGGCCGTGCACCACGATGGCCCGGAGACAGCCGTCGACGCGTACGCCGCGGGCGTGGAGAGAATCGTCAACGAAGCGGCGGCGGTGTTTGGTGAGTTTCCGAACTACGACACGGGTACGTACACGTTCCTCGGTGACTACGTGCCGTGGGGTGGCGGCGACGGGATGGAGCACCGGAACAGCACCGTCGTCGCGTCGGCCACGTCGTTCACGAATCCCGAGTCGGTTCGCGCCGCGTTCGGCACCGTGGCCCATGAATTCTTCCATGGATGGAACGTCGAGCGGATCCGTCCGAAGGCGCTCGAACCCTTCAACTTCGAAGACGCGAACGTATCCGGCGAGCTGTGGCTCGCGGAGGGGTTCACGCAGTACTACGGCGCCCTGGTGATGGCGCGGGCCGGCCTCAGGCCCGGGGAGCAGGGCCTCGGGTTGACGGGCAGCGCGCTGGAAATCATCAACGCGCCGGGCCGCCAGTTCCATTCCGCCGTCGAAATGAGCCAGATGGCCCCGTTCACCGACGCCGCGGCAGCGATCGACGAAACGAATTTCTCGAACACGTTCATCTCGTACTACTCCTACGGCGCGGCGATTGCGACGGCGCTCGATTTGAGTCTGCGCGACCGCTCGAACAGCAGGGTCACCCTCGACGACTTCATGCGGGCCATGTGGCGCGCGTACGGGAAGCCCGAGGGCCCGAGTCCGGCGATCATCGCAATGCCGTACACACTCCAGGACGCCCGCGACCGGCTTGCTGACGTCTCCGGAGACCGTGGGTTTGCGAGCGAGTTCTTCGACAAGTACGTCCAGGGCCGGCAGGTGCCGGACTTCGCGAGGCTCTTCGCTCGCGCCGGCCTGGTGCTGCGGAAGCGAAACCCGAATGGCCCGTGGGTGGGCGTGCTCGACCAGACAGGCCCTGTCGTCATGCGGCGCGGATCGGGGCGCACCCGCTCGGCTGAGGCGGCCACCGACCCGGTCGCTGCCGGCGGCGTCGGGATCTCCGAGCTCGTGCCCTGGGGCTCGCCGGCATTTGTTGCGGGTCTCGAGGAAGCGGACGTCATCACGACGGCTGACGGCCGGCCTGTGACGAATATCGACCAGTGGCGGGCCGCGATTCATGCCCACAAGCCCGGCGACCGGCTACCGATCGGGTTCATCCGTCAGGGCGCGGGGAAGACGACGACGGTCATCGTGGCAGAAGATCCGGGGATGGAAGTCGTGACCGTCGAGTCCACCGGCGCGACGATCACGCGCGATCAGCAGGCCTTCCGCGACGCATGGCTTGGTTCGAGGCGGAAGTGAACGTTGAGTCCGGTCCGGTGACTAAGGTACGCTGCCCTCGGGGACTGACACCAGCTCTCCCGCGTCTCAAAGCCAGACTGTCGTGGTAGGTACAACCGTCCAGCACTACAAGATCGCCGAGCGCCTCGGGGCGGGCGGGATGGGCGAGGTGTATCGGGCCGAGGATCTGCGTCTGGGGCGTCCCGTTGCGCTCAAGTTCCTTCCCCCCGGCCTCAAGTCGGACCCCGAGAGCCGCGCGCGGCTGCTGAACGAGGCGCGGGCCGCCTCGATGCTGCGTTCGCCGAATATCGCCGTCACGTACGACATCGGCGAAGACGGCGGAACCGACTTCATCGTCATGGAGTACGTCGACGGTGAACTGCTCTCCGCGCGGGCGGCCAAGGGCCCGCTACCCGTGCGGGAGGTCGTGGAAGTCGGGCTCCAGGTCGCGGATGCGCTCGATGAAGCGCATACGCACGGGATCGTGCACCGGGACATCAAGAGCGCGAACCTCATGCGGACCGAGCGCGGGCTCGTCAAGGTGCTGGACTTCGGCCTCGCCAAGTTCGTGACGCGGGGCGTGTCGAGCGAAGTGACGCAGGCGCAGATGACGATGGCCGGGATGGTCGTCGGCACGGTGTCCTACATGGCCCCCGAGCAGGCGCTCGGGCGCGCGATCGACCACCGCGCCGATCTCTTCTCCTTCGGCGTTGTCCTGTTCGAGCTGCTCACCGGTCAGATGCCGTTCGACGGGACCACCCCAACCGAAATCATCGATCGCATCCTCCACGAGACGCCGCCACCGGCCTCACGGTACACGACCGGCGTCCCCGCGGCGCTCGATGCGGTCATTGCCCGCGCGCTCGAAAAGGATCCGGATTTCCGCTATCAGTCGGCGCGCGAGATCCACCGGGACCTGCGCGAAGTGCGGGAGACCCTCGATGCGCCTCCTCGAAGTACGGGTCGGGTCGCGGCGGTCGCGCTTCCGGGCGCCGTGCAGAACTCCGTGGCGGTCATGACGTTCGCCAACATCACGCGGGAACCGCAGGACGACTGGATCGGCACGGGGATCGCCGAGACCGTCAGCTCCGATCTCAAGAACATCCACGGCCTGACGATCATCGGCCGTGCCCGCGTGTACGATGCGCTGCGGAACCTGAGCACCGGCGCGCACCTGAAGGACTCGCTCGCGATCGATGTCGGCCGGAGACTCGGGGCCACGTGGGTGGTGGTCGGCGGCTATCAGCGCATCGGCACCGTGGTGCGCATCACCACGAACTTCGTGGAAGTGGCGACCGGCGAAGTCAGGCGCACCGTCAAGGTGGACGGCAGCATCGACGACATCTTCGCGCTGCAGGACAAGATCGTGTTCGAGCTCAGCCAGGGCTTGAACATGGATCTGCGGGGGTCGGAGATCGCCGACATCGAACGGCGGGAAACCCGTTCCGTCGAGGCGTACGAAAGCTACGCGCGGGGCATGATGAACCTCCGCCAGGCGACGCGGGACTCGATCGACCGTGCGATCGCCGCGTTCGAGGACGCGACCCGGCACGATCCCGATTACGCGCTCGCGTGGGCCGCCCTCGGCGGGGCCTACGGTCTGAAGGGCAACTTCCTCAGCATTCCCGAGATGTTGAACCGGGCGATGGAAATGGAGCAGCGCGCGCTCTCGATCGATCCGGAGCTGGCCGACGCCCACAGCTGGCTGGGCACCACGCTCCTCTCGCTCGGGCGAACGGACGCCGCGATCGCGGAAATTCGCGAGGGGCTGCGGCTCGAGCCGGACAACGCCCAGGCGCATCAGGGGCTCGCCCGCGCCTACTGGGTGGGGAAGGGGGATTTTGCCACCGCGATCCCGCTCTTCGAGCGCGCCATTTCCCTCAACCCGGATGCGGGCTACTCCTACCTGCAGCTTTCGCTGCTGCTGGCCTGGCAGGGACAGCTCGCAAGGGCGGAAGACATCAGCCGCCGCGCCGTCGAGCTCCAGGAGCAGTACATCTCCGGCAATCTCGGGCTGCAGATCGTCGGCGCGCATTCGAGGCTCGGCTACGTCTACTACCTCCAGGGTCAGTACGACGAAGCATTGCGGGAGTACGAACGTGAGCTGGCCTTCATCGGGGCCAGCGATCACGCGCTGCGGGACCGGACGCTGCTGGAGCTGAACGTCAAGATCGGCGCGACGTATCTCCGGCAGGGCCGTACTGAAGATGCCGAACGTCATTTCGGCCGAGCGGTCAAGAGCTTTGACGGCCGGGTGGGGACCGGCGCCGACGACCCGTTTACGCGGTACTACATCGCGTCCCTGTACGCCCTGCGCGGCGACACGGCCCCTGCGCTCGAATCGCTCGAACGGGTCGCGCGCGCGCTTCCGGAACTCACCGCGGCCCGTGCCAGACTCGATCCCGATCTGGAGTCGCTGCGCGGCGAGCCCCGGTTCGCCGCAATCACCGCCGGGCGGTAGCGTTCCGCTCCCTCGTACACATCCACACATCCGCACATTCCCGAGGCCCGATGGACGAGTCGTATGACGTGATCGTGGTGGGCGCCGGACCGGCCGGATTGAGCGCGGCTCTGATTCTTGGACGCTGCCGCCGGTCGGTGCTGGTCTGCGACACCGGCAAGCCCCGAAATGCCGCCTCGCATGCGCTGAACGGATACCTGACGCGCGACGGCACGCCGCCAAAGGAATTCCTGGAGATCGGACGCCGCGAGCTCGCGAAGTACGACACCGTCCGATTGATTGCGACGGGAGCCTCGGCGGCTGAATGCATCCCGGGCGGCCGTTTCAAGGTGGTGCTCGCCGATGGCACCGTCGCCTTCTCGCGCAAGCTCCTCATCGCCACGGGCGTGGTCGATCACGTCCCCGATCTTGCGGGGATCGCGGAGCTCTACGGAACGAGCGTGTTCCATTGCCCGTACTGCGACGGCTGGGAGGTGCGCGATCAGCCGATTGCGATCTACGGCCGCGGCAGCCGCGGCCTCGGGCTGTCGCTCGAGCTCACAGCCTGGAGCGCCGATCTCGTGCTCTGCACGGACGGCCCATCCGAAATCGACAACGAGGGGCGCTCGCGCCTGGCGCGCAACGGGATCGCCATCCGCGAGGAGCGCGTGACAGCTTTGCAGGGCACGGGCGGCATGCTGGAGCGTGTGCTCTTCGAAACCGGCGATCCGCTGCCGCGCCGCGCCCTGTTCTTCACAGGCGGCCAATCCCAGCAGTCCGAGCTCGCCATCCATCTCGGGTGCGAACTGAACGACAAAGGCACCGTCGCCACGGGCCGGTACGAAAAGACGCATGTCGCGGGGCTGTTCGTCGCCGGAGACGCCTCCCGCGCCGTGCAGTGGGTTGTGGTCGCGGCAGCCGAGGGCGCCGAAGCCGCCTTTGCGATCAACACGGACCTCATCGAGGAGGATTTGAAATAGCCGATGGCCTGGCAGCGAGACGTTGAGCGTGCGCCGGAGCAGTGGGTCTACCGTCGGTAAGCTTCGGCAGGAAGCGGGAACCTGAGAGTATCATCGGCCATGGCGCACCGCTTCACGGTTGGCGTGGAGGAAGAGTTCCAGATCGTCGATCCCGAGACGTGGGAGCTCCGCTCGCACGTCTCAGAGCTCCTGGCGTCGAGCTCGCCCGCCCTCGGTGAGCAGATCAAAGGCGAGCTCCACCAGTCCATCGTCGAAGTCGGCACCCGGATCTGCGAAAACGTCCCCGAACTGCGGGAGGAGATCCTTCGGATCCGGCGTGAGCTGACGAGCGGCGCCGAGCGCGTGGGCCTCGCGGTCGCGGCTGCCGGCACGCACCCCTTCTCGCATTGGAAAGATCAGATTCTCTCGCCCGGGGTCCGATACGACAGCATCGTCGAAGAGCTCCAGCAGCTTGCGCGGTCGCTGCTGATTTTCGGGCTCCACGTCCACGTGGCGGTGCCGCCCGGCCAGACGATGATCGATCTGATGAACCAGGCGCGCTACTTCCTCCCGCATCTCCTTGCGTTGTCGACGAGCTCGCCGTTCTGGATGGGGCGAGACACCGGCCTCAAGTCCTACCGGACGACCATCTTCCGGCGATTTCCCCGCACCGGCGTGCCGGATCACTTCGGGTCGTGGAGCGAATACGAGGATTACGTCAAGCTGCTCGTCGATCTGCACTGCATCGACGATGCGCGCAAGATCTGGTGGGACGTGCGACCGCATCCGACCTTCGGCACACTGGAGTTCCGGGTCTGCGACGTGCCGACGCGCCCGGAAGCGGCTGTCATGCTCGCCGCGCTGACGCAGGCGATCGTCGTCAAGCTGCACCGGCTCTATTCGCGGAACATGGGGTTCCGGCTCTATCCGAAGCCGCTCATCGAGGAGAACAAGTGGCGCGCCGCGCGGTGGGGCATCGACGGCAAGCTCATCGACTTCGGAAAGCGGGAGGAAGTGCCGATGCGCGAGCTCGCGCTCGAGCTGCTCGAGTTCATCGACGACGTGGTGGACGAGCTGCAGAGCCGCGAGGCCGTCGAGTACGTGCATACGGTGTTGAGGGAAGGGACGAGCGCGGAGCGACAGCTGGCCGTCTACGAGCAGACCGGCGACCTCAAGGCCGTCGTCCGTCACATCGTTCAGGAGACGCGCGCCAGCGTTGATCGGCGCGAAGAGAAACGAGTATGAGTGTGCCGAACGATCCCAAGCGCGTCGGACTGCTCGTCGGGCGGGAACACAGTTTCCCGCCGGCGTTCATCGAGGCGGTGAACCGGGCGGGTGCGCCGCACGGAATCACCGCCGAGATGGTGACCTTCGCCGGTACGAGGATGGACGAGCCCGCCCGCTACCGTGTGATTGTCGATCGCATTTCGCACGAGGTGGAGTATTACCGCGCCGCGCTGAAGCACGCCGTGCTGCAGGGCACGTACGTCATCAACAACCCGTTCTGGTGGACCGCCGACGACAAGTACTTCAATTACGCGGTCATGGCGAAGCTCGGGTGCGCGATCCCGCGCACCGTGCTGCTGCCGCAGAAGGGATATCCCCAGGACGTCGACCTGGCCCCTGAGTCGCTGCGGAACCTCGGCTATCCGCTCGACTGGGACGCGCTGCTCGATTACGTCGGCCGGCCGGCGATTCTCAAGCCTTACTCCGGCGGCGGGTGGAAGCACGTCTACAAGGTGCATGACAAGAAGGAGCTCCTCGAAGCCTACGACGGCACGGCGCCGTATTGCATGACGCTCCAGGAGTTCATCGACTTCGACCTCTACGTGCGGTGCTTCACGTTCGGCAAGACGGACATCACGCCGGTCGCCTACGACCCCCGCGAACGGCGCTACCTCGTCGATCACGAGTACCTCTCGCCGGAGGTGGGCGCCCGGGTCGTGCGCGACGCCCGCACCATCAACCAGGCGCTGGGTTATGAGATGAACACCATCGAGTTCGCCGTCCGCGACGGCGTGCCCTACGCGATCGATTACCTGAATCCGGCCCCGGACTTCGAGCGGGACCGCATCACGGATTTTTACTTTTCGCACGTCCTCGAAAAAATGACGGCCCTGGTGATCGACCGCGCGCTCGACAACGACCCTTCGCAATGCTGGCCGCGGTGGGAGGAGATGCTCGGCATCGGCACGTCGTCAGGCTTCGTCGGGACGCCAGGTCCACGATAGATGGACGCGATTGGGTCGTGGCACGCGCTCCTGCGGCCGGACACGGAGCTGACGCCCCAGTTTGCGTCCGGCCTCACGGACGCGATGCGGGTGCGCAAACTGACGTTCGGGGACCGCATCCAGTGTCCATTCCTGCGGCCGTTCTTTCTGACCGACGGCGAGGAGGCCAGGATGCGCGTTGCCGCGGAGAGTGTCGCGGCATTCGGCGAGCGCGTGACGCGTGCCGCGCTCGAGTCGCCCGATCTGTTTGCGCAGCTCGGCGTCACCGAGGCGGAGGCCCGACTGATCCGGCTCGAACCCGGGTACGGGCGCGCCAGCACGTCGTCGCGTCTCGATGCCTTCCTGCTTCCTGATTCCGTGCACTTCGCGGAGTACAACGCGGAGTCGCCAGCCGGCCTCGGGTACACAGAGCGACTCTGCGAGCTGTTCGACTCGCTCGAGGTCATGAGCCGTTTCCGGGAAGGCAGGCGAGTCCGATTCAACCGGACGATTGCCCCGCTCCTCGAGGCGCTCGTCGCCAGCTATCGCGAGTGGGGGGGCCGGACCAGTCCGCCGGTGGTGGCGATCGTCGACTGGCGGAACGTGCCGACCTGGACGGAATTCGAGATCATCCGGGACGTCTTCGTCGATCTCGGAGTGCCGGCGCTCATCTGCGATCCCCGTGACCTGTCGTTTGAGAACGGCGTGCTGACCGCGGAGGGCCGGCGCATCGACCTCGTCTACCGGCGCGTGCTCATGAACGACATCGTGGCGAGACCCGACGAGTGCGCGGCCCTGGTCAGCGCGTACGCGGCGCGGGCCGTGTGCGTCGCGAATACCTTCCGGTGCAAGCTGGCGCACAAGAAGGCCTTGTTCGCCGTCCTGACGGACGAGAAACACGCCACGTTGTTCTCGGACGCGGAACGCGCCGTCATCCGGGCTCACGTGCCATGGACGCGTGTGGTCGCCGACGCGGACACCACGAAGAACGGGCGTCGAACCGGGTTGCTCAGGCTGGCCGAGGACGACCGCGAGCACCTTGTGCTGAAGCCGAACGACGAGTACGGCGGCACGGGGGTGATGCTCGGGTGGGAGATGACGCAGGAGGCGTGGCGCTCGGCTCTCGGCAGGGCTCTTGGGGATCCGCAGGGCACCTGGGTCCTGCAGGCGCGCATCCCGGTCCGGCGCGAGGTCTTCCCGCAGTTCGACAAGGACGGCGCGACCACCATGCGGGACATGCTCGTCGACTTTGCCCCTTATCTCTTTCGTGGCCGGATGTCGGGGTACCTGACGCGGTTGAGTTCGACTGGCCTCGCGAACGTGACATCCGGCGGCGGCCAGGTCCCGGCCTTCGTCGTCAGCGAGTGACGCAAGACCGGAACAGCGCCGCAGCGCTCTTGAGGCTGCCGCGCTGATAGACTTCTCAAGATGAACTTTGGCATCGCGCCTGCCGATCTGCTGCAGGGCGCGCACAACGCCGTCGGGACCTGCCTCTCGATCCGCGCCGGCGAACGAGTCGCGCTCGTGGCGGACGAAGGCAGCCGCGCGGTCGCCGCGAGCCTCGAGCAGGCGCTGTCGGATGCCCGTGCCGATACGCGGTGCGTGCTGATCGAGTCGGTCTCCGTCCGGCCGATGATCGCCCCGCCTCCGGAGATTCTCGCGGCCCTCGAGGTTGCGGATGCGGGGATTCTGTGTGTCCAGCCGCAGGAGGGGGAGCTGCCTGTCCGCATGGCGATCGTCGGACTCATCGAACGACGACGAATCCGGTACGCGCACATGATTGGCGTCACCCCCCGGATCATGCGCGAAGGCATGCGCGCCGACTATCGGCAGGTCGATCGCCTCAGCCAGCAGCTGTGCGAGCGGATGAACGACGCGCACGCCCTCCGTGTTCGCACACCGGCCGGGACGGACTTCACGGCGACGTTCGACCGGTCGCTCGCGTGGGTGAAGACGAGCGGCCTCATCAATCCGCGGTACTGGTCAAATCTCCCCGCCGGCGAAGTGTTCACGACTCCGCTTTCGGTCGACGGGCGATTCGTCTGCGACGGCACAGCGGGAGACTACTTCAACGGCAAGTACGGGATTCTCGATGAGACGCCGCTCGAGCTCGAGATCCGGGGCGGCCGACTGGTGTCAGCCCGCTGCGACCGCACCGAGCTCGAAAGCGATTTCTGGGCCTACTGCCACACGGACGAGAACAGCGACAGGGTCGGGGAGCTGGCGTTCGGGACGAACCTGGGGCTGCGCGAGATGATTGGCATTCTCCTGCAGGACGAGAAGGTCCCGGGCGTGCACCTCGCGTTCGGCGATCCGTACGGCAGTCAGACGAACGCGAACTGGAAGTCGCGCACGCATGTCGACGTGCTCACGCGGGGCTGCGACGTCTGGATCGATGACGAGCAGGTGATTGCGTCCGGTCAGTACCTGCTGGCGAAATTCGATCTCTCGCCTGACTGAGCGTCCGCGTGCGCCGGGCGGACACGCTCACCAGCGGGAGATGTACTCCCGCAGCTGTTGCTTCCAGTACGGCCAGTCGTGCCCGCCACGGGGACCCCAGTCGTCCAGGTGATGGCGGATCCCCTTCTGTGCGAGCACGGCTGACATCGCGTACGAATACGCACTCTGCTCGTAAGGGCCGGACCCTGTGACGAGGCGGATTTCGCACGAAGCCAGCCGCTCGAGGAACCACGGGTCTGACAGGCTCGCCATGTAGTCCACCGGGTTCTGGAAATAGAAGTTGTCGTCGTACATCCCGTCCATGAAGTCGCGCAGATCGTAGATGCCCGACAACCCGTAGCACCGCGTGACGAGGTGCGGGTAGTGGAAGAGGGTGTTGGCGGCGTGGTACGCCCCAAGCGACGCCCCCATCGTCGCTATCCGAACGCTCGACCGGCAGCTGTCATGGACGTACGGGATGACCTCGTCGCGGACGTATTCGTCGAACATGCGCTGCTGCCAGCTGCGATGCAGCGGGTGTGCGGCCCGGTCGAGGAACGATTCGGCGTTGTTGGAACCGACGCAGAACACCTTCAGGCGTCCGGCTTCGACGAAGTCTCCGATCGCGCCGATCAGTCCGTGGCGCTGCAACTCCCATTCGTCTCCGTGGCTCGTGGGAAAGGCGAGCAGCGGCGGGCCCCAGTGGCCGAACACCGCGACGCCCATGTCGTGTCCTACACGTGGCGAGTGCCACACCTGGTGTGTCGTCTGCATGAACCGCCGAGTGTATCGCGGCCAGGGGTGAGGCCGGGCCTGCGGTGCAGAATTCCGGGCTCGCGACCTGGCGCCATTCCATTTGATGCCCGCGAAGGGCGCGACGCCCTGCGCCCAGGGCAGGCCTCACCCTATTCCACCCTCACCACCGCGAACCCGTCGTACCCCTTCCCGCCGACGGTCTGGACCGCGGTGGCGGTGACACGCGGTTCGTGTTGCAACACGTCGAAAAACGTCCGCATGGCCTGGACGCTCGGGTCGGAGCTGGTCGAATCCGCGACGGCGCCGTTGCGGACGACGTTATCCACGATGATGAGGCTGCCGGGACGCGACATGTCGAGCGCGCGGCGGAAGTATTCGGGTGTGTTGACCTTGTCGGCGTCGATGAACGTCAGGTCGAACGGCGTGCGGGACTCCCGCGCCAGCGCGGGCAGGGAGTCCAGCGCGCGTCCGATCCGGATGTCGACGACCCCCGCGAGCCCGGCGCGCGCGATATTGGCACGCGCAATGCCAGCATGTTGTTCGTCGGCCTCGAGCGTGATCAGCCGGCCGTCCGAAGGGAGGGCGCGCGCGAGCCAGATCGTGCTGTAGCCGCCCAGCGTGCCGATCTCCAGGATGCGGCGCGCGCCGCAGAGCCGCGCGAGCATGTGCAGCAGCTTTCCCTGCGTGGGAGACACATTGATCGCCGGCAGGCCCGCGGCCTCGCTCGACCGCAGCGCCGCGTCGAGCGCCGCGTCAGGCGGCAGCAGCTGACCGGCGAGATACAGATCGACGCGCGTCCACGTCTCGTTGTTCATGGGGTAGCTCTCAGACCGCAGCTGTCAGGGATCAGCCCTCATTCTTCCGGTTCAGACTTCACACTTCGTCCTTCGTGCTTCAGCCCTTCTTCCCCCTTCCCCACAGCGCGCGCCCGGGCTTCGCGCCGGTGTGCTCGCCTGCCTTGAGCACCTGCACGCCGTTCACGAAGACGTGCTCCATCCCGATGGCGTATTGATGCGGGTTGTCGAACGTGGCGCGGTCGGCAATCCGCCCCGGGTCGAAGACCACGATGTCCGCGAACATTCCCTCACTGATGAAGCCGCGATGATCGAGCTCCAGGTTCGTGGCCGGAAGCCCGCTCAGTTTCCGAATGGCGTCCGCCATCGGGAGCGCATGGTCGTCGCGCACGTACTTGCCGAGGACACGGGCGAAGTTGCCATATGCCCGGGGGTGCGTCGATGAACGGGTGAACGGAAGCTCAGGAGCCATGGACGCGGCGTCAGATCCGAACGAGACCCACGGTAGCGCGATCTCCCGGCGAACGTTCTCGTCCGACATCATGAAGTACACGGCCCCCACGCGGGAGCGATCCTCCACGATCAGATTCATGATCGTGTCGACCGGGTCCTCCCCACGGAGCCGGGCAGCCGCCGCGAGCGTCTTGCCGATCAGCGGCTTCAGCTGGTCGGATCGGAACTCCACCAGGAGAATGCGGTCCGCGGCGCCCGCGGCCAGATACAGATTTTCCCAGTCCCGTCCTGGCGATCGAATCGCCTTCGCGATGGTCGGGCGGATGGTCGGGTCACGCAACCGCTTGTACGCCGCTTCGTACCCGCCGTCGAGCACCCAGGGAGGCATCGAGGCGTCGAGCCCCGTCGCCCCGGCCGTGTAGGTGTACATGTCTGCCGTGATCTTCAGGCCCGCCTGGCGGGCCCCCTCGATTCTGGCAATCGCGGCATCCAGCTTGCCCCAGTTCGCCTGCCCGGCGGCCTTGAGATGATAGATCTCGGCGGGGATGTTCGCCCTGCGCGACACGGCGATCAGTTCGTCGATGGCCTCGAGCAGGTGATCCCCCTCGCTCCGGATGTGCGAGATGTACTTGCCGTGATATTCGACGGCGACCTTGCACAGCTCGGTCAGTTCATCGGTGTCCGCATAGAACCCTGGAGCATAGATGAGCGAGGATCCGATGCCGAGGGCTCCTGCGCCCATCTCCTGGCGCACGAGCGCGCGCATCTGCTCCATCTCGGCCGGGGTCGCCTTCCGATCGTCCAGGCCGATCGCGTGCTCACGGAGCGTGCTGGCTCCGATGAAGGAGGCCACGTTCTGGGACACGCCCCGGCGTTCGAGCGCACGCAGGTATTCCGAGAGGGACGTCCAGGTGATCTCGTATTTGATATCCCCCATCTCCGCCACGGCGCGCCGCTTCATCGCGTCGGTCAACGGCCCCATCGAGCTGCCTTCGCCGAAAATCTGCGTCGTCACGCCCTGCCGGATCTCTCCCTGGGACCGGCCGTCCGCGATGAGCGAGTCCGTTGACCACGAAAGCATGTTGATGAAGCCGGGCGCAACCGCCAGGCCGGTCGCGTCAATCACCGTGCCCGCCGTTGCGCCGCCCACGTCGCCGACGGCGACAATGCGATCGCCGCGAAGGGCCACCTCCGCGCGTCTGCCAGGGGTGCCGGTGCCGTCGTAGACGGTGCCCCCGGTGACGATCACGTCGAAGTGCCGTTGCGCAGGCATGCGGACCATCACCGCGAGCGCCACACAACCCATAGCGACGAGGATCAAGCCGGAGCGCATGCGGAATTATACGTGGCACAACGGGCGCGGCCCCGGACACCGGCCGCACCGCATGTGACAGGGGATGCTACGATCGCCCCGGAGGTTACATGCGCACGGGATGGATCGCGTGTCTGCTGCTGCGCTGAGGTGCACCCGATGGTATCCAGGCGTGCCGTTCTCGTCAGCGTCGCGGCGGCCGGGGCGGCGGCTTTCGGCCGGCGCCCAGCGGCTGCGCTCGTCAGTCAGGTATCGTCGCTGACCCCCGTGAACTTCGAGGTGCCCGCGGGTGCCTGCGATTGCCACACTCACGTGATCGGCGATCCACGCGAGTTCCCGTTCGCTCCATCGCGCAGCTACACGCCGGGCCCCGCGCCCGTCGTCGAGTTGAAGGCCCTCCATCGCGCGCTCCACATTTCCCGGGTCGTGATCGTGCAGCCGAGCGTGTACGGCACAGACAATGCCTGCACGCTCAACGCGATTCGTCAGCTGGGAGGGTCCGCGCGAGGCATTGCCGTCGTCGACGAGAAATCGTCAGCGGCAGAATTGGACGAGATGGACGGTTCGGGAATCCGGGGCATCCGGATCAACCTGGCCACCGCCGGCCAGACCGATCCCGACCTGGCGAAGAAGCGGTTCGACGCGGCCGTTCAGCGGATCGGTAGCCGCAAGTGGCACATCCAGATGTACTCGACCCTGCCGGTGATCGCCGCGATTCGCAGCCGCGTCGCGGCGTCTCCGGTTCCAGTGGTCTTCGATCACTTTGGCGGCGCGCAGGCCGCGGGAGGAGTGGGCCAGGAGGGTTTCGACAGCCTGCTGGATCTCGTGCGCTCCGGCCGCGCCTACGTGAAGCTGTCCGCGCCCTATCGCGGGTCGTCGCAGGGCCCATCGTTCGCCGACATGTCGCCTCTCGCCGACGCGCTGATCGGGGCAAATCTCCACCGGATCCTGTGGGGGACCGATTGGCCGCACCCCGACACCCGAGTGCCGCCGGGTCGCACGGCGATGGACGTCGCGCCGCATCTGCCCATCGACGACGGCGCCGCGATCAACCAGTTCGCCGTGTGGGTTCCGGATTCGGCGGCCCGCACGCGAATGCTCGTCGACAACCCCGCCGACCTCTATGGGTTCTGACCGGGCCACGGCTCGGGTCGTGGCCGAGCTCCCGGTGCTTGAGCGGGGAATCTCGTATTCGAGGTTTCCGATGACCGGACGAGCCGGCATGAAGCAGCCCGACCAGCGATGGATTCTCATGCCCGTGTCCAGAGGGCTCATTCGCGACGCGGCCGCGCGAGCGCGGTTGCAGGCTGCGACTGTACACTTGATCGATGACCGAGTGGGACGCAGCAAAGTACCACCGTATTTCCGACCCGCAACTTGCGTGGGGGAGAGCGGTCGCGGCGCGGCTCATGCCCGCCGGCGGCGAGCGAATCCTCGACGTCGGGTGCGGCACCGGCCGGCTGACGGCGGAGATCGCGCGAACACCTGATGCCGTCGTGATCGGCGTGGATCCGTCCGCGGCCATGCTGGCCGAAGCCAGCGCGCGGCGTCGCGCCGCCCAGGGCCCGACGACGGACGGGCCCTTCACTGCTTCCCCGGTTCGCTCGGATCAGGTCCTCGACGGTGAGGCGCCGAGTGCGCCGCGGTACGTGCGGGGCGACGGATCAGCCCTGCCGTTCACTCCTGCCTTCGACGCGGTCTTCAGCAACGCGACCTTTCATTGGGTGGCCGATCACGATCGGCTGTTCCGGAGCATTTACGGCGTCTTGAGGCCTGGTGGGCGGCTGGTGGCGCAGTGCGGCGGGGAAGGCAACCTCAGTCGGCTCTACGGCCGTGCCCGGGCGATCATGATCACCGCGCCGTATGCGTGCTCCTTCGACGGGTGGACCGACCCGTGGCGATTCGAGGGCGCCGGAGCCACCGAGAAGCGGCTGCACGCGGCGGGCTTCGTCGACGTCGATGTGTCCCTGGAACCGGCCCCCACGCAGTTCGACGGGCCCCGCAGCTTCGCCGAGTTCATCGCGGCGGTGTGCCTTCGTCACGAACTTGCCCGGCTTCCCCGGGAGGGGCGCGAGCCGTTCATCGCGGAGTTGACCACCATGGCGGGCGCCGACGTCCCGCCCTTCATGCTCGACTACCGGCGCCTCAATATCTCGGCACGGAAGCGCCGTTCGTGATGGCCACCTACCAAGCACGGGCTCGTGATCATGCCGCTCGACGCGACCTCGAACTGCGGCGATCGTCACGTATTTCGCGCGGACGTCTGGCGACTTTTCTCCTCGCGCTCTCGCTCGTCGTGTGGAGCCTCGCGACGGGAGCGGATGCGCGACGACTCGGCGCGGCGGGCGGGCTCTTCGTCCTCTTCGGCGGGCTCGTCGTCTGGCATGCGCGCGTCGAGGGACGGGCAACATGGCACGACGCACTCCGTGTGGCCTGTGATTACGCCGGAGCCCGAATCGAGCGGCGCTGGAGCGACCTGCCCGCTGGCGACCCCCCGACCGGTTGCGCCCTCGTCGATCATCCGTACGCGCTGGATCTCGACGTGTTCGGCCGAGCGTCGCTCTTTCAGTGGCTCGGTCCCACCGCGACGCCGGGGGGCGCCGCACGACTGGCAGAGTGGCTCCTGAGCGCGGCGGATCCCGCGCATGTTCGCCTGCGCCAGGCGGCTGTCGGCGAGCTCGCGCTGAGAGACGACTGGCGTGAGCAGCTGGCCGGTCATGGCGTCCTGGCGCGCGGCGCGCGGCAGCCCGATATCGACGCGTTCCTCGCGTGGGCGGAGGGTCCAGATCCATTCGGCGCGGCCGGCCGGGTCATCAAGGCCGCAACCTTCACGATTCTGGGGTCGATGTGGCTGCTCATGGCCCTCGACAGGTCGTCTGGCTGGTGGATGGTGCCCCTGCTCCTCGGCGTGACTCTGTCGTTCGCGATGACGAAGCGGATCCACGTCGCGCTCGATCGCGCCGGCGCGGGACAGCAGGCTCTGGCCCGGTACGCGGCGATGTTCGCGCACGTCGAGGACGCTCATCTCGAGGCGGGCCCCCTGCGGGAGCTGAGTGGCCGCCTGTCGGTGGCCGGCCAGTCGGCGTCCGAGTGCATGCGGCGCCTCAACCGCATCCTCGGCTTCGGCGAGCTGCGGACGTCGGCGGCGCTCCTGCATTTTCCGATTCAGGCTCTCACGCTATGGGATTTTCATGTGCTCTTCGCGCTCGACCGGTGGCGCGTCGCGGCGGGATCGCGCGTGCGCGACTGGTTTGCTGCGCTGGCCGATCTCGATGCGCTGTCGGCGCTGGCCGCCGCGCGTCGCGATAATCCGGAGTGGACGAATCCGGAGATCGGCGGAACGACGATATTCAGCGGCGCTGCCCTGGCGCATCCGCTGATCCCTCCGGGACGCCGGGTCGCAAACGATGTTCAAGTCGGCCCACCCGGGACGCTGCTTCTCGTGACCGGATCGAACATGTCCGGCAAGAGCACCCTGCTCCGCGCCATCGGCTTGAATGCGGTGCTGGCGCAGGCCGGCGGGCCGGTGTGCGCAGCGTTCCTGCACATGCCGTCCGTGGATCTGCAGACGAGCATCCGCATCCAGGATTCCCTGGAGCTCGGGCTGTCATATTTCATGGCTGCGCTCGCGCGCCTCAAAGGGGTCATTGACGCGTCGGAGCAGCCGCGGGATGGCCGGATGCTCCTGTACCTGCTGGATGAAATCCTCCAGGGCACCAACAGCGCCGAACGCGGCATCGCCGTACAGGGCGTCGCGCGCCATCTCCTGGCCACGAATGCCATCGGCGTGATGACAACCCACGACCTGAACCTGGCGGCCGAGGAGCCGTTGCGATCGGCTGCCCGTCTCGTGCACTTCACGGAAATCGTGGACGGACGGGGCGAGATGGGATTCGACTACCGGCTTCGCGAAGGTATCGCGACCTCGCGGAATGCCCTGCGCCTGATGAAGTCGATCGGCATCGATCTGGAGAGCCGCTAAGTGCTTGTGAGAGGGCTGGCGCGGGGCCTCGCCCCGGTCGCGCTGTTCGCGGTGTTCACGCTGGTCATGACGTGGCCGCAGGTGAAGGGCCTCGGGACTGACGCCACGGACCACCAGGACGTCTATTTCAACATGTGGCGGTTCGGGTGGACGGCCCATGCGCTCGCGACGGCTCCCGCCCGGGTGCTCGACGCGAACATCTTCTACCCGGAGCGCCGCACGCTCACGTTCTCGGACGCGATGCCCGTGGAATCGATCGTCGCCGCGCCGATGCTCTGGGCCGGTGTTCCCCCAGTGCTCGTGCACAACCTGATGCTCCTCGCGGGGATCGCGTTGTCCGGAGCGGGGATGTTCGTGCTCGCGCGCCGGCTCACGGGGAGCACGGCGTCCGGCCTTACGGCTGGCGTCGTGTTTGCCTTCGCGCCCTACCGCTTCGAGCACTACATGCACATGGAACTGCAGTGGACCGTGTGGACCCCCTGGGCGTTCTGGGCCCTTCACCGGACGTTCGAGACCGGCAGCCGACGGGCCGGGGCCCTGGTCGGCCTGTTCATCGCGCTGCAGTTCATGTCGAGCATCTACTACGGCGTGTTCCTCGCCACCTTGCTGGGGCTCGTCGGTGTGCTCCTGCTCATGACGCGCCGTGGCGACGACCTGAAGCAGCGCGTACTCGCGCTGGCGATCGGAGGTGGGTTGTGCCTCGTTACGGTGCTGCCGTATGGCTGGCAGTACGCCATCACGAAGAAGAACATCGGCGGCCGGCCGGAAGAGCAGGTCATCATGTTCAGCGCGAAACCGTCCAGCTACGCGGTAGCCACACCGACCAACCTGCTGTACGGCGAACGGGCGAAAGGGCGCGGCCGCGCGGAAAGACGCCTGTTTCCAGGACTCCTGCCGGTGTTTCTCGCCGTGACGGGGCTTCTCCTGCGACGCCCCTGTCGCGAGGCGGTCGCGTTTCTCGGCGGGCTCGTGGCTGCGTTCGAAATGTCTCTGGGAATGTACGGATTCACTTACCCATTGTTGTATCGGCACGTACCCCTCTTCGAAGGCCTGCGAGCCCCGGCCCGGTTCGGGATCTACGTCGTCTTTTTTCTGGCACTGCTCGCCGCCTACGGACATGCCACGCTCGAGCAGACGCTGTTCCCTGACCGGGAATCCCCCTGGCGGCGCCGGTTGACCGGCCTCCTGGCCGGGCTCATCTGCGCGTGCCTCATGCTGGAATACTGGGTGGCGCCTCTGCCACTCGTGCCATATCCCAATGCAGCTCCGCCACTGTATGCCTGGCTGGCCCGTCAGCCCCGCGGCGTCACTGCGGAGTTGCCATTGGCGCCCTTCCATCAGCTGCCGGGCGACGACCCGCGGTACGCCTACTTGTCCACCTTCCACTGGATGCCTTCAATCAACGGCTACAGCGGCTACTATCCCTCGTCCTACCTCGAAAGGGTGCACACGCTGGAGAGCTTTCCGGACGCCGCCGCCACGAGCGTCCTGAAGCGGGCGGCGGTGGAGTATGTGATCGTGCACCTGAGCGGATACCACCCGGACGAAGGTGGATCCGTGCTCTACGGCCTCGCCACGAACCCGGCGTACACGCGGCTGGGCGATTTCGACGACGGCCGGGGGCCCGCCGTTGTTTACCGCCTTCACTAAAGTGCTCTGCCGGTGGCATCCGCGTTGCGTGCGTTCGGCCGGGAGGTCCCTTTGAGCAGACGAACCTATGGAATACTCGCGGGCGTGATCGGATCGGCGGTAGGCGCGTGGTGGTGGTCGCGTCAGTACGCGCTCTCCGTGAGCGCCGACTCGGACAGCAGTCGCGGAACGGTCATTTTCCACAACACGCCAACCCCGACCCCTCTCTCTGAGGAGGGCGTGATCTAAGCGGCAGACTCGTGTCGTGTGCGCGCGGTGGCCCCTGGCTTGCACGAAGCGCTCGAGAGGACGCATGAGAGCAATCCCGACCCATCGCGCGCACGGTGCCACTCCCCGCTGGCTCGCCCTGATCGCGGTGTGCCTGGTGGGTCTCGGAGGCTGCCGCCCGGGGGTTCCCGTTCTGGACCCGGGGCCAAAACCCGCCCAGGCCGACGGCACCATCAGCGGCACGGTGCGCGGTCCGGAAGGCACGACTCCCTTCGAGGGCCGGCTGGTTGAGGTGGTGAACGTCGAGACGGGGGCACGGGAGCGGGTTCTCACGAACAGCACAGGGGGCTTTACGTTCAAGGTGAAGCCGGGCAGGTACCGCATCGAACTCACGCTGCACGACGGCGAGAAAGTCGTGAAAAGTCCAGGCGTGATCAACGTGAACCGGAGCGACATCGACGCCAGCGCCGATTTTGTCCTCGGCGCATCCACAATTGTGCGTCCCAGATACCATGCGCCCAGGGCAGACGACGGCCTTGGTGCCGCGAGCGCATAGCTCCCTCGATCGTTCTGCACCAATAAACAGCCTCTGATTCTCCCGTCCGCGGAGGAAATCGCCCCGTAACGGTCGTGCTACGATCCGCGCGATGTCCCGCGCCCGCCCTCTGTGCCTGCTCGTCGGCGCGCTCGCGTCACTCGGAGGCATGCAGGCCCCGCGGTTCGACCTGGCCATCATTCGCGGCGTCGTCGTGGACGGCTCCGGTGCGCCGCGACGCCGGGCCGACGTCGGGATCAGAAACGGCCGGATCGTCGCGGTCGGGATCCTGCGTGGACCGGCCAACGAGACGATCGATGCCGCAGGCCTCGTCGTGGCCCCCGGGTTCATCGACGTACATACGCACGCGGACGACGTGGCGGACAGCCCGCTCGCCGAGAATTTCGTGCGGATGGGCGTCACCTCCATCGTGGCCGGCAACTGCGGCCGCTCCGTACTCGACGTCGGAGAGGCGCTGTCCGTGGTGAGGCAAACCGGACTCTCCGTCAACTACGCGACGCTCATCGGCCACAACACCGTCCGCCGTGCGGTGATGGGCACGGAAAATCGCGACGCGACAGTCGCCGAGCTCGGGCGGATGCGATCGCTCGTGTGGCGCGCGATGGCAGACGGCGCGGTCGGATTGTCGACCGGCCTGGAGTACGTGCCAGGTGTCTACGCCGGTACGCCGGAAATCCTGGACCTCGCCCGGATTGCCGGGACGGCCGGAGGCGTGTATGCATCCCACATGCGGAACGAAGGCACGGATCTCGACGAGGCGGTTGGGGAGACCATCCGCATCGGCGAGATGGCAGGATGCCGCGTGCAGATTTCCCACCTCAAAGTGGACAGCCCCAGCCGATGGGGGTCCAGCGCGCGAGCGCTCGCCTTGATCGACGCGGCGCGTGCCCGGCGGGTCGACGTGCAGGCGGACGAGTATGCGTACGCCGCGGCGAGCGCCGATCTCGCGATCCGATTCCCGGCGTGGGCACTCGCGGGGAGCCGGACCGCCATCGCGGCAAGACTGAACGACCAGGCCGCCTGGACCAGAATCAAGGCGGAGATGCGGGCCTCGCTCGCTCTCCGCGGCCTGGCTGATTTGTCGTTTGCCGTCGTGACTACGTATCCGGCCGACCCGTCCCTTCAGGGGCTGTCGATGCGCCAGGTGGCGCGCAGGCTGGACGGTTCTGACACACCGGACGCGCAGTTCGAGGTCGCCCGCCGGCTGATGCTGGGCGGGGGAGCGACGATGGTTTACCACCTCATGGCGGAGGACGATGTCGTGCAGATCATGAGGAGTCCCTGGGTGTCAATCGCGTCAGACAGTGCCGTGCTCGTCCCTGGCGAAGGTGTTCCGCATCCGCGCGGCTATGGCAACAACGCCCGCGTGCTCGGGGAATACGTCCGCGCTCGCCATGTGCTCACGCTCGAAGAGGCGGTGCGAAAGATGACGTCGCTCCCGGCGGAGCACTTCCGATTCGAACGACGAGGGCTCATCAAGGAAGGGTACGCGGGGGACATCACGCTCTTCGACCCGGCGACAATCGCCGACACGGCTACGTTCGAGAAGCCGCACGCGTTCCCCACCGGGATCCCCTGGGTGCTCGTCAACGGTGTGGTCGTGGTGCGGAACGGGCAGCACACGGGCGCGCGCCCCGGCCAGGTACTCGCCACGCCCGTCGTGGCACGGTAGCGCGGCTACTCTTCGCGAAGCGCGAAGAACAGCACGAGCGGCGACAGCAGGAACGACGCGCCGGCAAGGATCAGGAACGGAACTCCACCCGGGACGGCGGCCGCCAGCGCTGCCACATCCGGCAGGCTCTTGACCAGCCCGGTCATCGCGGCATGCCAGTCCGGCACGGCCGGCGGGTAGGCACGGACCAGCGAAACGGCGACCCACACCGCACACGACGCTGCGATCCCCTGCACGAACGCGATGGGCCGGGCCGCGGCCCGGGCGGCTTCTTCCCGCCCGCGGACCTGAGCCCGCCACCATACCAGCGCCGACGACGGCACACGCGCCTCAGACCACGCCTGGTCGTGCTCATCGAGGAGCGCCGCCGCGGTGACGACGAGGTCGGCGCAAATCCCGCACGCCTGCACGTGCGCCCCGAGCTCAGGCTCACACCTCGCCGGCCATCGATGCGCCGCGAGCGTGTCGAGCACGTCCTGTTCACGCGCACATGCGGTCGTCATGCGCCTTCCCGCTTCCCGGGCTCCACGCCGAGCAGGCGCGCCAGCTTCCGACGCGCCCGAAACAGCAGCAGCCTTACACTCGCCGCCTTGACCCCCAGCGCCCCTGCGATATCCAGGTGGTTGAGCCCCTGCGCATAGGCGAGCCAGAGCATCTCGCGTTCCCGCGGCTTCAGGTGCGCCATCGCGCGTGACAGGTCCGTGCGTCGCAGCGCATCGCCCGCCACATCGGTGGGCGCCGTGAGTTCCGCGGAACCGTCGGGGCCTCCGGGGAGCGCTACCAGATGCGCCCGGCGTCCCCGGCGCCGGCCGTCGTGTGCGAGGTTCGTCGCGATCCGGAAGAGCGAGTTGCGGCGGTGGGCCTCTCCCTGATGCGGCGCGTCAGCCCGCAGAAAGCGGTAATACGTCTCCTGCAGCAGATCGTCGGCCAGATCGCGGCTGCCGGATATCCGCGACAGGTATACCCAGAGGGGGCGCGCCGTGCGGTCGTAGAACGCGCGGAACGTGTCTTCGTCCATCTCGAACACGGCGTCCGACTCGGCTGCCGCCGAGCGAAGCCGCTCGATGTCGGACAGTGTCAGATCACGCATGCTCGACGGCGGGCGGATCGAGGAGCCCCAGTTTGCGCGAGATTCCGTATGCGGCCAGCGCCGAGACGATGAAGCCGGCGCCGAACGCGAGCGACAGGATTCCGGCAACCGTGAAGAGGTGCGCGGGCTCGTCGCTGAATTGCCGGCTCACCTGCAGGAATCCGGCGCCGAGGACCAGGAGCACGATGCCTGCCTGGACCGACCACAGGATCCGCGATAGCGGCGCCGCCATCGACCGCTGGGCATCCTGCACCGGGATCGGCGCCGACTCGAGAAAGCGGCGCCCGGCTGGCGTCTGGACGTAGGCGAGGAGTTCATCGTTCGAGGTGAACCGATCGAGGAGCTTGGTGTGTGTCTCGAACTGCACCTTCGACAGGCGGTTCCATCGGCGGTGGGTCACGATGAGCCGGATGAGCCAGGTGACCACGCCGACGATGACGAGGAAGGCGATGAAAACGCCGACGCCGGCCAGGACCGCAAGCATCTCCTCCCGCTCGCGCCGCCGCGGATCGTTGTAGTAATTGTCGGGATTGTTGACGTTGTCGAGGAAGTAGCCGGGATTGTGGACGATCTCGGGGTGCTGAGTCAGGAAGGCGCTCAACATGGGGTAAGGCGCGAGGTATGAAGGATTCGACATCAACGACGGGTCGAGCTTGAACACCCGTCCCACGGCCGGGGGATATTTCTCGAACAGCTGCTCCAGTGATTCACGCGTCTCCGCGGCGCTGCGCTCGTCCACCGGCGCTGTCGAGGCCGGCGCGACCGGGGCGGCACCCGGCCGTGAGGCGTTCGGCCGCTGCCCCGCGAGGGCCTGAGCGGCGCCGAACAAGACGACGGCAACGAACGTGGCGACGACGGCCGGACGGACAGCTGTGTGGATCATCTGGACAGGTGGCTCCTTACACAGCTACTACGCGCGGCGGCCGGAAAGGTTAACAAGCTGTCGCACCTTCTCCAGCGTCCCGGCATCCATGTTCCCGCCGCTCACGACGGCGACCACCGGGCCGTCGACCCGGGCGGCTCCGGCGAACGCGGCCGCGACGGTGGCCGCCCCGGAGGGCTCGGCGACAATCGACGCCGTGTCGCACAGCCAGACCACCGCCTCGGCAATCCGGGAATCGTCGACCGTCACGATTCCGTCAACGAACCGGCGGACGTGTGCGAAGGTGAGATCGCCGGGCCGGAGCGGCATCAGGCCATCGGCGATGCTGTGCGTGCGGTCGAGACTCACCGGCCGCCCGGCCTCCAACGAGGCCTTCATGGCCGCCGCCCCAGACGGCTCGACGCCGATCACCTGGATCGACGGGCGCGATAACTTGATGGCGGCCGAAACTCCTGCGGCGAGGCCTCCCCCGCCAATCGGGACGAGCACGGCTGCCGCATCCGGGCACTGCTCGAGAATCTCCAGCCCCGCGGTGCCCTGGCCCGCGATGATCCACGGATGATCGAATGGCGGCACCATCGTCAGCCCGCGCGCGGCCGCTTCGGCCTCGGCTCGCGATCGCCGTTCGGTGGAGGTGGTGCCCGCGAAGATCACCTCGGCTCCGAAGCCGCGTGTCCCGTCCACTTTGATCCGCGGTGCGGTCGTGGGCATGACGACGACGGCCGGTGCGCCGAGCTCGCGCGCCGCCAGCGCGACGGCCTGCCCGTGGTTTCCGGAGGAGAACGTGACCACACCCCGTCGCCGCTGTTCGTCCGTCAGCCGCGCGACCATGTTATAGGCGCCACGAATCTTGAAAGCCCCGCCCGGCTGGGTGTTCTCGCACTTCAACAGCAGGGGCCGGCCGGCGAGGCCGGAGACGTCCACGAGCGGGGTCACGCGGGCGATAGGCGAGACTCGGCCCGCGGCTTCGCGGATCTCTTCGAGCGTCACGAAGGCCGTCTCGTCGTCGACGTCCGTCATCGCAGGGATCCGCCGATCGGCTCTCCGGCCGGAGTGGGGAGCGGCGGAGTCCGCTTCTGCGGTGTATCGGGTCGTCGGAGGAATCGCTCGATGTCGTCCCGCGTGCCCGACGCGTGCGCGGACGTCGCCCCTCGCGTCAGCGCGAGTACCTGACGGAGGCCGGCGGCCGCCGCGGAGCGCACCTGGGGTGACGCGTCGGCGTTGGCCGAGAGATCCATCAGGCGCAGCACGGTCAGGCTCTGGACTTCGCGCAAGATGGCGCGTCCGTATCCGTCAGCCGGCGTGGGCGCCTTCCACGTCGCAGCCAGCAGTGTGGCGATGACCTGGATGATTCCAGGGCTGCGGGCATCCCGCGAGGACTGCTGGACGAGTCGGGCGGCGCGCGCCGGTTGAAGCAGCGCGCTGATGGCCAGGTCCGCCGCGATGCTCGCCGCGCCGAGGGGATCGAACGTCGGATCGGTTCGGCGCGCGAACGGCTCCGCCGTGCCCCCGCCGTATCCGAACGCAGGCGGCGGGATGAGGCCGAGGATCCGCTCCGGAATCCGGAGCTCGTCGATCGCCAGCGTCGAGAGCACGGCCTCGAGCGCTGCAACCTGCCGCTCTGGAGGAACGATGTCCGCGACTTTCGAGGGGTTCGGGCCAGCGGCGGTGCGGACGGAATAGGTGAAATAGACGCCGCCGAGTGACTTCACTGCGGCCTGCAGCTGATAGCGGTGGTGGAGGTACAACGGCAGCAGTTGACGCTCGAGCTCAGACAACGGCGTGCCGATTGGGATGTTCCGGATGCCGAATGTCGAGAGCCCGATTCGGCGCACCTCCATCTCGTGCTTCAGGGTCGCCACGGGATCGCTGCCGTTGTCCCACAGGCTGGCGAGCGGATGCGCCGCGCTCGCCGGCCGTGCGTCCGCATCGGTGATGTACAACATACCGTTCGCGACGCCGGCTTCGAGGATGGCTTCGAGCTGCGGCCCCTCGTCGACGCCGGGAGCGAACTGCGAGTAGGCGAACTGCGCCGCGAACCTGTCGAAGACGCCAATGCCGGTGGCATATGCATTCGAGAGATCGAGCTTCCCGTCCTTGATGTCCACCCACGGCGCGGGGTAGTCCATCACCGAGCCGCGCCCGTAACTGCTCGCGGCGAAGTTGTGGGCAAACCCAAGCGTATGGCCGACCTCGTGCGCCGCGAGCTGGCGGATTCTCGCCAGCGCCATCGCGGTCACGTCGGCGGCGGGATCGAGCTGCGCGAGGTAATCGTCCTCGGACGTCATCCCCAGGAAACACGGGCCGGCGCCGCCATCGCCGCCGGCGTACGCGGGCACGAGCCCGAGTCCGATCAGGTAATCCTGCCTGACGCGCAGCGAGCCAAGCGTCACGTTGCCTTTGATGATTTCTCCAGTTCTCGGATCCGTGATCCCGCCGCCGTACGACCAGCCCCGGGTCGCGCGGTGGACCCAGTTGATCATGTTGTAACGGACATCCATGGGATCGGCGTCCGGTGGAAGCACCTTGACCTGGAACGCGTTGCGGAAACCGGCCGATTCGAACGCCTGGTTCCACCATGACGCGCCTTCGACGAGCGCCGTACGGATCGGCTCCGGCGCGCCGTTGTCGACGTAGTAGACGATGGGTGCGACAGGATCGGAGAGCGCCGCACCGGGATCCTTCTTGTCGAGCCTGTGCCGCGAGATCCATCGCTTCTCGACGGGCTCACCGAGAGGCGAGGCGTAATCGTAGAATTCGACGCCGAAGGAAGGCGCGCGAGGGTCGAGCCGGCGCGGCGAGTAATGCGCATCCGGCAGTTCCACGAACGAGTGATGTTCGCGCAGCGTAATGGCCGTGGGCGTCGGCGTCGTCTGCTGCACGTATGCACCAGGCTCCTCTTCGGTCGTGAAGGTCACCGTCGCTTCGACTTCCGTATTTTTTGGAAAACCCTTCGTCCGGTCGAGAAACAGCGCGCTTCGCGAGTCGTCGAGCCGATACTTGCCTTGCCCCGCCTTCCGCAGCCGCTCCGCGACGCCGTGCGCGTCGCGCATGAAGAACGCGGTCGCGTCAACGAGGACCCGTCCGGCGTCATCGGCCTCGGCCGTGAAGCCCCAGAGGACGGACCGTGCGAAGGAATCATCGACCGCCCGGCGCTCCGCCGCGTCGGTGGTGATGGCGCGGTACCGGTAGTTGGGCTCGGTCATCAGCACCTTCTGGCCGATGCGTTCGAAAAAGACGATCGCGGAGTCGCCCAGCTGCCCGCGGTCGAGCCCGACCGGGTTGGAGCCAAGGCCAGCGGGGAGCGACACCTGGTAGAGCAGCTCCTGCCGGAACCGGCTGATTTCCATGAACAGCCTGCCGCTCGTCGCCTGCCAGTACAGAGGCATCAGGCCGTCGAGTTTCCGCATGCCCTTCGTCTTCTCGGCGATGCTCGGCAGCTTCTCCGGTGGGTCAGCCGGCTTCTCCTGTGCCGCCAGCGTTGCCGTCAGGATGCAGAGTGATGCCGAAACCCAGTAAGTCGACCATTTCATAGAAGAGTCTCGAGGCGGATCCGTTCGCAAAAACTGTTTGTGGAGAGGAACCGGAATTATACGGCGTGGAACCACACGTGTGGTGCGCCGGGTGCACTTCGTTCGGAACGAGTGCTTCTGCAGAGGCGCTTCCACGGGCGACGTCATTGCGTTTGCGCCTTCACCTCGCGGGTCCGTTCACGGCCGTCACATAGAATGACCGGATGCGGTCTGTCTCGGTCCTGTCGGTCGTGTCCGTGCTTCTGGCGTCGGCTGGTGTCGGCGGCGCCCGCCCCCAGACGTCCGAGCCGTTTGTCGCGGTCGCCGTCTCGTATCCGCCGGGAGCGTGGGCGCCGCCCGCCCACGCAGGCGTCGGAGCGTCGGAGGCGACCCGCCAAATCCGGCGCGAGCTCGACGCGATCAAGGCCGGGGGCTTCAACAGCATCAGGACCGGCATCGACTGGGCGGCCGCGGAACCTGTACGTGGCGAGTATCGGTTCGAGCGATTCGACGGGCTCCTCGCGCTCGCCGGCGACGCCGGCCTCAAAGTCATCGTGCAGGTGGATGCGCGCACCGGGCCGGACTGGCTGCGGCGTCTCTATCCGGATTCGTTCGTCGTGCCGCGCCCGGACCTGCCTCGCGGCCCGTCCCCCTTCACGAACGGCTACTGCATGGATCACCCGGGTGTGCGTGCCGACCTCGGCGCCTTTATCGGTGCCGTAACCGCGGAGGCCGCCCGGTTCCCCGCGTTCTACGCGGTGGACGTGTGGCGCAATCCAGGTGTGTCCGCCACGAGCTCTGCGCGATTCTGCTACTGCCCGTACACCCTGGCCCGTTTCCGCGACGCCCTGCAGCGCAGGTATCGCACTCTGCCGGCTTTGAACGCGTCCTGGGGAGTCGCCTTCTCGGGCTGGGCCGAGGTCCACGCTCCGGCTTCCAATGAATCGACAGCCGGTTCGGCCGACTGGCAGCAGTTCTTCGCGGCGAAGCTGCAGGAGGATCTGAAATTCCGTTCGGATGCATCCGCCGCGAGGGGAGCGCGGCCGGTGACGAGCCACGCCGATCCGACCCTCGGTCCTGGCGTCGATGACTGGCTGATGACGCCCGTGGTCGACCACTATGGAGCCTCGATTGCGCTCCCCACCGAGCGGCCCGCACGCGTGCTCGCCTCTCTCGATCGGCTGCGATCTGCCGCCAGGGACAAATCATGGTGGCTTGGCGCGCTGTCTCTCGGGCGCGAGGGGGATGGCGACGGCAGCGCAGCGGCGGCGGGCGCTGCCCCCGGGGTCGATCTGCGTCTCTGGGCGTGGGCGGCGCTCGCCCGCGGCGCCGGATCTCTCACCTTCGAGGGGTGGACCGGTGCGGGGCCCCAGCCTCTTGCGGTCGGCGGCGTGCCCGACGGACTTCGCGCGGCCGCGGAGATGGCGGGGGTCGTCAGCCGCAACAGCGCCCTCTTCGCAGGGTTGCGGCCCCACGCGGCGAGGGTCGCCATAGTCCAGGACCCGGACGGCGGCGACTCTCTGCTCAGCGTGTACGAAGCATTCTTCGACGCGAACATCCAGGCCGATTTCATCCATCCCGACGAACTCATCGCCGGGCTGTCGTCGCGCTACTCGGTCGTGTACTCGGGCACGGCCGTCACTGAGGTGCCGGCCGTGTCCCAGGCCTTGAGCGGGTTCGTCCACGGGGGCGGCACCCTCATCATGGAACAGCGCGGCCGACCGGTCCTGCACGGTCTGGAATACACGCTCGGGCGCGATGCCCGACTCTGGACGGACGCGAACGAGACCGATCCAACCGCCGATGCGGAGCCGTCGCGGCGCCCCCCTGAGCAGGGCTTCCCCTCGACTGCGCGGGTGGCCAGCGCGGGAGCGGGGCGTCTGTTTCTCCTCAGTCCGCGTGAATCGAATCCCGCGGCCGGCATGCGTAGTCGGGCGGAACTTCTGCGGCGCGTCGCGGCAGCCGCGGGAGCGACTCCGGAAATCAGGCTGGACGTCGCCGGAGGATTGGTGGAAGCGCGATTCCTCGAATCTTCGGACGCCATGCTGTTCGTCGCGATTAATTACGGCAGTGTGCCGCAGAAGGTGACGTTCACGTTCGCGCCGGATGTGCCTGAAGCCATCTGGCAGAACATGGAGACCGGTGCGGCCGTCAACTTCCGGGAGGGTCCCGACGGCCCCATCTACACGCGGACCCTGGGGGCCAGAGACGCACTGGTCCTCGTCCGCGGCAAGCGACTCCGCTGACGCTCACATCAGGAGGGATTCGTGAGAGATGATTCGAGACGGCTCAGCGTGATCGCCGTCCTTCTTCTGGCCACCTCGGGCGGCGGGCTGGCGGCGCAGGCCCCGAGGCCCAGTCAGCACGGGTCGGTGACCCAGCAGATTGCGCAAACGACGGTCACCGTGGATTACAACCGTCCCGTCGCGCGCGGACGGGCATTGTTCGGGGCCCTCGTGCCGTGGGGGCGCGTCTGGTGTCCCGGGGCGGACACGTGCACGACAATCGAATTTTCGACCGCCGTTCAGGTCAACAGCCAGTCACTGCCCGCAGGCGCGTACTCATTGTGGGCCGAGCCGAATCCCGAGCGCTGGACGGTCATCTTCAACAAGGCTCACCCGGTCTTCCACACCCGCTACCCGGCCGAACAGGACGCGCTCCGCGTGCAGGTCACGCCCAGGCAGGGAATGGCGATGGAAACGCTCGCCTTCTACTTCCCCGTCGTCGAACGCAACCACGCCGAGCTGGTGCTCCACTGGGGCACGGTCGTGGTGCCGCTCTCCCTGGATGTTCCGTGAGAACAGGCAGGGCGGTGCAGCGCGCACCGGCGTTCCGGCGCCACACGAGCGTCGCCGCCTCAACGCAGGGACTTGCTATAAAAGAGGTCGTGGTCACCTGGAGGTTCGCGGCCGCTGATTCGGACGGCCAGCGCAATCTGCGCCCAGTGCCGGATCTCGTGCAGCAGGATGTGGAACAGCAGTTTGCGCGACGACATCTGCCACTGTTCGTCGCGAACCACGAACGACCGGACCTGGTCGGCGGATTCGTCGTCCAGATCCTCGACGTATTGCTCGAGCTCGCGCCTGACTGAGGCCCCGTAGTCGAACAACGGGGGGGCGTTGTTGCCGGTGAGTCCCGTGCGGGTTGCGACAGGCACGTCCATCAGGCGCTGCAGGTGCCGGCGCTCCACGAGAAACATGTGGTCGATCAGCTTTCCGACGGTGTTGTGGCGGCCGCCCGGCTGGACCGGCACGTCCATCGCGTCGGGATGATTCGCCAGCCATCCGCGCCATTTCTCCCGTTCCGCGTTCGTGTAGCGGACAAGCTCGTCGAAGGTCAGTGCGAGCGCCATGGCTGGTGCCCTACTTCATGACCTCGTCAATCGGGACCGTCGTGACCGGCCCGAGATTCAGGGCGCGGATCCCGGGCTCGATCGTCTTGAGGTCGCCTACGACGACCACGGCGAATTTGTCAGGCTGGATGTACCGTTCGGCCGCGCGCTGGACTTCTGCCTGAGTGACGGTCCGGATTCTGGTCGTGAATGTCTCGAAATAATCAGGCGGCAAATTGAAGATGAACATCTGTGCGAGTGACCCCGCGAGACTCTGGGTGGTTTCGAAGTTGCGCGAGAGCAGCAGCGCGACGTAGTTCTTCGCCTTGTCCAGTTCGTCCGGCGGGATCGGCTTCCTGATGCCGTCGAGTTCCTTGAAGAATTCCGACAGCGCTTCCGCCGTCTTGTCGGTCTGGACGCCTGCCGCGGCGAAAAACGGGCCGGCCGATCCCCGCATGTCGAATGACGAGCTGGCGCCGTAGGCATACCCGTGCTGTTCGCGCAGATTCTGGTTCAGGCGGGACGTGAAGGCGCCGCCGAGCACAGTATTGAGGACACGCAGTGCGAAGTAGTCCGGCGTGGACCGGGGCACGCCAATCCATCCGATCCGGATCTGTGACTGCGGCGCCCCGGGTTTGTCCACCAGGTACACCTTGCGGGCTGACAGCTGAGGCGCGGCCGGCACCTGGGCCGGAGGAGCGGCGGCGCCCTTCCATCCGCCGAATACGCTCTCGAGGCGTGCGGTGACGGCGGCGGGATCGACGTCGCCGGTGACGATGATCGTGGCGTTCGAGGGCACGTACCGGCTGGCGTGAAACTGCCGCAGGTCCGCAATCGTCAGGCCCTTGAGCGATGCCGCGGTGCCCATCGAGACCGTGCCGTATCGATGCGAGGTTCCGTAGACCAGCCGTGGAAAGGCGAACTGCACCAGTGCGGCGGGATCGTCTCCGGCCTCCAGGATGGACGTGAGGAGCTCCTCGCGCACACGCTTCAGTTCGGATTCCGGAAACGTCGGGCGAAGCGCGACGTCGGACATGACGGGCAGCGCGTCGCCGAGCCGCGCGACGGGCACGTGCAGTTCGACGAAAGCCGCGTCGGAGGAGCTCGATGTCGTCAGGCTGGCGCCCAGGTAGTCGACGGCATCGGCGATCTGGAGCGCGTCGCGCGTGCCTGCGCCTTCGTCCAGCATCGCTGCGGTCAGGTTCGCGAGCCCGAATTTCCCGGCCGGATCAGCGCCGCTGCCTGCCCTCAGCACGAGGTTGACGTTCACGACCGGCACCTTGTGCAGCTCCACGATCCAGACCGGCAGACCGTTCGACAGTGTCCGCTTCTGGATCGCCGGCAGCGTGAGAGAGGGTGGCGGGCCGGGCTGCGGCGACCGGGTCCGATCCGGCGCCTGCTGTGCCAGGAGCGTGAACCGCTGGACCGACAGGACGGCCAGCGCGACAGCCACGATCGCGGCGAACCTTGCGGCGTTATTGCTCTTCATGATGCTCACTGGCGGGCCCTGGTTCTTTGTGGGCGTCTCCGGCGCTCACCGGTTCGACTGACAGCTCCGCGCGCCGGCCTGCCGGCAGCCAGAAGTCGGCGGCCGCCTGCACGTCCGCGGCGGTGAGTGCGCGGTATCGCGAGAGGTCTTCGTTGAAGTAGTCGGGATTGCCCGTGGCCGTGTAGTACGCATTCAACTGGTTGCCCTTCCCGTTGAAGCCTCCGACACTCTCCATCCGGTTGTAGAACGACGCTTCGACCTGGTTGATGGCGCGCTCGAACTCGCGCGGCGACGGCGGCGTCTTCTGGAGTGCCGCGACCTCTTCGTCCACGATCGTGCGGATGCGATCCAGGACGGCCTGCGGAGTGGTGCCTGCGTCCGGCGGACGTGCCGTGACGACAATCTGGAACTGCGAGCCCAGCGCCGAGGATGCCTGGACCGCGCTCACGTCCTGCGCGATCTGCATGTCGTACACGAGACGCTTGTAGAGCCGCGAATTCTTTCCGCCCGCGAGGATCTGCGACACGATATCGAGCTCCGCGTCGCCCGGCTCGAAAAAGGCCGGCGTGAGCCACGAGATGTAGAGCCTTGGCAGCTGGATGCGGTCCTGGATGGTCTTCCGCTTCACCTCCGTCAGCATCGCGTGCGGATAATCGATCGGCGGCACGATCCCCGTGCCGGCCTTGACATCTCCGAACCATTTCTCCACGAGGCTCCGCGTTTTCGCCGGATCGATGTCTCCGGCGATGACGAGGCTCGCGTTGGCCGGCTGATAGTACTTCCGGAAGAAGTCGACGACGTCGTCGTAGCTCGCGGCGGTGAGATCCTCCATGTAGCCGATCGTGGGCCAGCTATACGGGTGCCCCGGCGGGTACAGGAGCGTGTCCATCTCGATCGACGCCGTGCCGTACGGCGCATTCTCCACACTTTGCCGACGTTCGTTTTTGACCACGTCACGCTGGCCGTTGACGCGTTCGGGAGACATCGACTCCAGCAGGTACCCCATGCGATCGGACTCCAGGAAGAGGGCGAGCTCGAGCGCATTCGAGGGGGTGTCGATGTAGTAGTTGGTCCGGTCGGTTTCCGTGGAGCCGTTGTTGGTGGCGCCGGCGGTTTCGAGCAGCGTGTCGAACTCTCCCTCTTTCACGTGCGCGGACCCTTCGAACATCAGGTGCTCGAACAGGTGCGCGAATCCCGTGCGTCCGGGTTTCTCGCGCGCCGAGCCCACGTGGTACCAGACGTTGACCGTCGCGAGGGGAACCGTGTGATCCTCGTGCAGGATCACGTGGAGCCCGTCCGGCAGCGTGAACTGGGTGAAGGGCACGGTGAGTGGCGCCGTCCGCGCCGGCGCCGCCGTCGGGGGCTGCGTCGTCTGTGCAGCCAGGGTCCAGGCCGTCGTACACGCGACGGCCACAAATGAGAGCGCAACGCGAACGGATCGAGTCATGCGGTTACCTCTGAGGTTCCTGTAGTCTATCAGGCGAGATGTTCTCGTCCCGCGTACCCGGTGAACTCCACGCGAACAGGCTCACGCAGAAGATCCGGCAGATGCGGGCGTCGGGCGGTGAGATCCTCGACCTCACCGAGACAAACCCGACGGCCGTCGGCATCCACTACCCCGAAGCGCTTCTGGCGCCGCTTGCCGATCCGGCGTCGGCGAGGTACGACCCGCACCCGCTCGGGATCCAGACCGCGCGCGAAGCAGTCGCCCGTGAATACGAACGGCGGGGAGGCAGGATCGCTGCCGAACGCGTCGTGCTGACCGCAAGCACGAGCGAAGCGTACTCCATCTTATTCAAGCTTCTGTGCAATCCGTCAGGCGATTCGGTGATGGTGCCGGTGCCCAGCTATCCACTGTTCGATCACTTGACGGCGCTCGACGGCGTGAGGGCGGCTGCCTATCGTCTCGAATATCACGGGCGCTGGATGGTGGACTTCGATGCGCTTGACGAACGGTGGGACGGAGGGGTCCGGGCCGTGCTGGCGGTCAGCCCGAACAATCCGACGGGATCGACGCTGAACCCCGCTGAGTTCGGCGGGCTCTCCGATCGGTGCGGGGCGCGCACTGCCGCGCTCATCATCGATGAGGTCTTTGCCGACTATCCGCTGCGCGCCGAACCGGTACCCTGGAGCCAGACAGACGCGCCGGCGCTGACCTTCCGTCTCGGCGGGCTCTCCAAATCCGTCGGACTTCCGCAGGTGAAGCTCGGATGGATCGCGGTCGACGGACCGGACCGCGTCGTCCACGCGGCGCTGCAGCGGCTCGAACTGATTTGCGACACCTATTTGTCGGTCTCGACGCCAGTGCAGCTGGCGGCGCCCCGGTTGCTTTCGGATGGCGCGGCGGTGCGGCGACAGATCCTCGATCGGGTGCGCACGAACGACGCAGCCCTGCGGGAGCTCGCGTCCAGCTTTCCGTCCATCGAGCCGCTGCAGTCGGACGCCGGGTGGTCAGCGGTGCTCCGCGTTCCCGCGACCCGGCCGGAGGAGGAGCTGGTCCTGGAGTTGCTCGAGCGCGACGGCGTGCTCGTACACCCGGGGTTCTTTTTCGATTTCGCCCACGAGGCGTTCCTCGTCCTCAGTCTGCTGCCCGACCCCGTCGTGTTCGCGGAAGGCGTCCGCCGTCTGCTCGCGCGCGCCAGCTGAGGGTGCGCGTCAGAGCGCGGCGCGGTAAATCTCCATCGCACCGGCTGCGTCGAAAGGGCGTGGATTGAATGTTCCGGTCCACTGCTGCGCGGCGTCAGCCGCCAGGTCGGTGAGCGCCGTGCCATCGACCCCGCTGTCGGAGAGCTTGAGGCCCAGGCCCGCCGCCGCGGCCAGATCTTCGAGCCTCCCGGCGAGCGTCTCGGCGGCATCCTGATCCCTCGCCCGGCGTCTGGGTGAGTCCAGAAGGGCGGCGTACCGGTCTGCCACCACGCCGCCGTTCCAGCGGACGACGTGCGGCAGCAGGATCGCGAGGGCCAGTCCGTGCTGGACGGCAAACCGGGCGGTCAGAGGCGCCGCGCATGCGTGCGCCGCGCCAAGCATCGACTGTTCGACGGCCATTCCGGCGTAGTGGGCGCCGAGCTGCATGCCCGCGCGTGCCTCGGCGTCGGCCGGATGCAGCAGCACACGCTCGAATCCCTCGTTCAGCAGGCGCCAGGCCTTGTGCGAGAACGTATCCGACATCGCTGTTCGCCGCATCGTGACCGCGGTCTCGACCGCGTGCGCAATGGCATCGAAGCCCGCCATCGCCGTCACGTGGTGCGGCGCCGTGAACGTGACCTCGGGATCGAGCAGCGCGATGCGCGCCGCGGCCGATGGGTCGCCGCATTCAATGCTGCCCTGGGGGGACCCGTTCGCGATGTATGCGTAGCTCTGGGCTTCGCTCCCGCTACCGGCAGTCGTGGGCACGGCCATGGCCGGGAGCAGTGGCCTCGTGGCCTTGCCGTATCCGTGATAGTCGCCGATCGCCCCGCCGTTGCTCAGGAGGAAGTTGATGGCTTTGGCACAATCGAGAGAACTGCCGCCCCCAATGCCGATGACGGAGTCCGCGCGCCACGATTCGGCGAACCCGCGGCCCGCCTCGACGGACGCGTCGTCCGGGCTGTGGATGACGCCGTGGAAGGGCAGCACGTCGATTCCGGCGGCTTCGAGCAGCTGGGTCGCGTCACCGACGTAGCCGGCCTGGACAATACCCTGGTCCGCCACGAGCAGCGTCCTCTTGAAGCCGAGCCCGCGTGCGAGCTGGCCGAGCCGGTCGAAGGTGCCTTGGCCAAAGACGATGCGGGTGCGGAGCTGGAAGTCGAACGGGACCATCTACCGTCAACTCTACCATCCCGAAAAGCGCCCTCTCGAGGAGCGTGTCGTCAGGAATAGCCGAGGCCCGGATGCACCGCGCTCAGCACGAGGCGGAACAGCGGGCCCACGATGGCCGGGAATACCCGCCACGCGATGACGAGGCCGAGTACCTGGAAAACCGGTGTGTGACTGAGCTCGCGCAGCCGCACCGCCGTGCGTTCCGGAACGAAGAGGCCGATGACGGTGGCGCCGTCGAGCGGCGGCAGCGGGATCAGGTTGAAGGCACAAAGCAGGACGTTCAGCGTCAGGAAAATCGACAGCATCTCTCCTGTGAAGGTCTGGCCGTCTCCGCCGGGCGCCGCGACGATGTGCTCGAACGATACGCGTTCGGGCGCGATGAAGAGGCCGGCCACCAGTCCGATCTTGATCAGCGCGAAGGCGATGACCGCGAGGGACAGGTTGCCGGCTGGACCGGCCGCCGCCATGATCGCCGCACGCCTCGGGTAGTGCGCGGCCCACTGCGGATTGTAGGGCGTGCTCGCCCAGCCGATCGCCCATCCCTGCGTGAGCGCCGTGAGCAGCGGCACCACCAGCATGCCGAAAGGCTCGCGCCGGATGTGCGGAACCGGCGAGAGCGACACCTGGCCGCCATGGTATGCCGTGGGATCGCCCCCGCGCAGGGCCGCGAGGGCGTGGAGCGCCTCGTGTACGGTGGTCGAGAACAGGAAGGCGAGGAACCAGAGGAAGCCCGTCGCGATCGAATGCTGATCCATTCTCCCTAGTCTGCCGCCTGGGCTGTCGCATGAGCAAACTTCCGCCTGAAGGCGTAAGCCACCCCTGGCACCACGGCGCCCTGGCACCCCGGGCCCCCGTCTATTCGGTGGCAACCTCGTAGACATAGAGAATCGACGTCTCGTCGTCGGGCATGAAGTATCCACGGAGACCCGTCGCGCCGGGCTCGAGCCAGACCGGGTTGTGCGCCAGGTCCATCCCCGCCTCCGTCCACAGCAGCAGCGGAACCTGGTGCAGCGGCCGGCCGTCCCGGAGGCTGACGAGGTCGATCCCCCCAAGCCGGAATGGCGGGGCTTCGGGTTTCTGGCGCAGTTCCGTCACGCCGGTGCAGAGCATCCTGCCGGCGCCCGCGTACTTGCAGTCCTGGTAGTCGACATAATGCGAGGCGTTGAGCGTTCGCTGCGGCTCGGGCGCGCCTCCGGCGTGTTTCATGGTGCCCGCGGGCCCCAGCGGCCACCGGTAGAAACGCCGGGAGCCCCAGCTGATTCCGTGCAGGGTGTTCGCGTCCGTGTCGTGCACGATCGCCCCGATGTGATCCGGGTACCGGAACACCTCTGTCGCCTGCATGGTCTCGGGCTTGACGCGGTAGACGATGGAGCGGCTGTCGGGCCTGTACTCTGCGACCGGGACCCAGATATCGGCGCCGTCATAGTCCAGGCCGCCCGGGTGATAGATCGTGCCTTCGCCGAGTCTGAGATCGGCGACGAGATGTCCGGACCCATCGAACTTGAAGAGGTGGCCGACGCCTTCACCGGTGTCGCGGTCGTAGCCGCCCTCAGGTGCGGGAAACCGCCGGGTCGGGATTGTGACCTCGACGGAAGACACAAAAAACATGTCGCCGATCTTCACCATCCCCTGCGGATGGTGCGTCGGAAACGCAATCGGGACGGACGACACGGCTCTCCAGGCGGAACTCCGTGTGAGCTTCATGACGCGGTCCGCCGTCGTGGATGCTCCAGGCCGGGAGACCCGGCGATGGGAGGCTTCCGCCGCCGGCCCGCGTCCTTGCATCGGAGCGCCCCGGCCGACCGCCGTCGTGAGGAGGAGGATCAGGGTGAGGCCCGGGCGGTTCATCGAATGTTCCCTCGGGCGCGCGACGCAGGCGCCGCCGAGATGGTCGTCTGATCCCGCTTCGTCAATCTGGCGGACACGGCATCGTACGCATCGACCTTGAACACGAGCCCGGTGCCCCATTGGACCTGCTCAGTGGCGTCCGGATATGACAGGCAGATCCGGCGCAGCTTGTCGAGGTTCACGATCCCTCCTGGTTACCTCGGCCCGAAGACAGTGACGTCGCGCTGAAGAAAGATGTCTGCAGGATAGACCCTCACATACCGCGCCCGCACATCGGGCACCGTCAACCGCACCGGCGCCTCCCGCGGATCCTCGAGCGCGGCGGCAAGCGCAGGACCTCCAGTCCACCCTTCCCACACGGTGTTCCACGCGACCGCGTCGTCGGATGCCTGGATCCTGATCCGCGGATCGAGCTCACCGAAATGCCACCGAAGCGGGAACCCGACCGTCCGGACCACCCGTGCGCGGCCCAGATCGAGCGTGACCTCGAACCTGTTCACGCTGCGGGCGGTGACCGGCCACGGTGGACCGCCCTGCGCGACGTGAGCCGCGGGGACGGCCGGCAGCACGTACGTCATGCCTCCGCTCGATCCTCCACGCGCGTCGATGCCCGGCAGGCCCTCGACGAGATGGCGCAGATGATCGCCCCAATCGTGCGCCGGGTTGACCAGAATGATGAGCGGGCGCCCGCGGGCCAGTTCGGTCAGCACCGACGGATCGCCTCGTCGGAGCGCGAGCGACAGGATGGCATAGTGAGGCGGCGTGTGTCCGCTGTAGCCGTTGATGAGAGGATGGCCATGCACCATGGCGCGGTACATGGCCGCCGTGTCCACCGCGCCCTCGTTCAGCGGAAGTTCAAGGACGTTCGCTCCCCGGATGTCCGGCAGGTCCACGCGTCCGGGCGGGATGGCCAGCGGCATCGGCCGCATCCAGCCGTCGATTCCCAACCCGAGCAGGACGACGCCCGCGAACATGCGGAACGCCGTGCGCCCCGCCGGAGCCAGGCGCGCGAAGGCGAGACCCGAAGCGACCGCGGCACAGAGGGTCGCCAGCATCGCGAACCGCGCCGGGACACGCAGCGCGTCGTAGCCGGGCAACCACGTGAGGACGGTGTAGGGACGGAGCCACGCACCGAGCGGCGCCCCGCCAGGCGCGGGCCCCAGGGCAAGGGCCCACATGAGCACCGCCGCGCCCGCATAGAACGCGAGCGGCGAAGGCGCGTGTGCATCGCCCCCCCGGCGGCGTGCGGCCGAGACCCCTGCCGCGACGACCAGCGCGATCGGCGCAATCCCCGGGAACAGGAATTCTTCGGTCGTGGCGGTCGGCGCCGTCGGCCAGAAGCGGAGCAGTCCCGAGGCGTGCAACAGCGCAATCGGCCTCGCGCTGAAGTTCACCATTTCGTCCGCGGTGCGGGAGAGCCCAAGGTGGCGCTGCACGGCGGAGTATCGCAGCAGGATCGGAACGAGCGGCAGCGACGCCACGATCCAGGCGCCGCCGAGGACCGCGGCGCGCGGGCGTGCGCGGGAATCCGTCGCCGACCAGAGCAGCCACGCGGTCAGCAGCACGGGGAAGAAGAGCAGGTAGTAGCCGTTCGAGAGCGCCTGGAGGAGCCAGGCGGCCGCGAAGAGAACCAGCCAGCGGCGCCGGCCGTCGTGCACGTATCCGTGCATCGCGAGGAGCGCGAGCGGCATCCACTGCGACGTGAGCACCTGCAGGTGCGCCAGCTGCCCGGCGCGGTAAGGGCCGAAGCCGTACGCCAGCCCGGCCCCGAGGGCGGCGATGTCGCGCACGGCGGACCCGTCAACGTGGCCGAGGAGTCGTCGCACGAGCAGGAACACGAAGAAGCCGGACAGGGCGAACGACAGGACGAAGGCGACGTTGTACGCCGTCAGCGGGCTCGCCCCCGCCCACTGGATCGGCGTCGTCACCGGGGCGAACCCGGCGAGGTGCTCGGACAGGGCCAGCGCCCCTGTCATGGGCACGAAGAAGGGGGGACTCCACCACGTGCGCGTGAATGGCACCGCATGCGCGTTCCACCAGAGCAGCCAGATGTTGAGGAGCGAGTCACCCGGATCGTGCGGGATGCGCGACCCGAGGTGTGCGGCGAGCGGCCACGTCCACGCGACCGCGAGCGCCACGAACGCAACGAGCCACCGGAACGCGCCCGTTTCGGAACGCGTCGAGGACTGCGGCAGGGAAGGAGTACCGGTCGGCAGAATGGCCGCCAGCATATCCCACGCGAATCGGGCGCCGGCCCTTACAAATCCGCACCTTCGCCGACAGCCTTGTAATCGGGCGGTCACCGCACGGGTCGCTGGACGACCGGTGAGTCCACGAGAGCCAACGACTTACGGCGCTTTCAAGATTGTCAGGAGCGCTGGTCCCCGCGTTGCACTGCCGGCCTGTGCCATGTCCAGCCCCGCTGCGAACGATCATCCGGAAGCCCCGCTCTTCTTCGACGGACTCGGCGAGCGGGTGGTGGCAGCCGACGGCGCCACCGGCGAACTGCTGCAGATCCTGCGGCTCCGGCCGGCGCTCACGGCCGTCCCGTCGTTCGAGTTCGCGCTTCGCGAGCGCGTCGCGCGGCTGGCCAACTTCCGGCACGCCTATTACGTCCGGGTCCGGCGCGTCGATCGTGCGATGGGTGCCGCCTCCTCCCTCGCGATCGTGTCGGACCATGTCGAAGGCACGCGGCTGTCCGACATCCTTCGCGTGGCGCACGAGCGCCGGCTGCAGATCGACATCAATGCCGCGCTGTGCCTCATTCGTCAGCTGGTGCCCGCCGTCGCGGTGCTGCACGAAAATGCCCGCGACGTCGCGCACGGGCTGATTGCGCCCGAGCGGCTCGTCGTCACGCCGAACGCGCGGCTGGTCATCGTGGAGCACGTGCTCGGCGCGGCGATCGAGCAGCTGCAGTACGGACGGGACCGGCTGTGGCAGGACTTCCGGGTCGCGATGCCTCCGAGCGCCGGTCTGCCGCGCTTCGATCACCGGGCCGATGTCACGGGCATGGGGCTCTCGGCGCTCGCGCTGATCCTGGGCCGTCCGCTCGCGGCCGACGACTACCCGCACCACATCCCGGCGCTGCTCGACGAAGCGCGCGAACGTTCGGCCCTGGGCGAGGAGCAGCCGCTGTCGCCGCCGCTGCGCACCTGGCTCGCGCGGGCGCTGCAGGTGGACGTGCGCCGCTCGTTTGCGTCGGCGCCGGAGGCCATGGGTGCGTTCGAGGAGCTCGTCTCCGACGATTCGATGTACGTGGCTGCGCCGGTCGCGCTCGAGACGTTCCTCTCTCGGTATATCGCATCGCTGCTGGAGCCGCCGGTCACGCCGGAACCGGTGGCGGCCGCCAAGGCCGCACCCGTGGCGGCTCCGGTGCCACGGATCGAACCGGCCGCGCTCCCGCTCGACCCGTTTGCCGCCGCACCCGCCGCCGTGCGGACCGCGCCGGCGCTCGAGCACGCACGTGAGATCACGGACCTGCTCGGCCCAGCGCCTTTGAGCGCACCGGCTCCGCACGTGCCCGCAGCACCTGCTCCCGCGCCCACGATCCCGCTCCCGGAGCCCGGCGCACTCTTCAATCCGGACGCGCCGTTCACCGCACGACCGACCGGCCGCCCCGAGCCTCCGCGCCGAGCGGGGTCACGTGCCGCGGTCCTCGCGGCGGTCGTGCTCGCGCTGGCAGGGGCTGGCGTCGTCACGGTCAAGTTCTATGCGCGGCCGAGCGCAGCCCCGCCAATGGGCGCACTGGTCGTGCACTCGGCGCCCACGGGCGTTGCGGTGTTCGTGGACGGCGTAGAGCGTGGGCGCACGCCGGCCCGCGTGACGCTCGCGCCCGGCGCGCACATTCTCGAGCTGCGCGGCCGCGGCGTGCCGCGGGTCATTCCGCTCACCGTGAACGCTGGCGCGGAAGTCTCGCAATACCTCGAGTTCGCTGATGCGCCAGCCACCGGACAGATGGCCGTTCAATCGGAGCCCGGCGGCGCGAAAGTGATCGTCGATGGGGTGGTCCGCGGCGTCGCCCCGCTGACCATCGAGAACCTGGCCCCCGGTGACCATCAAGTCGAGCTGCAGGCCGACGGCGCAAGTGCGCGGCATACCGTCAACGTGCAGGCTGGCGGCACCGCCTCCCTCGTCGTCCCGATGAGCGCCGCCGCTCCGGGAGGGCCCGTGTCGGGATGGGTTGCCGTCAAGGCCCCGTTCACGCTCGAGATTCGCGAGCAGGGCCGGCTGCTCGGAACGACCGAAACGGACCGCATCATGATGGCGTCGGGCCGGCACGAGCTCGAGCTCGTCAGCGACGCGCTCGGCTATCGCTCGAGCCGCGTCGTGCAGGTCGCGCCCGGCAAGGTGGCGGGCATCACGCTCGATCTGCCGCAAGGGGTCGTGAACCTCAATGCGGCCCCGTGGGCGGAAGTCTGGATTGACGGCCAGCGCGTCGGCGAAACGCCGATCGGCAATCTCGCGGTGGCGATCGGCCCGCACGAGATCGTGTTCAAGCACCCGCAGTTCGGCGAGAAGCGGCACGCGATCTCCGTCACGACGGGCGCCCCCGTCCGTCTCAGTGTGGACATGAAGTGAGCCGCCCGCGAGCGGCGTATGAGCAACGGCGCGCGCGCGACGCGCGACGCGCGTAAGAGCAGGCAGGTCACCATGAAGTTCCGTATCCTGACGAGTCTGTGCATCACCGTCTGCCTGGGCAGCCCGGTGTACGCGCAGCAGAGCAGCCCGCTGACGAACGCGCGGGATCTCTACGCGTCGGCCCGATACGACGAGGCCCTGGTCGTTCTCAACGGGCTGCCGATGGGCGGCGAATCGCCCGACCGCAAGTCGATTCAGCAGTATCGCTCGTTGTGTCTGCTCGCACTGGGCCGCGGGCCGGAGGCCGAAAGCGCGATTGCGGCGGTCGTCACGGTGGATCCGCTCTTCGTCCCGGCAGAGTCGGACGCCTCGCCCAGGGTCCGGGCCGCCTTCAGCGAGGTCCGGCAGCGACTCCTCCCGGAGATTGCCGCAGCGAGGTACGGGGCTGCCAAGGCCGCATTCGACCGCAAGGATTTCGCGGCCGCCGAGCCGGAATTCCGAGAGCTGCTGGCGCTGCTCGACGACCCGCAGATGGGCAACCGGCTGCCCGACCTGCGAGTGCTCGCGACCGGGTTCCTGGATCTCAGCGTGGCCGCCGCGGCGCCGCCGCCGGAACCCCCGAAACCTGCCGAGCCTGTCGCTCCGCCACCAGTCGCGCCGCCTGTGGCGACCCGCCTCTGGAATGTGGACGACACCGGCGTGACGCCCCCGGTCGTGGTGAAGCAGGACGTCCCGCGCGTGCCTGCCCAGATCGCCAGCCAGACGCGGGATCGCGGCATGATCGAAGTCATCATCGACGAGCAGGGACGCGTGAGCGCCATCACGCTCCGAAGCTCGCTGCATCCGGTTTACGATCCCTTGCTCATGAACGCCGCGCGCGGATGGAAGTATCAGCCGGCCACCGTCGGCGGCGTGCCGGTTAAGTTCCGCAAGCTCGTCCAAATCGTCGTCGAGCGTCACTGACACGGCAACGTCAGGTTCGCTCGGCGCCGATATGGTCGAGGCGTGTAATTCTGCGGACCGGTTGCCCTCGCGAGCGCTCATCAGTAGCGACAGAGTGCCGGAGCCGACACGGCTTCGATGAAAACCTTGATAAATTAGCCGCTTTTCCCGGCTTCGGGGATGGCAGGATTGTCGCAATCCTCGGCGACAATGACGACCCACGATTCTCATGTCTCCCTCGCGGATCTGGCGGCGGCCGGTGTGGCGATCCCTCACGCTGATGCCGTCACCATCGTGCGCGCCGTGGTGCTGCGTGCGTCGCGCGGCGAACTGCCTGGCGTGCCATCGGCGCACGTCATCCGACTCAGCGAGTCGGGAGCCGTGTCGGTCGAAGGCCCCGTCGCAGCTGACGACCGCGCCGTGCCGCGTGCGGCGCACCTGCTCGATGCCCTGCTCCCGGGGTTCGATGTCCCCGCCGACCTCCGGGTTCCCGGGGCGTTGCGGCTGGTTGTCGCGCGCGCGCTCGGCACGCTCGATCTGCCACCGTACGAGTCGCTTGCGGGTTTCGCGGAAGCGCTGAGCCGGTTCGCGTCGCCCGACCTGCAGGGTGCCGTGCAGGCGCTCGTCGCGCGCGCGTCCGAGACGGCGCGCACCGCGCTTGTGCCCGGGCCTGTCGCCCTCGCCGAGAGGCCCGAGGAGGACGCGGCGGTCGTTGCCGGGCCGGAGCGCGAGGCCGTCGCGCCGGTCCGTCTCGAGCCGCGCGAAACCGCGCTCACGATTTCTGATATCCGCCGGGCGCGCCGCGCGACTGGGCTGACGCTCGCCCAGATTTCGGAGCGCAGCCACATCTCCCCGCGCCTCCTCGTGGAACTCGAGTGGGGCTACCTGCGGAACTGGCCGGCGTCGCACGTCGGCCGCACGCAACTCGTTCGCTACGCGCGCGCCGCCGGGCTCGACGATCACCTGGTCGTGCGGACGGCATGGCCGCTCCTCGAAGAGTCGGTCCGCGAACGCGACGCGTCGGCTTCCGTGGAAATTTCCATCGTGCCCATGGACATCGCGGTACGCGCCTTCACCCCCCTCGTCGGCCCTGAGGCGCATCGCCGGCGGAAGCGCTACCTCGCGGCGCTGGCCATCCCCGCGCTTCTCGCGGTCGGGATCGCTCCCGCTCTCTGGGCGCGTGTGGCCAGAAGTCACGGTTCGAATTCGGACGCCGCGGCGACGCAGGTCGCCGCCACGGCAGCTCGCGCGCCGGAGCGGGTCCCGGAGACCGGGACCTCCACAGTGGCGCCGCACAACGCCGCCGGAGCGCAGGCTGCCGCGCTTTCAGCGGCGCCTGCGCTGGCACCGGCTCCGGCAGTTGCGGCGGGCACGCCGTCCGTCCCCACAGGCACGGCGGCGCCGCAGATGACGCTGAAAAACGCGGTCTCCGCGGGAGCCCGAGAGGGTGACAGAGCCGTCACGGACGCTTCCGTCGCTCGCGTGGCTGGTGGTGACCTCGCGGCGTCTCCAGTCCGCGGCATGCCTGACGGACCCGCGTACTCCCCGTCGTTCGCCAGCGTCGGAAGCGCCATGTTCTACCAGGCGGAGTCAGGGGGCCGGAGCGCGCTGATGCGGGCCGACACCGACAGCCGCGGCGCCATACTGCGCATCACGAGCGTCGTGGACGACCGCGCGCAGAACTTCCACGCGCGCCAGTCGCCCGACGGGGCGCTCATCGCGTTCGACTCGGATCGCGACGGCGAGCGCGGCGTCTACATCGCCGATGCCGACGGCCAGAACGTCAGGCGAATCAGCGGAGACGGCTTCGCCGCCATTCCGAGCTGGTCCCCCGACGCGAAGACCATCGCCTTCGTCAGGGCCGAGGCGGATCATCCCAAGGTGTGGAACCTCTGGACCGCAGACGTCGCCTCCGGCCGTGCGCGCCGGCTCACGTCGTACAAGTTCGGCGCGCCGTGGGGCGGCTCGTGGTTCCCGGACGGGCGGCGCCTCGCCTACAGTCACGAGACCAGCCTGGTCGTCCTCGATCTCGACTCAGGCCGCCAGCGCGTCTACCCGTCTCCCATCGCAGGCCGGCTCGTGCGGACGCCCGCCGTGTCGCCAGATGGCAAGCGCGTGATGTTCCAGGTCTACCGCGACGGCGCGTGGCTGCTGGAACTGCCGGAGGCCTCGATGCGCAAGGTGCTGTCGGATCCCTCTGCGGAGGAATACACGTGGGCGCCCGACGGCCAGCGCGTGGCGTATCACAGCCGAAGCGCGGGCAGTTGGGGCGTGTGGGTCATGGCCCCGCGCTAAGGTTCGGCTCTGAACCCCGAACGTGGAACCCGGAGCCCGGAACCCCGAACCTGCTACACTGCCGGCCGTACGATGAGCCGGCAGTTTGTTTATGCCCTAGCCGTCGCGGCGCTCACGACGGCGTGTCGTGACGCGCCTTCAGCCCCCACCCCAAAGGGCGCCGACGTGCTCCTGCGCCGCGAGACCGAAACCATACAGGGGCGGGTTCCCCCTCACGCGACGCTCGACTCGCTCTTCAAGGCGAACGGGCTCGTCCCCGCGGTTGCGCAGGCAGCCCTTGTCTCGGCCCGCGCCGTTTTCGACCCTCGACACCTGCGCGCGGATCGCCCCTACCGGCTCGTCCGGTCCCTCGGCGGGGATCTACGGGAGTTCGAATATCAAATCGACATGAACCGGTTCCTGCGAATCCTCTGCCCCGACCGCGCAGAGCCGGAGTCGCTCCAGTCGGCGGTTCTTCCGTACGACAAGCAGACGGCTCCCGTCGCGCTCCGAGGCCTCATCGACGCGGAGCACCCGTCCGTGGTCGCGGCGATCGACGCCGCCGGAGAGACGATTCAACTCGCGATGTCCCTCGCGGACATGTTTGCCGGGCAGATCGACTTCGACAGCGACCTGCAGCCGGGAGACAGCGTCGAGGTCCTCTTCGAGAAATCCACCCACGACGGGCAGTTTGCCGGCTACGGCCCCATTCTGGGCGCTCGATTCGTCGCCGACGGCCGTCAGCACCAGGCCTTCCGGTGGACAGACCCGGCAACCGGCAAAGCCGCCTTCTACGACGAGAACGGGCGCTCGCTGAAGCGGTTCTTCCTCCGATCGCCGCTCAAGTTCGAGCCGCGGGTCACATCCGGCTTCTCCAGGAACCGTCTGCACCCCGTGTTCCGCACCTACCGGGCGCACCTGGGCGTGGACTACGCCGCACCTCCTGGTGCCCCGGTCGTGGCTGTTTCCAGCGGAACCGTGGTCTCCGCCGGCTGGAGCGGCGGTGGCGGCAACATGGTCCGCATCCGGCACGCAAGCGGGTTCGAGAGCTACTACCTGCACCTGTCCGCCTTCGGATCTGGCATCCACCCGTCCGTGCACGTAGAGCAGGGGCAGTTGATCGGGCGCGTCGGATCGACGGGGACAGCGACGGGACCGCACCTCGACTATCGCCTCAAGAAGAACGGCGAGTTCGTGGATCCGCTCGCGGAGCACCGGAAGCTCCCGCCGGGCGAGCCGATACCGGCGGTCTCGATGACGGAGTTCCGGGGCGTGCGCGACGATGTCCTGCGCCGGATTTCGACCGCGCTGCTGACAGTGGACGCGGTCAATCCGCACGACACCGTCGCCCTCGCGGCGGGCCGCTGAACGCAAGGGTCCGCATCGGCCCTGCGCACCTTCTGCCGGGCTACAATATGCGGATGGCCTCGATCCATCCATTCCGCGCCTTGCGTCCGGCGCCCGCGCGGGCTGCGGCGGTCTCCTCCGTCCCCTACGACGTCGTCAGCACCGATGAGGCTCGCCAGCTCGCCGCGAACAATCCGCTCAGCTTTTTACATATCACCCGATCCGAGATCGATCTGCCGGTCGGCACGGACCCTTACGCTCACGCGGTCTACGAACGCGCCCGGGAGAACTTCGCCGCTCTGCGCACCAGCGCGCCGCTCGAGCTCGATGCCACCCCCGCGCTGTATGTCTACCGACTGCGGATGGGTGTGCACGAACAGACAGGCGTGACCGGATGCTTTTCGCTCGACGAGTACGCCGCTGACGTCATCAAGAAGCACGAGCGGACGCGACGAGACAAGGAAGACGACCGCACACGCCACATCGTGGAGCTGAGGGCCCAGACCGGGGTCGTGTTCCTGACGTATCGCGCAACGCCGGCCATCGATGCCATCGCGCGCCAGGCAGCAGCCGGCGAGCCGCTGTACGACTTCATGGCGGACGACGGGGTGGGGCACACCATCTGGCGGACGGCGCCCGAGCAGACGTTTGCGCTCGCCGAGCTGTTCAAGGCGGTTCCGGCCCTGTACATCGCGGACGGTCATCATCGGGCCGCGAGTGCGGCCCGCGCGCGCGCCGAGCTCGGCAGGGCACCGGCGCCGGTCCCCGGCGGTGATGGCGCCGACGCGGGCTCCTTCATCGCGGTGGCCTTCCCCGACAATCAGGTCGCCATCCTGCCGTACAACCGCACGGTCAAGGATCTGGGCGGGCGGACGCCGGACCAGTTTCTCGACGAGGTCCGGGCACGCGTTCCGGTCGCGCCGGGCACCGCGACGCCGGATCGTCAGGGAGACGTCTCGATGTATGTCGCGGGCCGCTGGTATACCGTGGCGGTCGGTGGAGCCGAGCCGGCCGACCCGTCGCGCGCAAGCGCGCTCGATGTCGCGCGCCTGCAGCACACTGTGCTGGAGCCGGTGCTGCGGATTGGCGACGTGCGCAGCGACAAGCGCATCGAGTTCGTCGGCGGAGCCCGCGGTACGAGGATGCTCGAAGAGATCGTCGATTCCGGCAGGGCCGCCGTCGCGTTCTCCATGCATCCCGTCACCATCGCCGACTTGATGACCATCTCCGATGACGGCGGCATCATGCCGCCGAAATCCACGTGGTTCGAGCCGAAGCTGCGGGACGGCCTGCTGATTCACCTCATATGAAGGTGCTCGTCGCGGACAAGTTCGAGCAGAGCGGCCTCGCGGGGCTGAAGGCCGCCGGGTGCGACGTCGTGTACGAGCCCGAGTTGAAGGACCAGCCTCTCTCCGACGCCATCCGGTCCTCGGGGGCCGACGTCCTTGTGGTCCGCGGAACGACCGTGACCGCCGCGATGCTCGACGCGGGCCGCTTGTCGCTCGTCGTCCGCGCCGGGGCGGGCTACAACACCATCGATGTCGGGGCGGCGTCGCAACGGGGCATTTACGTGTCCAATTGCCCAGGAAAGAATGCCATTGCGGTTGCGGAGCTTGCGTTCGCCCTCATCCTCGCCTTGGATCGACGTGTGCCCGACAACGTGGCGGACCTGCGCGCGGGCGTCTGGAACAAGGCGGAGTATTCGAAGGCCGCCGGACTGTACGGGAGGACGCTCGGCCTGCTGGGCGCCGGCCATATCGGCCGGGAGATGATCCGGCGCGCCGCGGCGTTCGGGTTGAGCGTCGTCCTGTGGAGCCGGCGCATGACGGGTGAAGACAGGCCCCTGACCGAACCGGAGGCGCGCGAACTGGGCGTCGAGGATGCGTGGCGGGCCGTCCGAATCAGTCTCGCGCCGACGCCTTCGGCCGTCGCGGCGCGCGCGGACATTCTCAGTGTGCACCTGGCACTCGGTCCGGAAACTCGCGGCCTCGTCAACGCCGCCGTCATCGATTCGCTCAAGCCTGGCGCATTCTTCATCAACACGGCGCGGGGCGAGATTGTCGATCATGCGGCGCTCGCCGCGGCGGCCCGCGCGAAGGGGGTCCGCATCGGTCTGGACGTGTTCCCCGGCGAACCGGCGGGGGGCACGGGCACCTTCGCCGACGAGATGCTGACGCTCCCCGGTGTGTACGGCACGCATCACATCGGTGCATCCACGGCCCAGGCGCAGGAAGCGATCGCGGCGGAAACCGTCCGGATCATCCGCACCTACGCGGAGACCGGCAAGGTCGCCAACGTGGTGAACCTCGCCCGCCGGACGCCCGCGACACACATCCTCGTCGTGCGGCACCGCGATCGGCCGGGCGTGCTCGCGCACGTTTTCGATCATCTGCGGACCGGAAACCTGAACGTGCAGGAGACCGAGAACATCGTCTTCGAGGGGGCGGAGGCGGCCGTCGCCCGGATCAATCTCGACGGCGCACCCTCGCTCGCGCTCTGCGAGCGAATCCGGATGGACAACAGCGACATTCTCGACTTACAGGTCGTACGACTTTCGTAGAGGTGGTGAGATGGTGACGACGACGCGGATTTTCAATTTTTCGGCGGGACCGGCGATCCTGCCGCTCGAAGTGCTCGAGCAGGCACAGCGCGACCTCCTCGCGCTCCCAGGGGTGGGGATGTCGATTCTCGAGATCAGCCACCGCTCGAAGCCCTTCGAGGACATTCTCGCGGGCTGTGAAGCGGACCTCCGGACCCTTGCCGGGATCCCGGATGGCTATCACGTGCTGTTCCTGCAGGGTGGCGCCAGCCTTCAGTTCTCGATGGTGCCGATGAACCTGCTGGCGTCCGGTGCGTCGGCCGACTACATCGTGACCGGCTCGTGGTCGCAGAAGGCCGTCAAGGAAGCCAAGCGGGTCGGCGGAGTGAAGATCGCGGCATCGACCGAATCCGAGAACTTCGCGCGCGTGCCGCGACAGTCGGAGTTGACGCTCGATCGCGATGCCGCCTACGTGCACTACACGACCAACAACACGATCTTCGGAACCGAGTTCAGCTACGTCCCGGACACCGCCGGGGTCCCGCTCGTCGCCGATGCGTCATCCGATATCTTCAGCGGCCCGATTGACGTGTCGAAGTTCGCGCTCATCTACGCCGGCGCCCAGAAGAACCTTGCGCCCGCGGGTGTGACGCTGGCGCTCGTGCGCGACGACATGCTCAAGCGGACGCCGGCGACGATCCCGACGATGCTGCAGTACGGTGTGCACGTCGAGAACGCGTCGATGTACAACACGCCGCCGGTCTTTGCGATTTACGTGATGCGGCTCGTGCTGGCCTGGCTGCTGAAGCGCGGCGGCCTCGAGGCGATCGCGCGAACGAATGCCCGGAAGGCCGAGAAGCTCTATGCCGAGATCGACCGGACCGAGTTCTACCGGGGGCACGCGCAGAAAGACAGCCGGTCCAGGATGAACGTCACGTTCAAGCTGGCGTCGGAGGATCTCGACAAGAAGTTCGCGAAGGAGGCCACTGCTGCCGGGCTCGACGGCCTGAAGGGGCATCGTTCGGTCGGAGGGATGCGGGCGTCGATCTACAACGCCTTTCCTGAGGAAGGTGTGGACGCCCTCGTCCAGTTCATGAGGGAGTTCGAGCGAACCAACGGGTAAGTCTGTCGCGCACAACCGGTTACGGCGCTCACAGAAGTCTTACAAACCGGCGCCGTGCGACCTGCTACTGTGAAGGCTCACTTGCGCAGAGGAGCCCCGTGAGCACACAGAGCGCGACCGTCCGTCCGGAATATTCACCGTCGACTGTCAACTGGCTGACGGCTATCATCATGGTCATTTTCCATGTGCTTGCCGTCGCGGCCTTTTTCTACTTCAGCTGGGCCAACCTCTTCGTGGCACTGGTCCTCCACTGGTTCGCCGTGGGGTTCGGGATCAGCCTCGGCTACCACCGGCTGCACACGCATCGCGGCTACAAGACGTCGAAGGCGTTCGAATATTTCCTGGCGGTCTGCGGCACGCTCTCGCTCGAGGGCGGTCCGATCTTCTGGGTGGCGACGCACCGCGTGCACCACCAGCATTCGGATCACGACGGCGATCCGCACACGCCTCGTGACGGCGGATTCTGGGCCCACATGGGCTGGATCCTGTTTGGTGAGACCCACCACAACAATACCGAGATGATGTCCAAGTACGCGCCGGACCTCGCGGCGGATCCGTTCTATCGCTGGCTGAACACGTATCACTACGTTCCGCTCGTCACCGTCGGCCTGCTGCTGCTCGCGTTCGGCGGGTGGTCGATGGTCCTCTGGGGTGTGTTCCTCCGCGCGGTCGTCGGGCTCCACGGCACGTGGCTGGTGAATTCGGCCACCCACATGTGGGGGACCCGCCGCTTCAAAACGCGCGACGATTCGCGGAACAGCTGGTGGGTCGCCCTCCTCACGTTCGGTGAGGGCTGGCACAACAATCACCACGCGCACCCCGTTTCCGCCCGTCACGGCCTCGCCTGGTACGAATTCGACATCAGCTGGATTACGTTGAAGTTCTTCAATGC
>JANMCN010000067.1:0-11872 GCA_031361295.1 Acidobacteriota bacterium | reverse complement strand
CTCAAGCCGGAAGAGATCACCGACACGCTGTGGGCGCCGATCCTCCAGAAGTACGAAGCAAAGGAAGGCCTGGTGCCGGCCGACATCCTCCGAAGGGTCGAGCGGGACATCATGCTCCAGATTGTCGACGCGCAGTGGAAGGACCATCTCTACAGCCTCGATCATCTCAAGGAGGGGATCGGGCTGCGCGGCTACGGGCAGCGCGACCCGCTCGTGGAATACAAGAAGGAAAGCTTCGCCCTGTTCACCGCCATGAAGGACCGGGTCGAGGACGAGATCGTCCGCTACTTGTGGCGGCTCACGCCCGTCGCCGGAGAGGGGCCCGACCAGGAACCGATCCGTCCCGCTCCGCCCCGCCGGGCTCCGCAGCAGCTCACGCTGAGCTCGCCGTCAGCCTCGGCCCCTTCCCCGTTTGGCGCGGTCGGCGCCGGCTCTGTCCAGCCGAGGAAGGGATCTCCCCTCCCGGCCCGCACGGGTGGAGACGACGTGATCAGGCAGGTGAAGCGCGACGAGCCGAAAGTCGGGCGGAACGATCCGTGCCCGTGCGGCAGCGGCAAGAAATACAAGAAGTGCCATGGAGCGGCGTGACGCAGGGGCCAGGGTGCCACGGGGCGCCGGCACGCCGGACAACACACGTGAGGGCAGCAGAGTGTTCGCTGCCCTTTTTCTTTTGAGGCGTTCATGGAAACCCGAACCGACGTTCTGAACTCCGATCAGATCGCCATAGGCCTTGCCACGGCCCTGACGTTCGACGACGTGCTGCTCGTGCCGCGGCATTCGAACGTGCTGCCGAGTGCCGTGGACGTGGCGTCGTGGGTGACGCGCAACATCCGCGTCAACGTGCCGCTCATGAGCGCCGCGATGGACACCGTCACCGAGTCCCGGCTGGCGATCGCGATGGCGCAGCAGGGGGGCATCGGCATCATCCACAAGAACCTCTCCGTCGAAGAGCAGGCGTCCGAGGTCGACCGGGTGAAGCGGTCCGAGAGCGGGATGATCGTCAACCCGATCACCCTCTCCCCGACCAACCGGATCTACGAAGCGCTCGAGCTGATGAAGAAATACCGGATCTCCGGGGTGCCCATCACGGCGGACGGAGGCAAGGAGGGGAAGCTCGTCGGCATCCTGACGAACCGGGACCTGCGGTTCGAGACGAACCTGGATCGCCCGATCGCCGACATCATGACGCGCGATCCGCTCTTCACGGTGCCGGTCGGCACCACGCTCGAACAGGCGCGGGAGTTCCTGCACCGCCACAAGGTCGAGAAGCTCCTCGTCGTCGACGAGCGGTACATGCTCAAGGGTCTCATCACCGTCAAGGACATCCAGAAGCTGGTGAAGTACCCGACCGCCTGCAAGGACAGCCTGGGCCGGCTGCGGGTCGGAGCCGCCATCGGGACCGGCAAGGACGCCCTCGCGCGCGCGGAAGCGCTGGTCGCCGCCAACGTGGACGTCCTCGTGATCGACACCGCGCACGGGCACTCGCAGGGCGTGCTGGACATGGTGCGGCGGATTCGCCGGCAGTACACGGACGTCGATCTCATCGCCGGCAATATCGCCACGGGCGACGCGGCCGAGGCGCTCATCGACCTGGGGGTGGACGCCGTGAAGGTCGGCATCGGGGCCGGATCGATCTGCACGACGCGTGTGGTCGCAGGCATCGGAGTGCCGATGATTACCGCGATTGCCGACTGCGCGCGGGCGGCCGCGCCGCACAAGGTGCCCGTCATCGCCGACGGCGGCATCCGGTACTCGGGCGACATCACCAAGGCGATGGCCGTCGGGGCCAGCTGCTGCATGATCGGCAGCCTGTTCGCGGGAACGGACGAGAGCCCCGGCGAGATGATCCTGTACCAGGGACGCAGCTTCAAGGAATACCGCGGCATGGGGTCGCTCGGCGCCATGCGCCGCGGGAGCCGCGACCGGTATTTCCAGGACGAGTTCGATCTCGATGCGAATCCCGAGTCGGGCGAGAAGCTCGTCCCGGAGGGGATCGAGGGCCGCGTCGCGCACAAGGGCAGCGTCGCGGGAATGATCCACCAGCTCGTCGGGGGTTTGCGCGCCGGGATGGGCTATTGCGGCAGTCCGGACATCCCGTCCCTCCAGCACGACGCCAGAATGATCCGCGTCACGCCCGCCGGGCATCGCGAAGGGCACGTGCACGACGTCATCATCACGAAGGAAGCACCCAACTACCGGGTCGAGTGACCCGGCCCTCGGGCCCGCGTCTCCACCGGCACCGGCGAGCTGAATCGCGCCACGGATTCAGCCGGGTTCGATGACGATGCGCCGGTCGGCTTCCCCTTCGAGCGCGATCCTGATGACCCACGCGCCCTCCGGCGCGTCAATCCAGCGCTCAGCCCACTCGATCGCCACGACGCCGCCGCTCTCGACCAGCTCGTCGAGCCCCAGATCGTCCACCTCCGCGGGCGCGAGCCGATAGAGGTCCACGTGATGGAGCGTCACGCGGCCGCGATACTCCTGGATGATCGTGAACGTCGGGCTCGACACGTCATCGCCCGGGGCGCCGAGCCCCCTGGCCACTCCGCGGACGAACGCGGTCTTCCCCGCGCCGAGATCCCCGTGGAGGAGCACGACGTCTCCGCCCTGAAGCCGCGCCGCAAACTGTTCCCCGGCCGCTGATGTGTCGTCCTCGGTCCGGGTCACGAAGGTCGTGGTCATGGGCGGGATTCGGGATTCGGGATTCGAGACGGATCTCGCGGCCGCCGGTTACTCGGCCGCGGGCTTCTTGCGGCGGCGGGCGGTCAGTTCCATGAGGGCGTCGCCGAGGCGTGACGCGATGTCCCCCGCGATCAGCGCCACTTCGCCTTCGTCGGCCTCGGCCAGGTCACCCGCGCTGCCGTGGAGGTAGACGGCAAGCCGGCACGCCGCCTCGGCGTCGAGCAGCTGGGCGAACCAGGCCGCGATCATGCCGGTGAGGAGGTCGCCGGTGCCGCCGGTCGCCATCCCTGAATTGCCCGTGAGGTTGATGAAGGCGCGATTGTCGGGTCCGGCAATGACGGTGCGGTGCCCCTTGAGGACGACGTGCAGGCGGTGGCTCGCGGCGAACTCGGTGGCGTGCTGCAGCCGGTCGTGCTGCACGGCTTCGACGCTGATGTTCAGGAGGCGGGCCATTTCACCGGGGTGGGGCGTGATGATCACGTCGACGCCGTCGCGGCCGACGAGCCGATCCGGCTCGCCCGCGAACGCGTTGAGCGCATCCGCGTCGAGGACCAGCGGCACGCCGGTGCGCTCGAGCAGGCCCTGCACGAACGCCGCCGTGCCGGGCGACTGGCCGAGGCCCGGCCCAACCGCAATGATGTCGGCCTGGATGTCGAGCACGCGGTCGAGCGCGGAATAGTCGATCGTCCCGGATGCCGTCTCGTCGAGCGGCTCGGTCATGTATTCGGGAGCCATCGCGGCAATCACCGGCACGCACGATCGTGCGGTGGCGATGGTCACGAGACCCGCGCCGGAACGCAAAGCACCCAGTCCGGCGAGATGCGCGGCCCCGAACCGCCCGACGGACCCCGCGATGATGAGGACCCGCCCGAAATCCCCCTTGTGCGAATCGGGCGTGCGCGCCGGCACGAGGTCGCGCATGTCTTCGCGCGTCAGGATCTCGATGTAAGGCCCCTCGACTTCGTCCAGGATGGGGAGCGGGATGCCGATGTCCGCAATCACCAGATCCCCACCGTGCGAGTCTGCCGGCGGGAGAATCAGCGGAATCTTCGGGGCGGCGAGCGTGACCGTCATCGAGGCATCGATGGCCTCCCCGGCCACCTCGTGAGTGTCGGCGGATACGCCCGTGGGCAAATCGATCGCGACGACCGGCACCCCGAGTCCATTCACGTCCGCGACAACCGTTTCGAGCAGCCCGCTCAGCTGACCGTTGAATCCGGTTCCGAGGATGGCGTCGACCAGCAGCTCGCACCGGGAAATCTCGCTGAAGTGGAGCTCCCACTCCTGCGCGTTCGTAATCTCCACCACCGTCAGCCCGATCCGCCCCAGGACCTCCAGGTTCACGCGCGCGTCGCCGCGCACCTCCGCGACGCTGCCGAGCAGGAACACCGACGTCTCGACACCCCGCTGGATCAACGTGCGCGCGACGACGAAGCCGTCCCCGCCGTTGTTGCCGCGTCCGCAGAGCACGCCCACGTGGCTGGTCGCGAGGTCGTCGAACGCGGCTTCCATCGCCGCCACGGCCTGGCGGCCGGCATTTTCCATGAGGACGATCGACGGAATGCCGATCTCGTCGATCGTGCGGCGATCGGCCTCCCGCATCTGCTGGGTGTTGAGCACGCGCATCCGGCCGAGCGTACCGCTTGTGCTAGACTGCCGTCAACGACGGCACGGCGGTGCAGCCGTCGATCACCGACACGCGAACGCGCTTCAAGAAGGACCAATCAAACCGATGCCGATTCGCGGCGCAGTCTACGTCAACGGCCGGATCACCCGGGCCGAGGACGCCGTCATTCCCGTGTACGATCACGGGTTCCTCTATGGTGAAGGCATCTACGAGACGCTGCGGACGTACGACCGCGTTCCGTTCCTGTACGAACGCCATGTCCGGCGGCTGCGGGCCTCGGCCGCACACCTCGCGCTCGACGTGCCGTTCACCGACGACGCCCTCCTCGGGTGGATCAGCGACACGGTCGCCGCGGCAGGCGAGATGGAGGAGGCATACATCCGTGTGCTGCTGACGCGCGGCATCGGCGAGCTCACCTACGACGTCCGCGCCACGCCGTCGCCGTCGTTGGTCATCATCGTCAAGCCCCTCGATGAGCCCCCCGCGCGCATCCTCACCGACGGGATCACGATTTCGCTCGTGTCGATCCTGCGCAACCATCCCGGCTCCGTGAGTCCCATCATCAAGTCGAACAACCTGCTGAACAATGCGCTCGCGATGCAGGAAGCGAACCGGCGCGGGGCCGAGGAAAGCCTGATGTGCAACTACCGCGGGGAGCTGTCGGAGTGCTCCCAGGCGAATTTCTTCCTGGTGCGCAAGGGGGTGGCGCTGACTCCGGCGTCAGAAGCCGGACTGCTCGAGGGGGTGACGCGCGCGTTCCTGTTCGAGGTGGGTGAGGACGTCGGCGTGGAGGTCAGGAGCGAGACCCTGCGCCCCCAGGACCTTGCCACCGCCGACGAAGCCTTCATCACCAGCACGACGCGCGAGCTGAGCCCCGTCACGCGGATCGACGACCGCGTCATCGGGAACGGCCGCCCGGGCGCCGTGACGATGGCGCTGCTGGAGGGCTACCGTCGACGCGCGCGCACCCTCGATACCCGCAACGCCAGGGCCTGACGCTTATCGCTCAGCCCCGGCCGCCATTCGATACAGCATCTCGCCCGCCCGGTGCACCACGAGCGCGCTCGCGCCGGCACCGCTCCACGTGTGGGGATCGATTGTCGCAGGATCGAGATACCCCAGGTTGATCCGCTCGCAACGCTCTCGCGGGATGGACGTCGCGAGCGTCACGCGGATGCGCGTGTGCTCGACCCCGGTCGCAGGATCGTAGGTGCCAAGCCCCTTGACGTGGGTCGAATGCGCCAGGATTCCCCACGGGTAGTGAGAGAACCGCTCCCACTGGCCGAGGAAGTAGTCGCGGCAGTGGTAGCCGATCTGATCGATGAGTTCGCCGTGAACGTAACTCACCTCCCGGATGTGCGGCGCGTAGATGATCACTTCCCCGCCGTCGGCAACCACCGGCTCCGTCTTGTAAGCGCCTTTGGCGCCCGTCCACAGGTCATCGTACATGGCGGGCATCACGGCGAGGATCTGGTCGAATGGACGATCGACGAACCGGACGTGGCGGCGCTGCGAGAGCATCGCGGCCTCCCGCCAGGCCTCGTGCGGATCCCCGCAGAACACGCCGGCGGTGCCCTCGTGCGTCACGACCAGCGCGAGCAGCGAGAGCGGCGTCGTCAACATGGCCGCTGCCGTGTCGATGATCGCCCGCACGGGCGTGTCGATCGTGCCAATCACTGCCGAGCTCGTGATGAGCGCCCCCAGCCAGTGGGTGAAGTGGATGATCTCCGGCGCGGCGATGCCGGGGAACAGGTACTTGGTGCCTCCCGAAAAACCGACGACTTCGTGAGGGAAGACGGGCCCGCAGATCAGGACGTGATCGTACTCGGTCGCGAGCCGGTTCAGGGCCACGGGCACCGCACGGCTCAATCGGCCACCCGTGACCTCCTCGACGACCGTCGCCGGGATCGTGCCGAGCGCCACGAACGTCGCGGGATCGTCCCAGCGGTGGTTGAAGATCCGTCGGGCGCCGGCGCGTCCGCCGGACACCTCGCGCCCCACGAGCGCGCTCAACTGGACGTCGTCCATCGGCGAATGCGTGCCGAGGGCGACGAGATAATCGAGCGTCGCCACACGCGGCGCGAGCTCGCGCTCCAGGATGTCGAACATCACGGGCATCGGCATCGTGCGCGTCCCGTCAGGGATGATCACGAGCACGCGCCGGCCGTCCACCGGCAGCCGGCCAAGCCCTTCGGCCGCCACGGCTGCCATCTCCTCACGGGAGAGATGGCCTTCGACACGGCCCTTTCCTGCCACACTCATGATGTCCGCCTGTCTTCGCGCCGGGGCGAGCAGCCGCCTGACGGCATCATGGGGTCTGCCCCCCGCGGCCGCCCCGCGCGATTTCCAGCAATTCCGGGTTCGTCCACGGCCGCGTCCGTCCGGCGGTCGCCGCGCGGACGTCCTTGACGAGCGCGGGGGTGACGGGCGACGCATCCTGTCCCCATTCACGGCGAACGTATGTCAGCACGCCGGCAATCTGATCATCCGACAGCACCGAGCCGACCGGAGGCATCAACCCGACCGCACCCTCCTTGCCACTGAGGAGAATGCGCACCGGCACCTCGGCGCGCGCCAGGGCGAGTTCGGACCCGACGAGACTCGGCGCGAGCTTCTCCTGGCCGCGCCCGTCCGGTTGGTGGCAGGCCTGGCAGATATTCTTGTAGACCTCCTCGCCGGCCCTGAACCGGACCTGCTCGTCGGCCGTCAACGGCGTGACCGGTGCCGCGGCGCCCGGCTTCCCTGGCCACTCGACTCTCGCCATGAGCGCCGCCGCGCGAGTTCCAAGCTCGTCCTGCTTCCCGGCCAGCGCCGCGAGCGTGGCGGGCTCGCGGCTGAGGCGAACGACGCGCCGGGCCGGAGGCGGCGGCGGCGCCTGCGGAAACGCGTATGCGCCACCGGGCCCGCCGCGCGCGCCCGGGCAGGTCGGACACGACGCCTGCGCGACGGGAGGACCGCCGCGACGGCCGCCCATCCCTCCTGGCATCGCCGCGCCAAGCACCGCGACCTCGGCGCCCCGAAGGAGCGCGGATCGCTGCCACGCCGGCCGTCCCTCTTCGGCGGCCCATGCGAAGAGGCGTTGAATCGCCCCGTCCTGTCCGCCCCGGACGACCGTGGCGGCCAGCATCGTGACCGCCGCGTCCCGCTGGGGCGTCGCGGGTCCTTCGAGCAGCAGGAGTTTCTCGAGCGCGAAGCCTTCACGGCCGCGCAAGCCGCTCAGCGCGGCATCGACGGTGACGGGATCATCACCATGGCGGTCGAGCAACGTCACGATTGCCGACTCGCGCGCGCCAGGGGGGAACGCCCCCAGCGAGGCCGCGAGCTGCTGCCGCACCGACCAGTCCGGATCGTCCTGCCGCTTGAGCACCGCCGCCTGGATCGGGTGATTCGTCTGTCCGAGCCAGCGTTCCGCGAGCCGCACCGCGGAGGCACGGACGTCGCGCGACGAGTCCGCCAACGCGGCCGTCACGGCCGCCGGCTCGAGGGCGTCGATGCCGTCCAGCGTCCACAGCGCGTGCAGCCGCACCCGCCAGTCGGTGGCCGTGGAGGCCAGCGTGACGAGATCGGGCACGACCGACTTGTCGGCGCGCTCCACCAGGATCCGCTGGGCGGTGTCACGCCACCAGCCGTTCGGGTGCGAAAGCGTCTGGACGAGCTGCGCCGATGTGGGAGCCGCCATGCGTGTCGTGTCGCGGCGCGTCGTGTCGTGTACGACGCGGTAAATCCGTCCGAGCCCCGTCGGCTGGTCCAGCCGGTTCGTCAGGATGTGATCGCGCAGGTACTCGGTGATGTCTGCGCGCTGTTGAATGACGCCGCGATACATGTCCACGATGTACAGCGTTCCATCCGGCGCATTCGAGAGGTAGACGGGACGGAAGCGCTCGTCCGTCGAAACGAGGAACTCCCCTTTCTCGTAAGCCTTGCGTGCCTGCAGCGTCGTCCCGTCGTCCGTGAGGATAATCCGGCTCACCAGGTTCGCTGCCGGCTCGGCGACGAAGACGTTCCCGTTCAGCTCCGGAGGCAACCGGTCGCCCCGATAGATGCGCGGCGCGCATACAGACGTGAAGTGGAACAGCGTGCCATCCGGGCGATCGATGCCGAGCTGGTAAGCCCGGTTCGTCCCCGGGTTCGGACGCGCCGGCCACACGACATTGACCAGGTTCTCGTCGTCGCGGAGCGCCTCGTAACTGCCGCGCGTGCGCAGCAGGTTCGGGTTGCGAAAGAAATACGGCGTCGGCACGAAGTCCACGTGGACAGAGGACTCATTCGTGTTCCGGTAAATGCGGCCGGCGTCGTCGTGCGTCGCACCCCATTCGCCGCGCGCCAGCGTCTTTTGTACTTCGAACTTGCCGTTCTTCAAACGCAGGTAGATGTCGCTGTCCGCCGTGTGCATCCAGTTGTCGAGGCCCCATTCGAAATCGTTGGCGTTCTGCTCGACGCGCGCTTCGCGACGCCCGTACATGTCCGTCACGACCTCCTTCGTGTCCATGCGAAGGTCGCCGTTCGTGTCGTGCATGAGCCACGCGTTTGGAGGCTCCCCGACGAGCACGCCGTGCTCGAGGACTTTCAGTGCGCGCGGGAGGAGCAGGCCGTCGGCAAACACGGTGCGCTTGTCCATGCCGCCGTCGTTGTCCGTGTCCTCCAGGACCACGACCTTCCCGATCGGCTCCATGTAAGGCTCGGGCGCGCTGAGATTCGGGACGAACCCCGGCATTTCGACGGCCCACAGGCGGCCCTCCGGATCCCAGTCGATGACGATCGGGTCATGAATCAGGGGCTCGCTCGCGACGAGTTCGAGATGATAGCCGGGCGGCATCGAGAAGGTCTTCAGCGCTTCGGTCGGCGAGAGGGCCGGGGAACCCTCGGGCCCCTTCTGGACGGCTGGGGGCCACTGCCCGCCTGTTGACGTGCCCTGGTCACCGAAAGCCGTCACCGCCGTGGCGGCCATTGCGAGCGCGATGATCCGGAACCTGGCGAGCAGCATGATATTCGCAACCTCTGACGGACAGAGCGTGGACGGGATGTCGTCCCCGCGTCAGGCTCATGATATGCGCGCGACCGCGTCATGTCATAGCCCCCGGCGTCCCTGCCGCGTCCGGGAAGGCCGCGGATTCGATAGAATGCGACGCTATGAAGTTCGCGATCTGCAACGAACAGTTCGAAGGATGGGCGTTCGACCGCGTGTGCCGGTTCGTGAACAGCGTCGGCTATGAAGGGCTCGAGGTCGCTCCGTTCACCCTCGCGCCCTTGATCACGGACGTGACACCGCAACAGCGGGCGGAGCTCCGGCTGCAGGCTGACGATGCCGGTGTCGAGATACTGGGACTGCACTGGCTGCTCGCTAGAACTGACGGGCTGTACCTCACCTCACCGGATTCGGTCGTTCGCCGGCGGACGGCTGACTATCTGGTGTCGCTCGCCGAAGCCTGCCGCGGCCTCGGGGGAACCATCATGGTGTTCGGCTCGCCCAAGCAGCGTTCGCTCCTGCCCGGCGTCACCGCTGACCAGGCCTACGAATGGGCCGCCCAGACCTTCCGCGACGCGCTGCCGGGCATTGCGGACTGCGGCGTGACGCTCTGCATGGAACCGCTCTCGGGGGTCGAGACCGATTTTGTCAACACGTGCGCCGACGCTGTGCGGCTCGGCGAGATGGTGAACCACCCGAACTTCGGACTGCACCTGGACGTCAAGGCGATGTCGAGCGAGCCGACGCCAGTCCCCGAGCTGATCCTGCAGTACGGACGTCGTGCCGGGCACTTTCACGCGAACGACGCGAACCTTCGCGGTCCCGGCTTCGGCGCCGTGGATTTCGTGCCGATTTTCCAAGCGCTGCAGCAGGTCGGTTACGCCGGGTGGGTATCGGTCGAGGTCTTCGACTACTCACCTGATCCAGAAACGATCGCTCGCGAGAGCATCGATTACATGATCGAGTGCCTCCATGAGGCTGCGCGTTCGCACGGCCAATGAGTGTCACCCGCGCAGAGCCGTGCGCGGGTTGTCCGCCGTCATCTGCCGCACGGCCGCCGTCGAGAGATGGAGCGCGTCGACCAGGTTTTCCGCGCTTTGCCGCATGGTGACCGCGGATCCGAGGAAATGCGAGCGATCCGGCGCACGCGGGACCATGTCGTCGTCGATCACGACGTCCCACCGGCCGAGGGTGTAGCGCCCGGGCCCGAGCCCCGCGGGTGCGATCGCGTCGGTGACGATGATGGACCGATCGATGCCCGCGAGTCTCAGGTAATTGCCCAGCGCCACGAACGGCACGTGCGCCCCATCAGCGATGAAGGTGACCCAGAGTTGCGGCCCCAGGCTGAGGACACGCTGCACGATGTTGTCGTGACGATGCATTTCCATCGGACATCCGTTCCCGAGATGCGTGAACATCGAGAGGCCGGCATCAATCGCGGCGCGCAGCTGATCGAGAGAAGCGTCGGTGTGGCCGGCCGACACCACGAGGCCGCCGTCGGCCAGCATGCGGACAATCCGCGCGTCCGGGTCGCGCTCGGGGGCGAGCGTCACCATGCGCGTCAGCCCCGCGGCCGCGTCGAGCAGGCGTTTCATGATGTCGCGGTCGCCATCGCGGATGGCGTCGAGCGGGTGGGCGCCGCGATACCCGGGAGCACTGTTCAGGAACGGGCCTTCGATGTGGATCCCCTGCATGAGGCGCGCGGCCAGCGGGTCTTCCTGTCGAAGACGGGCGAGCGACCCGAGCCTCGCGCACATCACCTCCACGTCGTCGGTGATGACCGTGGCAAGGAAGGACGCCACGCCGTCCGCTTCGAGCCGCTCGCAGGCGTGGTGGAGCCCGGCGGCGGTCAGCGCGTCGCTGTTGAAGTCGACACCCCCGTAGCCGTTCACCTGGAGGTCGACGTAGCCGCTCACCGGCAGCACGTCAGGGCCGCGCCCCGCGGCCAGCGTTCGCCAGATCGAGCAGTTCCTGGTTCGTCCACGGACGCGTGCGGCTGGCCGTGAGCGCGCGCAGCTGCTTGACCATCGCGGGATCCACGGCGGAGGCGCTGTTGCCCCACTGCCGCCGAACGTACGTCAGCGCCCCGGCAATCTGATCATCCGTGAGGCTCGTCCCAAGCGGAGGCATCAATCCGACCTCCCCTTCTTTTCCGTTCAGCAGAATACGGACGGGAATCTCCGGCGCGGCAAGCGCGAGCGTGGAACCCACGAGGCTCGGGGCGAGTTTCTCGCGTCCGCGGCCGTCCTCCTGGTGGCACGCGATGCAGAGGCTCGCGTAGACGCCCTGACCCGCCGTCAGCAGCTGCTGCTGCGCAGGGGTGAGCGGCTCCGCCGGCGGGGGCGCGCCCTGTGCGGCCGCTTTTCCTGGCCACGTCAGTCTCGCGAGAATGTTCGTGACGCGGGCGGCCATCTCGCCGCCTTTTCCGGCCAGTGCGGCAAACGCCGCGGGTTCCGTAGCGACCGTAATCGTCGACGCGCCTCGTCCGCGGCCGCCTGCGGCCGCCGCCGGCGGCGTGGCAGGCTCCGGAAATGCCCTCGCGCCGCCTGGACCTCCGCGTCCGCCCGGAGCCGCTGACGCCGCAGCGGCGGGCGCGG
>JANMCN010000060.1:0-30695 GCA_031361295.1 Acidobacteriota bacterium | reverse complement strand
GACCGACCCGGGAGTTCCCCGCGCCCCTGACGCTGATTCCAGGCTATCCCGACCTGCCGATGGAGGATGTATACCCGCGTATCGAGCGGACCGACTCACGCGAGGTATACCTGCGCGACATCGGCCGCGGCCGTGTCGCGTACTTCCCGTGGGACATCGATCGGACGTTCTGGGATGTCCTGTCGGTCGATCACGGCCGGTTGCTGCGCAACACCATCGAGTGGGCGCTCAACGAGGCGCCGCCGGTGGAGGTATCGGGGCCGGGGCTGCTCGATGTCACGATATGGCGGCAGCGCGGCTCGCTGACGGTGCATCTCGTGAACCTCACCAATCCGATGATGATGAAAGGCCCCCTGCGGGAAATCATTCCGACCGCCCCCCAGCGCGCGCGGATTCGGCTGCCGGACGGAGCGCGGGCCGGTCGCGTGCACCTCCTGACCGCAGGAGTCGATCGCGCCGGCGGGATCGTGACGGTGACCGTACCCTCCGTCGAGGTCCACGAGGTGATCGCGATCGATCTGGTCTAGCGGTCTCTCGGTCCGCCACGGCGACGTGCAGGGACACTCGGATCGCGCGTCAGCCCTTGGGTGTCCAGCCGCTGCGGTAGGATCGCGTCAGGTACTGATTGGCTTCGGGCTTTCCCGGAAACGCGAGAGCCCGGGCGTCGAACCGCAGCGTCTCGCCCGGGAAGTGCGCGGCGATATTGCCGATGATCACGGACTCGGTGAGAGGGCCGGCATAGTCGAAATTCGCCGAGCACTTCTCTCTGCCGCCGCCGAGGACGACGTCGACGAACTCCGCATAGTGATCGCGCTCCGGCAGATCCACCTGCGGGAGCGTCGCCATTTTCGAATCCGGCAGCACGAACGGCTCGGGTCCGTGGGGCAGCACGATCATCCCGTCCGTGCCGACGACGATACTGCCCTGCTCGGGAAACCGGGTGCCGATCGGCTCGCGCAGCGCCTCCGGAGGCAATTCGCCCCCGTCGTACCACCACACATCCACCGTCTTGTCCGCGGTGTACTGAGTTCCCGGATAGGTCAGCTTCACCCGCGCCTTCGTCGCCCAGCTTTCCGCACTCGGCGAAGGCCCGTATGCCGTCACCTCCACCGGTGACGTCAGCGCGAGGGCGCGATACGGCGGACTGTAGATGTGGCACCCCATGTCCCCGAGCGTCCCTGTGCCGAACCCCACGCGGCGCCGCCATTCACCCGGGTGATACACCGCGCGCTTGAACGGCCGGGGGGTGTTCACGCCCAGCCATTCGTCCCAGTCGAACGGCGCCGGGACCGGATCGCTCGTCTCGGGCAGCGGCTTGTCGTCACCCCAGCTCTTGTTCGAGAACGTGTGGACTTCGCGAATCCTGCCGACGATGCCGCTCCGGACGAGCGCCTCGCCGTAGCGCTGCGTCCGGGTGGAGGACACCTGGATGCCCATCTGCGTCGTGAGGCGCTTCCGGCGAGCGTACTCGGTCAGCATGCGCGTTTCCCTGATCGTGTTGCACAAAGGCTTCTGCACGTACACGGACTTCCCGCGCTTCATCGCCTCCATCGCGACCAGGCAGTGCATGTGATCCGGGATCGAGACGTTCACGGAATCGATGTGTCCGTGTTCCTTGTGGAGCAGCTCGCGCCAGTCCTGGTACACCCGGACCTTGGGGAACCGCTGCTGCACGCGTTCGAATCGGGCGAGGTCCACGTCCGCGACCGCCACGAGATCGAATGACGCGTGCTTGGCGAACGACATCAGGTCCCCGAACGCCTGGCCGGACGCGCCGATGCTCGCATGTCGGAGCATCGGGGCCGCCTCGCCGGGGCGCACCGACAGAAATGGGGCGGCGGCGGCCGTCGCGCCGACGGTCTGGAGAAATCTTCTGCGGGAAACGGTGTGGGACATGGGCGGCAGCGTACCGCCAGTGTGCGAGATCTTGCAACCCGTCCGCGGCACGGAGACGCTGAGCTTGAGCGCGCCGGGGTCACGGGCTACATTCGGGTATGCCCCTTGAACCGGCGCCCTCCCCGGGGTGCCCCAAGTGCGGCGGCGCGCGCATCACGCTGACGCTCCGATCCACCAACGGCGCCTACTGCCTCTGTGCGGAGTGCGGGCACTGCTGGTATCACCAGCGATCGCAGCCGGTCCCCCGCACGTCCGGGACGTCTCCGGACGAACCCGTCCAGGGCTGACCAGCCGGCGTCCAGCGTCAGGACCAGCCGTTGCGGCGGCGCTGATTCTTGATCGCGCCTGCCCGCATCCGGAGCTGGCTTGCGAGCTGGAATCGTTCCCACTGCACGATACGCTCGGCCTCGACGACCACGAGTCGCATGCCGTTCGTATCGTCCATCACGATGGCGCGCGAGGCCACGTCGGCCTTGGTCAGACGCCAGAGAACTGCGATTTGGGCAGTGCCCAGGTGAAATTCATGTGTGAGCGACGCTTGCACACCCCGCGTGCGGCAAGGACCATTCCTGACGACTCCTTAACGTTTTGGCACACTCCGGCGCACGCGGGCGACGGTTTGGTCAGCCGGATTACGATTTCCGCGCTGCCGTGGCCGACGATCGGAGGCTCGACGTTCCGCAGCCTGCTGAGTCAACCTGCCGTCAGAGCGCGACGATCTGGCCGGTGCGGACGCTCTCGTCGGCCGCGAGCACGATCGCCAGGCTCTTCACCGCGTCGGCCATGTGGGCCGTGAGGTCCACGTCGTCGCGAATCGCGCGAAGCAGGAAGGCCTGCTCGCGATCGCAGAGCCCCTGATGATCGGGTTCGTCTTCCGTGTTGATCAGTTCGTCGGGCCGCACGAACTCGTTCTGCGAGTCGATGGCGCTGTGGTGCAGCCGGATGCAGTTGGTCTTCGTGTGACTGTCGATGTCCGCCGAGCCCGCGGCCGTGTCGATGTTGGGGTCCTTCACGATCGAGACGCAGCCCTTCGGGCCGATCACGTCCTTCACGAAAAAGGCCACTTCGCTCATCATCGGGCCCCAGCCCGCCTCGTACCAGCCCACTGATCCGTCGTCGAACGTCACGTGGAGATGGCCGTAGTTGTACATGCCGGGCTTGAGCTCGTCGGTGAGGCGTGCGCCGACAGCGGACACGCGGACCGGCGTTGCGCCGGTCATCTGGCACATGACGTCCACGTAGTGGACGCCGCAGTCCACGATCGGGCTCATCGATTTCATCAGGTTGCGGTGCGTGTTCCAGGCGACGCCGTGGCTCTGCTGATTGAGATTCATCCGCATCACGAGAGGTTTTCCCAGAGTGCGCGCAATTTCGATGAAGCGGATCCACGCAGGATGCACGCGCAGGATGTAGCCGACGACCAGCTTGCGGTGGTGCGCGCGGGCACTGTCCACGATCGACTGCGCCTCCGCGACGGTTTCGGCGATCGGTTTTTCGCAGAAGACGTGGCAGCCGGCCTCGATGGCGGCCCGGGCATATGCCGCGTGTGTTTCGGGGTACGTGTTGATGCTCACCACGTCTGGTTTCGTGGCGCTCAGCGCCTCGTAGTAGTCGGCAAACGCCGGCACGCCGCCAAGCTCGCGGCTGAGTGCGCCGCGCGATTCCGCTCCGCGGCTCACCACGCCGGCGATCGCGAACTCTGGCATCTTGTGGTACGCGCGGGCGTGGCTCGCACCCATATTTCCGCAGCCGGCGACGAGCACGCGAAGAGGAGTGGTCATGTGAGCGAATCCTGTTGTCCGAGGAATGTCCGCCTGCAGTTCGGGACGGCGGTTGCCGCGCAGGCCTCCTCCATTATGCCAGCCGGCGGGCCGTCATCGCCAGACGCGGGCGCCACGGCCGCGCCGGTCGTGCTGTGGCAGAATACGCGGGTGCTGCTCGAGCTCGCGCTCGTTCTCCTCGGAGCGGACCTCTCGCCGGAGACCGCCGCGCGCCTGAAAGTCGCGTGGAGGGCCGAGACGCACGCGACCGCGCCGAACGCGCGCGCGGAGAAGATTGCCGCCTTCGAGGCGACGCCCGTGTTCGCGGAGGGACAGCTCCTCGTCATCACGCCGTTCGACCAGGTCATCGCACTCGATCCCGGCTCCGGAGTCGAGCGGTGGCGGTTCGATCCGCATGTTGCCGACCGCAGCTATTCCGAGGCGTCCGCGCGTGGCGTGGCGGTGTCGGCGGGGATGGTGTACTTCGGCACCCTCGACGCGCGACTGATCGCGATCAGCGCCAAGACCGGGCAGCTGGCCTGGCAGGCGGCGCTCGGCGAGGGGGCGAACGACGGCGGCTACGAGGTGACGTCCCCGCCCGTCGTTGTCGGCGCCACGGTCATCGTCGGGTCTTCGATCGGCGACAACGGCCGCGCGGAGCTCGAACACGGCACCGTCCGCGCCTTCGGGGCGGCAGACGGCAAGCCGAAATGGACGTGGGACCCCACGCCGCCGGGCAGGACCGGGGCCGCGAATGCGTGGGCGCCGATGTCCGTGGACGCAGCGCGTGACCTGGTATTCGTGCCGACCGGGAGCGCCTCACCGGATTTTTTCGGGGGTGGCCGTCCGGGAGACAACCGGTACGCCAATTCCGTCGTGGCGCTCCAGGCTTCGACCGGCCACCTCGTGTGGTCCTTTCAGGTCGTGCACCACGACTTGTGGGATTACGACGTCGCGTCGCGACCCGAAATCATCGAGGTCGGTGGTACGGCCGCGATCGGCGTACTGACGAAGATGGGGCACTACTTCGCCCTCGACCGGTCGACAGGAACCCCCCTGTTGCCGGTGGAGGAACGGGCGGTACCCGCCTCGAATGTCGAAGGCGAGTCGGCCTTCCCGACACAGCCTTTTCCGGCGAGCGGCGTATTCACCGAGCAGCGATTCGTGCCGCGCGCGGGGTGGTGCGCCGACCAGTTCCACACGCTTCGCTACGACGGTCTCTTCACTCCACCGAGCACGGGCGGGACCCTGGTATTCCCGGGCAATGTCGGCGGGGCGAACTGGGGCGGCGGCACGTACGACTCCGCCCGCGGCCTGATCTTCGTGGCGGCCAACCGCCTGGCGACCGCCGTACGGCTCATACCGCGAGCGGCATACGATTCGGCGGACCACGGTGAGGCGGGCGAGCGCTGGGGACAGGAGTATGCCGCGCAGAGCGGCACGCCCTTCGGAATGTCCCGCAAGACGTTCATCGGGCCGGATGGGCGGCCCTGCGGCGAGCAGCCGTGGGGAGCACTTGCCGCGATCGATGTCTCGACCGGCAAACTCCGATGGGAGACCCCGATGCTGCCGAGTCTCGGCGGCCCGATGGCAGTGAACGGCGTGGTCTTCTTCGGCGGCACCGTCTTCGAAACCAGGCTGCGGGCATTTGCCGCCGACGACGGGCGGAAACTCTGGGAGGCGGATTTGCCCTTCTCTGCCCACTCGGTGCCTTCGACGTACGAGTGGGAGGGAAAGCGATATGTGGTGGTCTGCGCCGGCGGCCACGGGAAGGTCGACGGCAGCAAGCTCGGGGGCACCGTGATCGCGTTCGCCGTCGAGTAGCGAGGTCGTTCCCCCGCCCCGGATGCGATTCGCGACGAAAGGCGAGTCCCACGTGCGCCGGCGGGCGTCCGCATCGCCTTTGGAAATGGAGAGCGAAGGATGAGTGGAGTACGAGTTCTGGTTGGTACCCGCAAAGGCGCGTTCGTGCTCACGTCGGATGCGAAGCGCGCCCGCTGGGACGTCACCGGCCCGCATTTCGGCGGCTGGGAGATCTATCACGTGAAGGGATCGCGCGCGGATCCGAACCGGATCTACGCGTCGCAATCGAGCGGGTGGTTCGGCCAGATCATCCAGCGCTCGAACGACGGCGGCACGACATGGGAACCGGTCGGCAACAAGTTCACGTACGACGGCGTGCCCGGCACACACCAGTGGTACGACGGCACGCCGCATCCGTGGGAGTTCAAGCGCGTCTGGCATCTCGAGCCGTCGCTGACCGATCCCGACACGGTCTACGCTGGCGTCGAGGATGCGGCGCTCTTCCGCACGACGGATGGCGGTCAGAACTGGGAGGAGCTTCCCGGGCTGCGCGGCCACGGCTCGGGTCCCGCCTGGCAGCCAGGTGCGGGCGGCCTGTGCCTGCACACGATTGTTCTCGACCCGGCCGATGCGAACCGGATCTATGTCGCCATTTCCGCGGCCGGCGCGTTCCGGTCAGACGACGGGGGCCGGTCGTGGAAAGCCATCAATCGCGGTCTGCGTTCGCAGGGGATTCCGGACCCGAATGCCGAGGTCGGGCACTGTGTCCATCGCATCGCGATGCACCCGTCGCGGCCTGGCGTCCTCTTCATGCAGAAGCACTGGGACGTGATGCGGAGCGACGACCGGGGGGACTCGTGGCGTGAGGTCAGCGGCAACCTCCCGAGCGATTTCGGCTTTGCGATGGACGTCCATGCGCACGAGCCGGAGACGATCTACGTCGTGCCGATCAAGAGCGACTCGGAACACTATCCGCCCGATGGCAAGCTGCGCGTGTACCGCAGCCGCGCCGGGGGGAACGAATGGGAGGCGCTCACGAAGGGGCTGCCGCAGCAGGACTGCTACGTCAACGTCCTGCGCGATGCCATGGCGGTCGACTCGCTCGAGTCGTGCGGCGTGTACTTCGGCACGACCGGCGGGCAGGTGTATGCGTCGGCCGACGCCGGCGACAGCTGGGCGCCCATCGTCCGCGACTTGCCGCCGGTCTTGTCGGTCGAGGTGCAGACGCTCACGACAGCAGGCGCGCGGGGTTGATGGGGTGAGGGTGGACGAGCCGCGCCGCCCCGTCATCGGTGACGCGCCATGATCCGCGTCGTTCTTCCGGCGCACCTGCGCGCGCTGGCGCGCGTGGGCGACGAGGTGACGCTGCAGCTCGAGAGCCAGGCCACGCAGCGTTCGGTGCTCGACGCGCTCGAGGCGTCGTATCCGGTGCTGCGCGGTACGATCCGCGACCACGTCACGCACCAGCGAAGGCCGTTCGTGCGATTTTTCGCGTGCGAGCTCGATCTCTCGCACGAGCTGCCGGATGCGCTGCTGCCCGACGCCGTCGCCAACGGCGTCGAGCCGTTCCTCGTCATCGGCGCGATGGCCGGCGGGTAGCCGGGCGCCGATCACGTCGCCCGACGTAGGGCGCTGCTTCAGCGGTCAGGCGGGGGAGTCGATCATCCGGTGGGTGAGGCCCAGGATCTCGTCGAACTCGAGCGGCTTGAAGCTGACCCGGGCGCCGAGCGCCTCCACGGCGGCCCGCGTCGTCTGGGCAATGCACGAGTCGGCGGTCACCACCGTGACAGGCAGCGATGCGAAGCGCGGGTCGGCGCGAATCCGCAGGAGAAACCCGAGGCCACCCATGCCCGGCATCTGGAGGTCCAGGAGGACTGCCGCCGGGACCCACCCGCGTTCGAGGAGCGTCCAGGCGTGCTCGGCGGTCGAGGCCTGCACCGACTTGATCCCGTCCGCGCCGAGGACCTGCGCAAACAGCTCACGCACCTCCCGTTCGTCATCAACGACCAGGACGATCGACGCAGGGAGGGTGCGAGCCACAATCAGCGTATCGGCCGATCGCGGCTGGCCCTGTAATGCCCACATCGTTGATCCTGTGCAGTTCCTCGGAGTGGGACGTGAACGCCGCTTGGTGTCCGCTGTGGTCGGCCCGTGGTATCCGCTGTTGGGAAGGAAGCCTGACAGAGGCGCAAAAGCGGACCGGCAGCATTCTTCGCACGGGATCCTCGCAGCCATGCGATGATGTTCGCCGTTCACACCACCAATGCCACGGCGCTACGTCACCGGCGGGCGGAGTCGCGAAACTCTTCTGGGAGGAGAGCGATGAGGAACTGCGCCGGAGCCCTCGGCAGTGCCTTGGTGGCGTGCGCGTCGCTAGGGGCCCCCTGGGCCGCGCGCGCCCAGAGCCCCGCAGCTCGCGTGGAAGTGCAGCTCGAGCCGCCGGCCGGCGGCGCTCGCGTCGCTGAGATGCCGGTCAAGGCGGAACTGCGATCGGCAAGCGATCCGTCGCAGTCCTGGTTCGTGTCGCTCGACGAGAACGAGCCCGTGGTGTTCCGCTTCCTGCCCCCGGGCCGCTATCGTCTCATCGCGGAAACGGTCGACTACGAGTTCGATGCGGTCGCGGGGGATCAGGTGATCCTCGAATTCGCGCGAGCCGGGCGCGCCGCGGGGCGGTCCACCCCTGCCGACGTACGCACCACGGTCGCTCACCGCGCGGGGTACGGAACACGCGTGGACGAGACGGCGCTGCGCCTGCTGCCCGAGAGTGGCGGCGTCTGGGGGATCATCGAACGTGCCGATCCGCTGGTCGTGACCGAGCGCATCGAAGGGGGCGGGGCGTTCCCCGAGATGCAGCGGCTTGGCGCATCCGGCGCGTCCTGGACGCAGACGTCATACCGGCTCGGCGAGGCCGACATCACCGATCCCGATGCGACCGGATTCCCGTTGCTGTACCCCAACGTGGACGCGCTCGAATCCGTCAGCGTCGTCACCGCCGGTCAATCGCCGGATGCATACGGCGCGGGCACATCGGTCACCCTCGTCCCGCGGCGGCCCGCGACCGCGTGGCAACGGTCCGTGCAGTTCATGGGGTCGCCCCATGGTTTGCAGTCGGTGAACGTGCGGCCTGGCGCGCCCTCGATTGGCCGCCTCCAGTCGATGGCGACGGGTTCCTTCGTCATGAGCGGCCCGGTGTCGCCTCGCCTCGGGCTGCTCGTCGCCGGTGCGCTCGGGCGGTCGGCCCGCGCGGAGCGCGACCGATCCGCCATCCTGACGAGCCGCACGCAGGATCTCTCCGCCCATCTCGTCTTCAGCGCCACCAGCCACGACGAAGTGCGGGTGTTCGGGCAGAACGACCGCGTGGTGCTGCCCTCCGCGGGACGCGCCGTGCTCATCGATCCGGGGCTGCAGCAGCGCGATCGGTTCACGGTCGTCTTGAGCACCTGGGATCACCGTCCTCCGCTGGGCCTCGCGTGGTCGGGGAACCTCACGTACGCCCGGGGTGCATCAACGCCGGCGCTCTCGGGCGCGTCGATCACCGGCGTCATGGAACGGCTGCGCGACGGTCCGCCCCAGGCCATGGCCGCGTCGGCGGAGTCCGGCCGACAGCGCACGTATGCGAGCTGGCGGGGGGATCCGGGCCGGGTGCGGCTGCTCGGGACGCGGCAGCGGCCGCAGTTCGGCGTCAATGCGTCATGGACAGGCGCAACGCGCCAGGCACCGGGCGACACGCTGATTGGCGAGCTCGTCGATGGTCGTCCGTCCCGGGCCTGGCAATACACGGCGGCCGGCAGTCCCGTGAACTGGAGCGGCGTCGAGATGGCGCTCTGGGCGACGGATCAGATTCCGGTGACATCCCGGGTCGACATCGACGCGGGGCTGCGTGCGGCGTCGACGGCCGCGTCGCGAGCCGGGTCGCCGGCACACATCCCGTGGCGTGCGGTCTCGCCGAGCCTCCAGGGCACGTGGCGGGCGCTGCCGAACGGACGTCTGACGCTGCTGGCGGGCTACGCGAGATACAGCCCCCGCCTTCCCCTCGAGTTCCTGAGTTGGGGAGATCCGAACAGCCTCTCCGGTACCGTGCATGCCTGGAACGATCGCAACCGCGACCGCGTGCTTCAGGCAGCCGAGGTGGGCTCGCTCCTTGCGCGCGTCGGGCCGTGTTGCGCCGCCGGCAGGTTGAACACGATCGCGCCCGACCTTCGCGCGCCCCGGACCAACGAGGTTCTTCTCGGCGTCTACACCCGCCTGGGGAAGCGCTTCATGCTTCGGCTGGGCAGCACCGATCGCCGGCAGTACGATCTCATCGAGCCGGTCAACGCCGCCGACGTCCCTGCGAATTTCCGGCTCACGCACGTGTCCGATCCCGGACTCGACATGGCGCGTGCCGAGGACGACCAGTGGCTGCCGGTGTTCGAGCGCCTGCCCTCGAGTTTCGGCGCGGATCGGTACACCCTCCAGAACGTGCACGGCAACTCGGCACGGGATCACGGGGTCGACCTGGTGCTGGAACGGATGTTCGATGGCCGGTGGGGCATGCTCGCGGGCGCAACGGCCCACCAGTCCGAAGGGGCCGGCGGCAATCGAGGATTTCGGGCGGACGAAAACGACCAGGGCGTCCTCGGCGAGGTCTTCACGGATCCGAATGCGTTGACCAACGCGCGTGGCCGGCTGTTCTTCGAGCGCGGGTATGTCGTCAAGTGGTCGGGAATATGGCGGCTGCCTCACGGCTTCCAAGGGGCCGCGGCGGCCCGATACCAGGACGGGCAGCACTTCACCCGCGTCGTCATCGCCCCGGCGCTCAATCAGGGGCTCGACGCGATTCCGGCCCTGCCGCGTGGCCGCACCCGCTTCACCTACACCTTCACCCTGGACACGCGCCTCGAAAAGCAGCTCACGCTCGGCGCGCGCCACGCGACGCTGCTCTTCGAGGCCTACAACCTGCTGAACACGAACAACGAGGTCGAGGAAGACGTGATCACCGGCCCGGCGTTCCGCTCACCCACGGCCGTCCAGCCCCCGCGCTCCATCCGGCTCGGACTGCGCTGGGCATTCTGACGGGCGGATTGATGACACCATGACCAGGATCATCCAGCGTTCATGAGCATTCGCGTCGTCCTCGTCGACGATCACCAGATCGTCCTGCACGGGTTGCGGCAGCTCTTCGAGCGCCAGGACGATCTCGAGGTGGTCGCCTCCTGCCATGATGCCGCGTCCGCCATCCAGGCGGTCGAGGTCATGGCGCCTGACATCCTGGTGCTGGACCTTCGCATGCCGCAGCAGGGCGGCCTGGACGTCCTTCGGGCCCTGGCGGGGAAGCACGGGCACTGCCGACGTATCCTGCTCACGGCCGCCATCCGCGACGAGGAGGTGATGGAGGCGGTGACGCTCGGGGCGACGGGGCTGGTGCTGAAGGAGTCGTCGCCGGAAACACTCCTGGAGTGCGTGCGCGCCGTCCACGGCGGTGCCCAGTGGATCGACGGCGACACCTTGACACGGGCGTTCCGCTCGGTCGCCGATCGCGACCGCGCGGCCAGGCCCGTCGACGCGCTGACCCCGCGCGAGGCCGAGCTCGTCCGCATGGTGTCGCAGGGCCTCCGCAACAAAGCGATCGCCGAACGTCTCGCCATTTCTGAGGGCACGGTCAAGGTGCACCTCCACAACATCTACGAAAAACTCGGCGTTGACGGCCGCCTGGAGCTGATGCTCGCCGCTCAGCAGAGAGGGCTCGTCTGAAGGGGCAGGATCATCTCGAGCCGGGAGCCGACAGCCATCGAGTCGATCGTCAGGGAGCCTCCGACCGACACGAGGCGCTCACGCAGGCTGACGGGACCGGCACCGGAAGACATCAACTGGTCGTGGGTCAGGTGTCCGCTGAACGGGAACCCCCGTCCGTCATTCGCCACGACCACGCGAAGCGCGCCGGGTCCGGGAGCGTCGACTTCCACTGACACCCGCGAGGGCTGCGCGTGTTTCAGGGCATTGATCACCGCTTCCTGCACCAGCAGCCGAAGCGTCTGTTCGCAATCCGCGGGCGCCATGAGATCGACCGGCGTCACCCGGACCAGGATGGGCGTCTTCCACTCGGACGTGAGCCGATCGCGCAACTCGTGCAGAACGTGCACGAGCGAGCCGCTCGCACCTACCTGACGCGATCGCGGCTTCAGGTCGTCGATGAACAGCCGCAGCTCACGCTGTTCGCTGGCAATCCCCCGTTCGATGGCCAGCAATCCATCCCGGGCGGCGGCAGTCGCGTCAGGCTGGTCCGCCAGGGTCTGAACGCGGAGGCGAATGCCTGTCAATGACTGCAGGACTCCGTCATGCAGATCCCGGGCGAGGCGGATCCGCTCCTCGCGGACCGCGACCTGCTGCAGCCGATCGTGCAGGTACAAGCGCTCGAGCGAGGTCCCCACCTCGTGTGCGACCACGTTGACGAGGGGCACGATCTCGAGCCCCGCTCCCGGCAGCCCGCTGCAGAACAGCCGGCCGGCGAGGTGCTCCAGCCGGAACGGCGCGGAAGCCACGCCGCGGCCCGAGAGCCGCGCCGAGACCTCCCCCGCGAGCAGCGGTCCCTCCCAGGTCGTCGCAGGCCCGGCCCCACTTACGGACGCCGTCACCGCGTCCCTGGCAGGATCGTTGGACACGAACGTCGCGTCATGGAGTTCCCGCGGCACCGGAGCGGGGAGCTCGGTCGGGGGGAACTTCACGATCCCTTCCTGCTCGCCAGCCGACGAGGCGAGATAGATCCACGGCTCGTCGTCTGCTTCCCAGGTGGCCACGACCCGGTCGCATCCCATCACCGAGGCGGCGTGGGCCAGCAGCTGCCATGCCGCCCCTGCGAAGCTGATATCCACGAAGACCGGCCAGCCGCTCACCTTCCGCATGGTCCCAAGCGCGTTGCGCAGTTCGGTGACGGCCCGCCGCTGGGCGTCGTCCGCGCGGTTCCGTGCCGCGCTGATCGACCCCCCGACCACCGCGATGACGGCGAACACCGTCAACCGGATCGCATCGTCTGCGCCGATGTCGACGATGTTGTAGGGGGGGACGAAGTAATAGGCGAGGGCGGTGGTGGACAGCAGGGTCGCGAGCAGCGCCGGCCCGTAGCCGCCGTAGATGGCCGTAATCAGGACGGCCGGGAAGAACAGGATGGAGACGCTGGACCCCATGAGGCCGTGGAGGGCCGTCGTGCCAAGGGTTGCGGCGAGGACCGCGCCAGCCGCCGCAACGTAACGAAGCGCCTGCGACATCTTCACGACGGCATGTCCTGGCGACAGATACTCGCATGTTTGTGAGTAAACGTTTTCCGTAAAAGGCTGAGCCCGGGCCCTTGCCTTCCCCCCGTGTTCCTATGTCTTTCGATAAACCGGTCCGCCGGGGCGTCAGACTTGACGTTTTGCCGAGCAAAATCTCTTGGTTGGGCCGGCGCAGCCCAACGGTTCGGCTGGCACGAGGTCCGCATCATGGCTGGGTCGGACACGACCCGGAGGATGGAAGCAATGGCGCGACAGGGAGTTTCACGGATGGCGTTCACGCTGATCGCCGCGTCGGTCCTGCTGCTTTCGGCGGCACCGGCGCAAGCCCAGGAGTGGCTGTGCGACGCGTCGTACGAGAACTGCCGGACGCCCCTCATCGATCTGATTCGAAACGAGAATGTCGGGCTCGACGTCGCGTTCTGGTTCATGGAGGACGGCCGCATTTCCGCGGAAATCGTCAAGCGCTGGCAGGCCGGGGTCCCGGTGCGGGTCATCATGGACCAGCGCGCGCTGCCGGCGTACGGGGGCGCGCACCCGGTCGAAGTCACGATCCTCCAGCAGCTCGTGGACGCCGGCATCCCCATCCGCCAGCGGGCCTTGACGACGTCGGACATCCTGCACTGGAAAGTGATGATCTTCTCCGGCCAGAACAAGGTCGAGTTCAGCGGCGCGAACTACAGCCCCACGGCTTTCGTGCCGGAGCAGCCGTATGTCAATTTCGAAGACGAAGCGATTCTCTTCACGGACGACCTGAAGGTCGTGAACAGCTTCCGCACCAAGTACGACGACCTGTGGACGGACACGATCCTTTACAAGGATTACGCGAATATTACCAATCCTCCGACCCGTGTCTATCCCATCTTCACGAAGGATCCCGAGCTGAACTTTCCCCAGCAGGAGAGCTACGCGAACCGGCTGCTCGGCAAGTATCCGAAAGAGACGAAGGCGATCGACGTCATCATGTTCCGGATCACCGACGAGCGGGAGACCAACGCCGTCATCGCCGCCGTCCAGCGGGGGATTCCGGTCCGGCTCATCACGGACCTGGACGAGTACCGCTTGCCGAGGCGCCAGTGGGTCTCGTACAACCTCGACAAACTCTGGGCGGCCGGCGTCAAGTTCCGCGTGCGCGCGCATCTCGGGCTGAACCACCAGAAACTCGTCATGTTCTCCGGCCAGCAACTGACGGTGTTCGGATCCTCCAACTGGACCACGCCGTCGGACAACAAACAGCAGGAGCACAACTACTTCACCGTCAAGCCGTGGATCTTCGATTACTTCAGCGCCCAGTTCCAGCGCAAGTGGTGCTCGGGCCCGTGGGCCAGCGGCCTCCCGGACGACTGCGTCGGCAGGCAGAACCCCGTGGGCTCGGCGGAAACCACGGATTTCGTGCCGCTGCCGGCTGACAGGCCAGTGAACACGAGCCCGGCGAACAACGCGCTCGGGATTGCCACCACCCTCGTCAAACTGAAATGGGACGGCGGGTATTACGCGCACTACTACGACGTGTACTTCGGGCTGGACCCGAATCCGCCGCTCTTCCTGGCGAACCTCCACCTCGGGCCGAAGGACGCGTCGACCAACGCGACGCAATCGCTGCTCCTTCCGACGCTGCAACCGGGCACGACGTACTACTGGCGGATCGTGTCGCGGACGGTCGCGGGGCTGCAGACCGCCGGACCGATCTCGTCGTTCACCACCAAGGGCATTCCACCCCCGCCGCCCCCTCCGCCCGTGGGCGCCGTCACGCAGGTGATCTGGGCGGCTGACGTGCTCCCGGCGAGTGTCTATGGCCGGTGGAGTGTGGTGGCCGACCCGACCGCCGCGGGCAGCGTTGCGCTCTGGAACCCCGATAAGGCGAACGCGAAGATTGCTCCCGCGCTGGCGATCCCCGCCAACTACTTCGAAGCGACGTTCAACGCGATGAGCGGCGTGCCGTATCACATCTGGATCCGGCTGCGGGCGCAGGCCAATTCGCTGTCGAACAACTCGGTCCATGTGCAGTTCAACGATTCGGTCGATCCGTTCGGCACGATGAGTTATCGAATCGGCACCTCGGCGAGCCAGGAGATCGTGCTGCAGGGCACCTCGCTGGCCGGTTGGGGCTGGGCTGACAACTCGACGACCACGAGATTCGGCGTCGACATCTACTTCGCGACGACCGGAACGCATACGATTCGTGTCCAGCAGAGGACGGACGGGCCCGTCATCGACCAGATCGTGCTGAGCCCAGACACGTATGTGCGCGCGGCACCGGGCTCTGTGATGTTCGACACCACCGTGCTGCCGAGCAGCAGCGGAGCGCCGGTGCCCCCGCGTCCGGCGTTGTCGGACCCGTGGCACGGCGTGGATATCGGCACCGTCGGCATCAATGGCCTGGCTGGGAACGACCCCTCGACGGGCGCGTTCACGGTCATCGCCGGCGGCGGCGACGTGTGGGCCAATGCCGACGGGATGTATTTCGCCTTCCAGTCGTTCTCGGGCGACGGATCGATGGTCGCCCACCTCTCCAGCGTGCAGAAGGCCGTCAGCTGGTCGCGCGCGGGTCTGATGATCCGCGACTCGCTCACACCCGGCTCCGCCAACGCCTTCATGTATCTGTCGGCCGGTACGGTCAGCGGATTTCAGAGGAGGCGGGTGGCCGGCGGCTCCACGTTCGCGACGATCCTGTCATCCACCTCCTCGGCTCCCGGATGGCTGCGGCTCGACCGTGCCGGTGACACCTTCACCGGGTATCTCTCGCCGGACGGCGTGACCTGGAGCTTCGTCGGGACCGATACCATCCCGATGGGCCAGACAGTCTATGTGGGTCTTGCCGGCACGAGTGCGAGCGTAACGGCGACGTCGGCGAGCACGTTCGACAGCCTCTCACTCGCACCCGGCGTGCCCGCGCCACCCGTGGACGCGACCGTGCTGCCGCCGCTGCCCGAAGGCTGGGCGCGCGCTGACGTCGGCGATGTCGGCATCACAGGCGACACCAGCTTCGACGTCCTGACCTCGACGTTCACGATGAAGGGGGCCGGCAAGGATATCTGGGGCAGCGCCGACGCGTTCGCCTTCGCCTACCGCGCGATGACGGGCGACGGCGTCATCACCGCCCGGGTGAAGAAGATTCAGTACATCAATGCGGGGTCGAAGGCCGGCGTCATGATTCGCCAGTCCCTCGACCCGGGTGCGGCGAACGTCCTGATGGCGATCACGTCCGGGAAGGGGTCGTCGTTCCAGCGCCGGCTCTCCGCAGGCGCCGCCACCGTCGCGACCGCCGACACGCTCGTGAAGGCGCCGTATTGGGTGAGGCTGGAGCGGATCGGGAACGTGTTCAACGCCTACGAGTCGGCTGACGGCATCACGTTCACGCTGCTGGGCAGCGACACCGTGCCGATGGACGCGACCGTCTACGTGGGGCTCGTGACGGTCAGCAGAGATTCGATGAACACGGCAACGGCTCAGTTCGACGGGGTGCAGTTCCCCTGACGCGGGGCGCGCAGGGCATCTAGGGACGCCTCGCCACCCGTCCGTGCGGGTTGGCGGGCGTCCCGCTCTTCTAAAACATGTCGGACCGGGTGTGGGTCGGGACAGCAGGCTGGTCGATCCCGCGCGCGATGACACACCTCTTCGATGGGGACGGAACGCACCTGCAGCGGTACGCCCGGCTGCTGCGGTGTGCCGAGATCAATTCGTCGTTTCACCGCGCGCATGCGTCTGCCACGTACGCACGGTGGGCGGCGTCGACACCGCCGGGATTCCGGTTCGCCGTCAAGCTCCCACGCACCATCACCCACGACTGGAAGCTGCGGCGGGCCCGGCTGCCGCTCGAGCGCTTTCTGGACGAGAGCGCCGGTCTCGGCGACAGGCGAGGACCCCTCCTCGTGCAGCTTCCGCCGTCGCTCGCGTTCGACACCACCGTGGCGGGCAGATTTTTCGAGCTCCTGCGCGCGCGCTTCTCCGGCCCTGTGGTGTGTGAGCCCCGCCACGCGACCTGGTGGTCGGAACGCGCGGAGGCGCTGCTCGTGCAGTATGCGGTAGCTCGCGCCGCAGCGGATCCCGCGATGACGCCCGACGCCGCCCTGCCGGGCGGATGGAGCGGCCTGGTCTACTACCGGCTGCACGGCTCGCCGGGGAAATACTGGTCGTCGTACGCGCCGGACGACATCGAGCGCCTCGGTCGGGCGCTTCGGTCGGCATCCGCGTCTGCCGACGCGTGGTGCGTGTTCGACAACACCGCAAGCGGTGCGGCCCTGGAGAACGCGTGGACGCTCAGGACGCGCCTCATGGGCCCGTGATTCGTGGTCACCCGGAAGGGCTATTTCGAGCGTGCGGCGTCTCGCGCCGCGTACGTGCAGAGGGCGCATGGAATCCTGCGGCGCGACCGCATCGATGAGGTCCACTCGACGGGCGGCGAGACGGTCCCCACTGCTCGTGGTGAGCCTTCTGGCATGCCTCGCCGTCGCATGCGCCGCACAGTCCCCGCCGCCATCGGGGCACGCCGCGCACAAGGCTCCCTCCGAGGGCAGAACCGGACAGCCCGGCGTGCCGACCGGGCCCACGGGCCGTTCACACGAGACCCGAAGGGGGCGGGCGTCGTTCATCGCGGACAGCCTCGACGGCCGGAGAACGGCGAGCGGTGCACCGTACGACAAGCACAGCCTCGTCGCGGCTCATCCGTCGTACCCCCTCGGTACTGTCCTTCGTGTCACGAACCTCGAAAATGGCCGAGTGGTGGATGTGACCATCGTCGACCGCACGGCGTCTCCGGCTGCGCGCCGGCATCGCATGATCGATCTGTCGCGCGCCGCCGCCGAGCGGCTCGGCTTCATCAGCCGCGGCACCGCGAGGGTGACGACAGAGGTACTCCAGTGGGGCGAGAGGCGTGGAGCCCGGTAGGTTGACCGTCGGCGCCGGTGGATAACTGCGGCCGTAGTCTCGGCTACGCCTCGAGAGGCCGGCCAATCTCCCAATGATGGCCGAACGGGTCCACGACGCGGCCTACGCGCCAGCCGTACGCCTCTTCCACCGCGCTGATCTCCGTCGCGCCCGCCGCCCGCGCTCTCGCGAACATCGCATCGGGATCGGGGACGGTTAGGATCATGCGGACGGAACCGCCTTCGAGCGATTCCGGGCTGTAGTCCCCGTGCGCGGGAGATTCGTCGCTCACCCAGAACTCGGCGCCGTCCACGGAGAGCCGCGACACCACGGCGCCGGAGGGATCCTCGACGCGGTAGACCTCCGACGCGCCGAAGGCCGACTTGTAGAACTCCACCGCCTGCGCGCCACGCCGGACGGACAGCATCGGGGCAATCAAACAGGCGATGGAGGTTCCACTCCCCGGGCTGGTAATCATGTTGCACTCCTGCGAATCGCCGCGGTCGTTCCATCGGATGCGGCTCGTGCCCGGTGCGCCTCCCGAAGCGGCTCGGGTTTGAGAAGTCTGCTCTCGCGGACCCCGCCGACACTATAACGCGGCGACTGACAGAGGTCTGGAGCCTGCCGTAGACTCGCGGTCAATGGTCCTGAGTGCTTGCAGTGGATCCGCGTCTCCAGCCGAACGGAGAACCAGATGGCGAGCACGCCGGCTGCCGCGGCGATAGAGGCCGACGCGTAACAATGAGAGTGGGTCGTGCGGGGCGACTCCCGCCAGCACCTGCGAGATGCCACGCCCGAGGAGGAGGCGCCGAGAATGTCGGCCGCCATCCCCGGGCGACGAGCGGGAGCGCCTCGCGGAGCACGAACCGCCGGAGTGTCGTAAGGTCGGCGCCGAGCGCCGAGCGAATGGCGAACTCGCGCCGCCGGGCGGCACCGTCAGTGCGAGAACGGTAGTCGGGCCGATCGCCGCGAGCGCATCCCCGAGAACCGCGAACGACAGGAACTGCGCGTCGGCAATCTCCACGGGGCCGGACCACGACAGCCAGCACCACCGCGTACACGGCGACGATCGTGCCGAGGGTGATCGCGAGCAGGTTGACCGCGGCGGCGGTGAAGAGGCGATCGCCACAAAGGGAGCGATAGCGTCGCACCGGACGTCCGCATTCGGGTGACCCCTCAGACAGTGCAGGTCGAGGCGTCGCTGATGGCGCGAACCGTGAGAGCGGGCGACGGCGACGAAGGCCTTCGCTCGCCTCCGATCAGTCGGACAGGCTGAACTGGATGTTGACGGTCATGCTGACGTCGACGGGAACACCGTTCAGAAGCGTCGGGGCGAAGCGCCACTGGCGCACGGCGTCGGCCGCCGCGACGGCAAAGTCGGGGTGAATGCTCGCGCTCAGCACCCGTACAGAGTGCACCGCCCCGTCCGTGCCAATGACCGCTTCGATCGGGACCACTCCCTCGCGGCCAGCTGCCCGCATGGCGGGCGGATAGACGGGGGGGACGTTCTGAAGTTTGCGCGGCGTTCGGATGTTGCCGCCCACCCTGACTGTTAGCGGGACCGTCGGCGCCGCGGGCGCCGGGCCCGGCTGGCGTGCCGCCCGCACCATGATGGCTTCCGAGACCTCGCCGACCTCCAGGGTGATTGCCCGGTCCCAGTCAGTGGGGGTTCGCAGGTCGAAGACATGGTGAAGCGGCCGGAATCCCAGCAACGAGACATCAATCTCGTAGCGTCCGGGTTCCAGCTGCGGAAAATCGAAATGGCCGGAGGCGTCGGTCGTCGCCTTCCATTGGTGTCGCCTCACGTCCACAAGAGTCAACTGAACGGACGGGAGCACGGCGCCACTGGGGTCGTAGACGGCCCCGGCGAGCGGCAGGGGCGCGGTCTGCCCGGCCCGGAATGCCGCGACAGGAAAGCTGAGACCAAGGAGCAGCACCGCCGTTGCAGCCAATGCACGGCTCGAAGCGGGTCGGTGATCCGTGAGCGGATTGAGCATGACGGCGAATCTCCTCTCGAGTGTTGACGGGTGGGCCATCGGGGTGACGGCCCCAGACGGAGAGCGGTACGGGCGGCAGGTTCGCGCGAGTTCCAGGAGCTCCGTCGCGTACTGCTTGACCGGGACGCCTCCGGCGAGTACGAGGTCGTCACACGCCTGCTCACTCTCGCGCCGCAACCTGGTGCAGATCGCCCAGACGAGAGGGTTGAACCAGAACAGCGTCCGCATCACTTCGGCGCCGAACTGCACGAGCCAGTCGCCTCGGCTGATGTGGGCGAGCTCATGACGGAGGACCACTTCGCGCCGCTCAGTGCTCCATTCCCGTGCGTGCGAGGGCAGAAGGACACGGGGACGCAGCAGGCCCCAGGTCGCGAGCAGGTCCGGCGTCTCGGTGACCAAGAGGATTACCGGACGCGTGAGACCGTATTCGCCTGAAATCGTGCCGACGACGAGCGTCCATTCCGCGCTTTGCACGCGCTCGGCTCGGGCTTCGATGCGTCGGAGCCGACGAATCCCGGCCAGAAGCACCATGCCGGAAACGGCACCGCCGACCGCCCACATGCCTGCGATTACAGCGGGCGTGACCAAGTGACGCGAGTCAGCAGGGGGTTCGGAACGACCGGCGGACGCACTCGGCGCGCTGACGGCCTGGGCCTCCGGTAGCGGACCGAAGTCCGGGAGACCCGACGAGTCAACGTCCCCCATGAGCGGATGCCAGCCCGGCACGACCATGGTCAGCGGTACGACCGCGACGGCCGCGAACAGTGTAATCGTGAGCACCACGTGGCGAAGCGCCGCGGACCTGTTCCGCAACAGCATGCTCGAGAGCAGACCGATGAGGACCATGAACGAGGACCGCGCCATCAGTTCGAGAAGCAGCCTCATCGCTTGTCCTCCAGAGCATTCCGCACCAGCTCCGCGATCCGGTCGAGTTCCTCATCCGACACGCGCGCCGCCTCGCCTCCCAACAGCGCGGCGACAGCCTTCGCACTCGATCCGTCGAAGAACGTATTGACGAGATGCTTGAGCGCGGAGCGCCGTGCGGACATCCGCGCCACCGTCGGCATGAACACGAAGCGAAGCCCCTGCTCCTCGTGCCTCACGTGCCCTTTCGCTTCGAGAACTCGGAGCTGCGTCCGAACGGTCGAGTCGCTGGGGGACCCCTCGAGATTGCTGCGGACGTCGCTGGCAGTTGCGCGACCGAGCCGATAGAGGACGTCCATGATCTGCCGCTCGCGTTTCGTGAGCACCGGGTGGATACTCGCCCGTGACCTGCTAGTTTTGTAACGCACTGTTATTTTAATAACATGTTTGTGCCACGGCGTCAACCGCCGGGCGGTTGGCCGATCCGGACGTGGCCGGCACGCCGGGCAAAGGTGGACCGGCCTCGCCGCAATTGCGGTTGTTGTTCCAGTAGACCGTCGCCTACACTGCGGGTGCCGTCAACACGTCGAGCACGTCCGTCGCCGGCCTGCGGGCCGCGCGACAGCGGGCCGGCCACATGAAGAAGCGTTCCCCCGGGAGAACACGCGCGATGAATCGACTGTCACTCGTCCTGCTCGGCACGCTGTCGGCCGCCTGTGCGGTGCTCTACGGGCAGGGGCGTCCACCCGACATTGCCTTTTCGATCCACATGGTCGATTCCGGCGCGAGCGAGACCGCGGCGTTCGCCGACCTGAACCACGACCGCCGGCTCGACATCGTCTCCAGCGACAGCTGGTATGAGGCCCCCGCGTGGACGAAGCACAAGATCCGCGACATCAACTGGAACGGCCAGTACGTGGATAATTTCACCGATTTGCCCATGGACGTGGACGGCGACGGCTGGGTCGACGTCGTGCAGTTCGGGTACTTCTCGAACAGCATCGTGTGGGTGAAGAACCCCGGGCGTGCCGGCGGCGCATGGAAGGTGACGGAAGTCGATTCGGGGTACCCGACTGAATTTGCCCAGCTCGTCGATCTCGACAACGACGGCAAGGCCCGCGAACTGCTCCCGGAGTTTGACCGCTCCGCCGCCCCGCTCGCGTGGTTCGATCTGCAGGACGGCAGATGGGTGAAGCACGTCGTGAGCGACCACAGCTACGGACACGGCATCGGCGCCGGGGATGTCAACAGCGATGGCCGGAACGACATCCTGACCCCGCGAGGGTGGTTCGAGGCACCGGCCGACCCGCGGCACGGACAGTGGACCTTCCACGAGACGGACTGGAATCAGCATCCGATTGCGGCGAGCGGCGCCGGCCGCGGGTCAGCGCCGGGCTCGGGCCGCGCCGCCGCGGGGGACGCGGGCGCGCCGGCGCCCCCGCCCCCGAACGTGCAGTTCGGCTTCATGTACGCCGTGGACGTGAACGGAGACGGGCGTCGCGATATCGTCACCGGCATGGGGCACGATTACGGCCTCTGCTGGTACGAGCAGAACGCCGACGGCAGCTGGACCCAGCGTCTCATCGACAACACCTGGTCGCAGGCGCATGCGCCGATGGTCGCGGATCTGAACGGCGACGGGCAGCCCGATCTCGTCGCCGGCAAGCGGTACTTCGCGCACAACGGAAACGACCCCGGCGAACGGGAGCCCATCGGCCTGTACTGGTACGAGTTCCGGCGCCCGTCGGCACCGGTGCCCGAAGTGGCCGGCGGCCGCGGGCGCGGCTCGGCGATCGTGTGGACTCGTCACATCGTCGAATACGGCGGCCGCATGGGCGGCGGCATGCAGACCGACGTGAAGGACATGGACGGTGACGGGGACATGGACATCGTCAGCGGCGGCAAGGCGGGGCTCTTCGTCGCCGAGAACCTCACGAAATCACCGACGCGGGCGACGGCCCGATAACGGTTGCGGCCCCCCGGCCGATGATCACGAGTCGATTCCCTCAGAACATCCAGGCACAGACCGCGACGGCCGCGATCGCGGCCACGACGTCGCCCACGAGTGCGGCAGGCACGGCGTGCCGGGTGCGCCGCACGCTCACCGCGCCGCAGTAGACAGCGAGCACGTAGAACGTGGTCTCAGACGACCCGTACATCGTCGCAGCCGTCCGCGCGATGACGCTGTCCGGTCCGTGCGTCTTGATGACGTCGGTGGCGAATGCCAGCGAGCCACTGCCCGTCAGCGACCGCAGGATGGCGAGCGGCAGGAGCTCCGCGGGAAAGCGCGTGGCGGACATGAGCGGCCGGAGCCCCGCAATCAGCAGGTCCATCGCGCCGGAGCCGCGGAACATCCCGATGGCGACCAGGATCCCGACGAGGAAGGGGATGATACGCACGGCGACTTCGAATCCTTCCGTCGCTCCCTCGACGAAGACGTCGTAGACCTTCACGCCGCGAATGAGCCCGACCAGGGGAATCCCCACCAGCATGACGGGAATCGCCCACAGGGACACGCCGTCGAGGACGGCGCGGATCATTCCGTCGCCTCCAGCCGCGCTGGGGCCATGGGGTAGACGTGCTGCAGGAGCTTCGCGGATGCGACCGCGGCCGCGGTCCCGATGAACGTGGCGATGATTGACGGGGCGATGATCGAGGTCGGCTGCTGTGAGCCCGCCGCCGCCAGGACGCCGATCATCGTCGCGGGGATCAGCTGCACGCCGGACGTGGTCATCGCGAGGAACGTGACCATCGCGTTCGTGGCGGTCTCCTTCTCGGGGTTGAGCGCCTGCAACGCCTCCATCGCCTTGATGCCGAGGGGCGTGGCGGCGTTGTTGAGCCCCAGCATGTTCGCTGCGACCGCGAGCACGATCGCCCCGGCGGCCGGATGGCCTGGCGGGACTTCGGGGAACAGCCAGCGCAGGATCGGCCGCAGCGCCCGCCCGAGGAGTGCGACCAGCCCTGCGGCTTCGGCGACGCGCATGATCCCGAGCCACAGCGTCATGATCCCCACGAGCCCGATCGCGATCTGCACGGCCGTCGACGCCGCTTCCATCGCGCCGCGCGTGACGCCGTCCACGGTGCCGTGGAAGGCCGCGACCACGAGCGCGATCGCCATCAGACCGAACCAGATGTAGTTCAGCATGCGGTGATGTTAACGCAACCGCTCCTCACGGATGCCGCATCGCCGGGCACCAGGGCTGCTCGCAGGCCGGTCCGCCGGGTTGTTCCGCCGGTCCGCCTTACGACAACAGGCTGATCGCCAGGTTCAGGGCGAGCGCGACGATCATGGTGTTGTAGATGAACGCGAGCAGGGCGTGCACGAGCACTTCGCGCCGCATCTCCGTGCTTTCGACGGCCACGTCGGAGGTCTGGAAACACATGCCGATCGTGAACGCAAAGTACGCGAAGTCGATGTCGGCCGGCGGATCAGTGCCAGGGAACTGGAGGCAGCCGGTGCCCGGCAGGCGACCCGGGTGGTCCCAGTAGTACAGCTTGGCGTAGCGGAGCGTGTACGAGGTGTGCGTCAGGATCCAGGACAGCGCGACAGCCGCGAGTGCCACCCCCGTCCCGATCGCGGCGTCGGGAGACGGCATGCCCTTGATCCAGCGCAGGGCGACCCCGGCCGCGAGCAGGCTCACGAGGCTGGATCCCACGGCGATGACGAAAATCATCTTGTGCCCGGGGTCGTCCGCGCCTGCGCGGCGCTCGGTCTCGCGCGCGTCGGTCCGCGCAATGATGTTCCAGGCGAGCGCCGAGAGGGTGAGCGAGGCCGTATCCCATCCGGCCAGCGCCCGGATCCACCAGACCGAGTGCGGGGGGGCGAGCCATGCGGCGGTCGCGAGCCCGATCGCGATTGACGCCATGAGGCGGGCGGTCGCACGCGAGGGCGACATCACGTGCCGTGTGTGACCGGGGCGACGCGTCACCGGCACGCGGAGCTCTTCTCATCGATGCGCTTCATAGATGGACCTCCCGGGGGCGCTGCCCGCGATCGCCGCCACCATGCTAACCCGTCCAGGATCCGAGGGTTCCCGCGTGCGCTCGAGATCAGGTCCGCGTCCAGCCTGCGCCAAACGGCCTCCACGTCGATCGCCCGCACCAGGCCTGTCGAAATGTGCGCCTGTATCAAATTGAACAGCCAGACGACAGCCCCCTCGGGACAATGCCTGCGTACCGAGGCAGGTTCGTGCGGCGGAGGGATGTCGTCGGCCGTCACCGGGCCGGGTGCGGGGTGAAAGGAACATGCGATGCTGCAGGATTTTCTCACCGTCCATCGAGGGGCCATCATCGCCAGGACCGGAAAACTGGTCGCCGCTCGTCGATGGCCTCTGGCCCTGGAGCTCGATGTCGATTACGGGGTCCCGCTCTTCCTGTCGCAGCTCTCGGACACCCTCCGCGCGGAAACCTCCGGAGCGCAGACCCCCGACGTCATCGGCCCATCGGCCGTTCGCCGCGGCCGCGAGTTGTTCGAACTGGGATTCTCGCTCTCGCAGGTGGTTCACAATTACGGCGACGTCTGCCAGGCCATCACCGAGCTCGCCCTCGATCACCGTGCGCCGATCACCACCCAGGAGTTCCACATCCTGAATCGCTGCCTGGACACGGCCATCGCGGAAGCGGTGACGGAGCACGCGCGGATCACGGCGAAGTCGCGGGTGACGGAGGAGACCGAACGACTGGGGCGCTTCGCGCACGAGCTCAGAAACATGCTCAACACCGCCGTGATGGCGTTCGATATTGTCAGGCGAGGCACGGTTTCGGTAAATGGCAGCACCGGGACCGTGCTGGGCCGGAGCCTGATCGGCCTGCGCGACCTGGTCAACACGACGCTCGCCGACGTCCGGATGGCGGCGAACCAGCACCGGCGCGAGCGTGTCGCGGTGACCTCCTTCCTGAACGACATCGCGATTGCCGGCAGCCTCCAGGCCGACTATCGGGGGCAGCGTTTCGCGATCGATCCCGTCGACCCAGCGCTGGCCTTCGATGTCGATTCGCAGCTCCTCGGGTCCGCGGTGACGAACGTGCTCAACAACGCCTTCAAGTACACTCCCGCCGGCGCCGGCGTCGTCCTGCGCGCATTGAAGGACGATGTGCGGGTGCGGATCGAGATCCAGGACGAGTGCGGCGGCATTCCCGACGCCAAGGGCGACCTGTTCGAGCCTTTCAGTGAGCGGCGGGGGCCTGCCCGCACCGGGCTCGGCCTGTCGATCGCGCGACGCGCCGTCAGGGCGCACGGCGGCGAGATCCGGATCCACAATATGCCGGGCAAGGGCTGCGTCTTCAGTATCGAGGTTCCGCTGGCGATCCCCGTCTCGCCCGGGATCTGCTGACAGCGGCGGAGATCGAGCGGCGCACTGGCGTCGTCCTGAGGCCGCGAGGTGTGCCCCTTCCGCACGCGGTGGTCGCCGACGCACAGCGCCCCGCACACCCCTGTGCGGACGTCTGTGCGATTGTGAGGGCACTGCCTGGTGTTCCTCTGGCCGCGTTCTTGCTCAATCGAGCGCACCCCCAGGCGCAAGCTCTTCGAGGTCTTGCATATTCTCGCTCGCCCCGCGGCCGCTCCACGGGGCTGGTGGCAGTTCCCGAACAACCCGATGACCACTCGCATCTGTGTCCTGCCGACGCTCGTGCCGCGTGCGCGTAGCCTTGACCTCTTGTGGTGCTTCTGACTGTGGCGCTGCATCTGCCCCGGCGCTGGTCTCTCGCCCTCGCCCTCGTCCTCCACGCGTTGACGACGACGGCCGCCTCCGCCCAGACGGCGAGCGCGCCCTCGCTTCGGGCGGCGTTCCTCTTCAACTTCGCCAAGTTCACGGAGTGGCCCGCAGACGCCCTGCCGCCCGCAACGCCGCTCGTGATCTGCGTTCTCGGCGATCCCGCCGCGGCGGCGGCTCTCCAGCAATCTGCGCGCAACCAGACGGTGGGCGGTCATCACATCGTCGTACGTAAAGGGCTCGACGAGGGGCCGGTGCAGTCCTGCCATGTGCTGTATGTGGCGACCGCGGTCGAGCTCCAGGTGCGCACCCTGCTCGACAGCGTGAAAGGGGCGCCCGTGCTCACCGTCGGCGAGTCGGCGTTCTTTGCGGCTGACGGCGGAAGCGTGCAGCTTTTCAGGGAAAACGACCGGATGCGGTTCGCCGTCAATATCGACGCCGTCCAGGGGCAGAAGCTCCGTCTCAGCGCCCAGTTGCTGAACCTCGCAAAACTCGTCAGGAGCAACAAAGATGCGCCGCACGACTAGGTCCTGGTTCGCCCGGCTCACGCTGGCACACAAGCTGACCGCCATCAGCATGGCGACGACCGCCGCGGCACTGACGCTCGTGTGCGCCGTTCTCGTGGTGTACGACGTGTCCACGTCCCGACAGGGCCTTGTTCGCGACATCGATATGCTGGGCGATGTCATCGGCCGGAACAGCACGGCGGCGCTGACCTTCGGCGATTCGGCCGCAGCGGCCGACACCCTCGCCGGTCTCGGGCAGAACGAGCACATCGTTTCGGCCGTGATCGTGTCGCCCGACGGAGGGCCGCTCGCGCACTTCGATCGGGACGGCAGATCCGGCGTCGCTCCGCGAACGCCGCCCTTCGCGGCCGATGCGGCACAGACCGGTCAGCCGCGGCACGAGTTCACCTGGACGAGCCTCATCATCACGCGCCCGATCTTCCTCCGGAATCAGGTCATCGGGGCGGTCGTCATCGAGTCCGATCTCCGGGGTATCTCCAGCCGCGCCGCCAGCCTCGGCCAGATGGTCGCCATCGTGCTGCTCGCCGCACTGTGGCTTGCCCTGGCGGTGGGATCCCGGTTGCAGCGGATTATCTCGGTGCCCTTGCTTCGGCTGACGGAAATCACCGGGATCGTCACCCGCGAACGTCGGTACGACGTCCGGGCCGAGAGAGCGCAGGCCGGCGCCGACGACGAAATCTCGGTGCTCGTCGCGGGCTTCAACGGCATGCTGGAGGAGATCCAGCAGCGGGATTCCAGCCTGCTGCAGCAGCAGCAGAGCCTGGAGTCGGCGGTCGAGGCGCGTACCGCGGAACTGCGCGGGCTCAACGACGGCATGGCCGCGGCGCGGGATCGCGCGATGGACGCGAGCCGCGCGAAGAGTGAATTTCTCGCCAACATGAGCCATGAGATCCGGACGCCGATGAACGGCATCATCGGGATGACCGACCTCGCACTCGGGAACCCGGTGAGCGCCGAAACGCGGGAATGCCTCGAGACGGTCAAGTCGTCGGCCGAGTCCCTTCTCGCCATCCTCAACGACATCCTCGACTTTTCGAAAATCGAGTCGCGCAAGCTGGAGCTGGAGTCGGTGCCGTTTGCGCCACGCGAGATCCTGGCGGACCTCCTCAAGCCGTTCGCGGTGCGCGCCGACCAGAAGGGGCTGGAGCTCATCGTGGACGTCGAAGATCGGGTGCCCGACACGCTCATCGGCGATCCCGGGCGCCTGCAGCAGGTGCTCGGCAACCTGGTCGGCAACGCCGTCAAGTTCACAGCGCGCGGGCACGTGCTCGTCGAAGTGCGCGAGGACGCGCGCGTGAACGGGTGCACGATGCTGCACCTCCTCGTCACCGACACGGGGGTTGGCGTGCCTGAGGAGAAGCACGGCACGATCTTCGATGCGTTCAGCCAGGCGGACGGTTCGACGACGCGACAGTTCGGCGGGACGGGTCTGGGGCTGACGATCTCGGCGACGCTGGTGCAGATGATGGGGGGCCGGATCTGGCTCGAGAGCGCCGGGGGGGCGGGCGCGGCGTTCCACGTGACGCTGCCGCTCGAGATCGCAGGGCTGGCGAGCGAGCCCCAGCCCGATTCCGTGCTGGCGGGCCTTCGGGCGCTGGTCGTGGACGACAACGAGGTGAACCGGCGTATCCTGGTCGCCCAGCTCACACGCTGGCAGATGGAGCCGACCGCCGTCAGCAGCGGGCAGGACGGAATCGAGGCGCTTCAATCCGCGTCCCGGATCGGTCGCCCCTTCGGACTCGTCCTCCTCGACGCGAACATGCCCGTGGCGGATGGCTTTACGGTCGCCGGGTGGATCGCGGCGGATCCGGCGCTCGCTCGCACACCAGTGATGATGCTGACGTCGTCGGGGCAGTGGGGCGATGCGGACCGTTCACGCGAACTGGGCGTCGCCGCGTACCTGACCAAGCCGGTCGATCAGCGTACCCTGCTGGCACAGATCCGGCGCGTCGTCCAGGGGAGCGCGGCCGACCCGCGCGCGGCCACGAACGTGGCGGAGGAGGCGATCACGCCGTCGAGGATTCTGCTTGCCGAAGACAATGTGGTGAACCAGCGGGTTGCGATGGGGCTGCTGCAGCGGCGCGGACATCACGTGACTCTCGCGCAGAACGGACGCGAAGCGGTCGACGCCGTGCTGCGTGAGCGCTTCGATGTCGTCCTGATGGACGTCCAGATGCCCGAGATGGGCGGCATCGACGCCACAACAGCGATTCGGAAACACGAGGCGGAGTCCGGCGGACACGTCCGCATCGTCGCCATGACCGCCCACGCCATGAGCGGCGATCGGGATCGATGTCTGGCCGCGGGAATGGATGGGTATCTGTCGAAGCCAATCCAGCAGGCGCTGCTCTTCGAGGTCGTCGAGCTGGGGAGCGACGGCGAGATGCCGGCCGCCCCTGCCGCGATCGACGCCGTCGGCCTGCTCGCCCGGGTCGGAGGCGACCACGAGCTCATGCGCGACGTCGTGCGGCTGTTCCTCGAAGATTGTCCGGCACGGCTTGCAGCCATCCGCGAAGCGATCACCGCCAGGGACCCGGAAGCCCTCCGACATGGCGCCCATGCGCTTCGAGGCGCCGCCGGCACGCTCTCGGCCGCGGGCGTCGTGGAGGCCGCGTCGGCCCTGGAGCGGATCGGTGCGGAGAACAGGCTCGAGGCCGCGGACGCCGCATGGAAGACACTCAACGCACAGGCCGCGCACCTCGTGGGCACACTCCAGGCGATGGAAGGAGCGGCGGCATATGCCCGATGAGCCCCGACTGCGGGCGCTGGTCGCCGACGACGACCGAATCACCGCGACGGTGCTCGCGGCCTCGCTGCGCCGGTGGAATTTCGATGTCTCGGTGGCGCAGAACGGAGCCGAGGCATGGCAGGCGATTTGCGGGCCCGAGACGCCCGCGCTCGCCATCCTCGACTGGATGATGCCGGGCGTCGACGGCCTCACGCTCTGTTCGCGCATCCGTCAGCGGCCCGAGTGCGCGCACATGTACGTCATTCTCCTGACCTCGCGCGACAGCAGCGCCGACATCGTCGTCGGCCTCGAGGCCGGTGCCGACGACTACCTCGTGAAGCCGTTCGATCCGAACGAACTGCGCGCGCGGGTCAACACCGGCGTGCGGATATTGCAGCTGCAACAGCGGCTCGTGCAGAAGATCGGGGCGCTCGAGGAGGCCCTGGCGAACGTGAAGCAGCTGCGGGGACTGCTCCCGATGTGCAGCTACTGCAAGAGCATCCGGAACGACGGGGACTACTGGCAGCAGCTCGAAACCTACATCGGCGATCATTCGGACGCTGAGTTCTCGCACGGCATCTGTCCCACGTGCCTCGATCGTGTTCAGAAGGAATTCGACGCGTGAGCTGCCGCTCCTCACCGGCGTCGCGATGCCCCACGGGAGCAGCCGTGAGTGGTGAGGGACCAACCGATGGCACTCTACGCATTCGACGGAACCTGGAACAGCGCAAAGGAGGGGGAGGATCCGCAGTACGCGAACTCCAACGTCGTTCGCTTCTACCGGGCCTATCACCAGCGCTCGGCGACCGACGATTTCTACGTCGCGGGTGTCGGGACGCGGTTCGATCTCCTGGGGAAGGTTGCCGGCGGCGTGTTCGGGATGGGAGAGCTGGCGCGGATCGACGAGGCGTACGTTCATTTGTGCGAGGCGTGGGCGGCGGGTGACCGTGCGATTGACGTCGTCGGCTTCAGCCGGGGCGCGGCCACAACGCTCGACTTCTGCCATCGGATCCAGGCGGAGGGCATTCGACGACCGGGGAGCGACGAAGTCGTCGAACGGCATCCGGAGATTCGCTTCCTCGGCGTCTGGGACGTCGTCGCGGCGTTCGGTCTGGCGAATCTCGGAAACACCGAGCTCAACCTGGGGCATCACCTCGCTATCCCGTCGTCCGGGCTGCGGTACTGTTTTCACGCGATGGCCCTCGACGAACGGCGGCTGTCGTTCCTTCCGACGCGGCTCCACGGAGCCTGCGAAGTGTGGTTTCGCGGCGTGCACTCCGACGTCGGCGGCGG
>JANMCN010000049.1:0-10714 GCA_031361295.1 Acidobacteriota bacterium | reverse complement strand
TGCGGGACACCCCGTAGTCAGACCGCTTCTTCATCGTCGACGCGGCGGGCGGGCACGATGCCGAACGCCCGCATCTTCCGGTAGAGATTGCTGCGCTCGACACCGAGCGCTTCCGCCGTGCGCGACATGTTGCCCTGCTGGGCGGCGAGCGCTCGAAGGATGTACTCGCGCTCGAACCGCTCGCGCGCATCGTGCAGAGACAACGTGGACGCGCCCGGTGGATCCGCCACCAGGACGGTGGTCGGATCGAGAAAGGCGAGGTCCCCCATGGTGATCGTCTCGCCCGGGACCATGATCATCAGCCGCTCGACGACATTCCGCAGTTCCCGCACGTTGCCCGGCCACTGGTAGCTCCGCAGGCCGGCGGCCGCCCCCGCATCGAGCCGCTTTGGCCGGCGGCCGTACTCGCGTGCGAGCTCCTCCATGAAATGCGACGCGAGCAGTGGAATGTCCGCCTCGCGATCCCGAAGCGGGGGCACGAAGATCGGAATGACGTTCAACCTGAAATACAGGTCCTCGCGGAACCGCCCCGCGCGGATCTCGGCCGGCAGATCCTTGTTGGTCGCCGCGAGGATGCGCACGTCCACCTTCATCGTCCCCGTGCCGCCCAGCGGCTCGACGACCTGTTCCTGCAGCGCGCGAAGCACCTTGGCCTGCGTCTTCAGGCTCATGTCCGCGATTTCGTCCAGGAACAGCGTGCCCCCGTCGGACGCTTCGAACTTGCCCCGGCGATCCGCCACGGCGCCGGTGAACGCGCCCTTGACGTGCCCGAACAGCTCGCTCTCGATCAGCTCCTCGGGTATGGCCGCGCAGTTCACCTCGACGAAGGGTCCGCCGCGGCGGCGGCTCAATTGATGAATGCTCCTGGCGACGAGCTCCTTGCCGGTTCCGTTCTCCCCGAAGATCAGGACGCGTCCGTTGGTCGGCGCCGCCATGGCGACCTGTTCGCGCAGTTGCGCCATCACGTAGCTCTCGCCCACCATCGTGAGGCGGCGATCCACGCTCGCGCGCAGCGCCTTGTTCTCGGCTTCGAGACGGCGCTGCCGCACGGCGTTGCCGACGACGAGCACGGTCTTGTCGAGCGAGAGGGGCTTCTCGACGAAGTCGAACGCCCCCATCTTGATCGCGCGGACCGCGGACTCGATGTTGCCGTGGCCGGAAATCATCACGACCGGGGAATCCACCCGGCGCTCCCTCAGCCGCGACAGCGTGGCCAGGCCATCCATCCCGGGCAGCCAGATATCGAGGATGATGACGTCGAACGGCGAACGCGCCACCCGATCGAGGCACGCCTCCCCGCTCTCGACCGTATCCACCGCGTACCCCTCGTCGCGCAACACGCCGCCAAGCGCGCTCCGCACGCCCGCTTCGTCGTCGACGATGAGCACGGTGGGTTTCACAACAGCTTCCAGCTTCCGGCTTCCAGCTTCCAGCTTCCGGCTTCCAGCTTCCAGCTCCCGGCTTCCAGCTGCCAGCTCCCGGCTTCCAGCTTAGAGACTAAAATGCGCAGCCTGCCGGTTCCACTGGTCACCGGGTTCCTTGCACACAGCGCAATTCGATACCTCGGTTGTTCCAGCTGCCAGCCTGGAGCTGGAAGCTTGCAGCCTGAAGCCTCACACCGGCAGCTCAATCGTGAAGACCGTTCCTGACGGTACATTGTCCGTCGCCTCGATGCTGCCCCCGTGCTCGGCGATGATGCGGCGGACGATGGCCAGGCCGAGCCCGCTGCCGCGCTGCTTGGTGGAATAGTACGGCATGAACAGCTTGTCGCGATCCGCCGCCGGGATGCCGGGGCCGTTATCCGACACCGTGATGCGCACCACGCCGTTCGCCGCATCGTGCTCGGTCTCGACAATGATGGTGGCGGGGGAACCGGCCGAAGCGGGCGCCGTGCCGCCGCCCAGCGCCTCCACGGCGTTGTCGATGAGATTGATGACGACCCGCCGGATCTGTTCGACGTCGACCCGGACCGGCGGGAGGCCGGCGATGAGCCTGCGCTCGATGCGAATTTCCTGGAACAGCCCGTTGTAGAGCGTGAGGGTGTCGGCCAGCACCGCGTTCAGATCCGCAGGGATGGCGCGGGGCGCGGGCATGCGCGCGAACTGCGCGAACTCGTCGACCAGTGCCTTGAGCGACTCGACCTCGCTGACGATGGTGGCCGTGCACTCGTCCACCAGCGCCCGCGCCGCGGGGGGTGCCGAACCGAAGTGCCGGCGCATCCGCTCGGCCGAAAGCTGAATGGGGGTGAGCGGATTCTTGATCTCGTGCGCGAGCCTCCGCGCGACGTCGCGCCACGCCGCCACGCGCTGGGTCCGGATGAGCGGCGTCACGTCGTCGAACACCAGCACCGCGCCGGCGGGCGCCCCGTCTTCCCCCTGGAGGGGCGTCGCGGCCGCGGCCAGGTGCAGCTCGCGCCCTTCGCGCATGACCGCGACTTCCTGCACTGCGGACTCGCTCGACGGGCGATGGACGCGCTGCAGCAGCGCGTCGAGCGGGCGCAAATCCTCCCGCGCGAAGGCCTCTGTCGACGCGCTGCCGATCGCGGACGGATGAAGGTCGAGCAAACGGAGAGCCGACGTGTTGATCGTCTCGATCCGGCCGTCGGCCGCGACCGAGACGACGCCGGTGGCGATGCGTTCGAGGACGGTCTCGATGTACCGCCGCCGCTCGTCGAGCTGGAGGTTCTTCCGCTCGAGGTCCACCCTCGATCGTTCGAGCTTGCGCTGGCTCGCGGCAAGCTCTCCCGCCATCGTGTTGAACGCCTCGACCAGCGATCCGAACTCATCGCGCGTCTCGAGCTCGATCCGATGATCGAGGCGCCCGGCGCCGATCTCGCGGGCGCCGGCGGCGAGGAGCTGGACGGGACGGGTGATCCGCTTCGCGAGATACAGCCCCGTCCACGTCGCACTGACGAGGATCATCAGCGTCATCATCAGGAAGAGCGACAGGTACACGCCCTCCAGCGGCCGGCGGACGACGCGCAGCTGGCTGTAGTTCTCGTACGCGTCGGTGATCCGCCGCGCGTGCAGGGCGAGGTCCCCGCGCAGCGCGTCGCTGGCAATCACCACGCCGACGGCCCTCGATGCCGGATCGCGGACGATGGCCCCGGCGCGCACGAGCTCCCCTCCGCCGTCGAGCGGCTCGACCGTCTGCGTGTCGGCACTGCCCGATCCCACTTTCGTCGCCAGGCGATCCGCCAGCGCTCGCACGTGCCCGCGCGGGAGGGCCGGCGACTCGACCGCGACGAGCGGTACCGGGCTGGCGCCCGGCCGGAGCCTGTAGACCTCGACGAGCCCGAGGCGTCCCTGCGTGACCTCGGGCGCGATGGTCCTGCGCACCGCGTCCACGTCGCCGGCCACGACCGCCGCCGGCGAGACGGCGCGCGCGATTCTCGCCGCGTGCGCGCCGACGACACCTTCGTGCTCGCGGTAATAGTCGCCCCCGATTTCAACCGCCGACCGCAGCACCTCGTCGACCGGCTGACTGAACCAGAGCTGGGTGCTGCTGCGAATCAGCTCTCCGCCGACCAGCAGCACGAGCACCGACGGGACGATGGTGAGCCCGAGCAGCGCCATGACGAGCTTGGCGCGAAAACGCGAGAACGGCAACCCGCGGCGACGCTCGACGAACAGCTTCACGACGTTGCGCGCCAGGAAGAAGATGAGCGCCAGCACCATCGTCAGGTCGGCGGCGGACAGGGCGTACAGCACGACCTCGCTGAGGAAGTCGGGATTGAGACCCGGCGAGTGATCCGCGAACCACACCATCGCGGCGAGCGCCGCGAACAGCAGCACGATCCCCAGCAGGATCAGGCGCGGATTGTCGCGAAACGGGCGCCGCTCGGGCGGCGGGAGGACAGGGGCCGGCCGGGTCGGCCGCGTCGGACGGGGGGCATCGCGCACGGTGGTCATCGCGCGGTGCGTCCGGTCAACTTTTTGATTTCTGCAGCTCGTCGACTTCGCGCTTGAATTGCCCGACGTCGCGGAACTGGCGGTAGACCGAGGCGAACCTGACGTAAGCAATCTGGTCGAGCTGCTTGAGCTCCTGCATCAGTCGCGCCCCGATTTCCTCGGTGGTCATCTCGCGTTCGTGCCGGTCCTGGAGCTCCGCCTCGATCCGATCGGCGATGGCCTCGAGCTGCTGGATGCTGACCGGCCGCTTCTCTGACGCCGTCAGCAGCCCCGCGATCATCTTCTGCCGCTGGAACGCTTCGCGGTTGCCGTCTTTTTTCACGACGCGGTACTCGATGTCTTCGATGCGTTCGCGACTCGTGAACCGTTTGCCGCACCCGAGACACTGACGGCGTCGGCGGATCACGTCCCCTTCCTTGCTCTCGCGGGAATCCACGACCTTGTCTCCCATGTTCCCGCAGTACGGGCATTTCATCGCGCGCTCTTCTCCCGCCCACTGGCCGGCGCCATGCCTGCCGTCCCGCCTGCCGGACGCGCGGAGGCCTCCTCGGCCATCCGGCGTGCGCCCGTCAGCGTCAAGCCTTCCCGCATCATGAACACCACCCCGAGCAGCGTCACCGGGACGAACGAAATCGCGTGCAGCACGATCGCGGCGCCGGTCGCGCGATCGGGATCCGCGCCGAAGAACGTCGTCACCGCGAACTGGTACGCGAGATGAAATCCGCCAATCGCCCCGGGCGTAGGGGCCGCCACCCCCACCACGAGAATCGTCATCACCAGGAACGAAGCCGTATAAGGAAACGTAATGTGAAATGCCCGGGAGGTCAGCCAGATCCCCGCGGCAATCGACAGCCACATCGGGAAGGACAGCGCAAGTGCCGCAATGAGGCGTGCCGGATCGCGCATCACCGCGAGCCCCTGCGCGAAGGTCTCGACCAGGCTCGCGACCAGCCGCGCAAGCCGGGCGGGCAGCACCCGTTCGACGCGCAGCGCCGCCCGCCCCAGTCGTTCGGGATGGCCCGCCAGCGCAAAGAGCACACCCAGGCCGCCGAGGGCGGCCGCCGCCGCCACGCCGCCACCGAGTTTCACCCGCGCCAGTTGCCCGGGGTCGCCAGAAACGACGCCCGGTCCCACGGTAAAGACAAACGCCGAAAACAGCAACAGCACCGTGGCGAGATCGAGCAGGCGTTCGAGCACGATCGTGGCGAAGGTGGACGCCGGGTTCAGCCCTTCACGCCGGGCCAGCAGATACGGGCGCACCACCTCTCCCGCCCGCGCCGGCAGAAGCGCGCTTGCCGCAAACCCGATCACCGTCGTGGTGAAGGCGTTCACAAATCGCGTCGCCCCAATCGGAGCCAGGAGAGACTGCCACCGCCAGGCCCGCATCGCGTACGTCAGCCCGGTGACGACCAGGGCGACGCTCAGCAGACGACCGTTGGCGCGACGGGTCTCGGCCCAGACGCCGGCAACGTCCGTATGGCGAAAGGCAAAGCCTAACAGCCCAATCGTGAGCAGAAATATAAGTACGGTGCGAACAGCTGGCCGCATGCGTGGTGCAGTCGGGATTAAAATCCGGGGAGTGCTCGGTAGGGCCCGTCCAGCCTCGGCCGGACTTCCCGGCGAACTCTACTACAAGGTCAGGCTCCAAGTCTATGGGTAAACGTGAGTTACTGCTCATCCTGGGGTTCTTGATCGCCGGCACGATCGTGTACCACGTGTCGGCGCCTCCGCCGGCACCTGGCGAGCAGAGCTTTTCCCTGGGGCAGCTGGTCGAAAATTTCAGGCGGCATGTGCGCGGAAACCGCGCACATGCCGAGTCCACGACCACGACCCGCCATCCGGTCGATTCAGCCGTGGCCGAACTCAGGGTGAACTCCCGGATGGGCGAGCTGACGATCGTCGGCGAAGATCGCCCCGACATCGAGGCGGAGCTTCGCGTGCAGTCGAGCGGCTTCGACGACGACGAGGCGCAGCGGCTCGCACAGGAAACAACGCTACATGTGGAGGGTACGGGGAGCCGCGTGGTCGCGGGCGTGGTGTATCCGCGCGCCGGAACCCAGCGGACGCTGCGGCTCACGCTGAAGATCCCCGCGCGCCTGCAGGTCACGCTCGAAGCGAGCGGCGGGCCGGTCGTCGTCACCGGCGTCGCGGGGGTCGAGCTCTCCTCCACCCGGGGCGAAGCGCGCATTCGAAGTATCGCCGGCAAGGTCACCGGCACGCACCGGGGCGGCGAGCTGCGCATCGCCGAGTGCGCGTCGGTTCGCCTCACGAGCATGAACTCGGACGTGCAGGTCGAGCGTGTCCGCGGCGAGACGTCGGTGAACATCCGCTCGGGGGAACTGCGGGCCACAGACCTGGCCGGCGCGATCGATATCGACTCGCAGGGCGCGGACGTCACGCTCGACAAGCTCCAGAAGGCCTCGGGCGTCCTGCGTGTGAATGCCGTCTCCGGCTCGGTCACGGTCCGAGGGCTCCAGACGGAGGCGCGGATCGACGTGCACAACTCCGACCTTGAGATCGTGGCTGACCGGGCCGCGCCGCTCGCCGTATATAGCGACGGCGGCGGCTCTGTCGAGATCACGCCTGCGGCCGGCGGGTATCAGCTCGATGCGCTGGCCACGCGCGGCGACATCACGCTTCCCGGGGACACGCTGCCGATCGCGACGAACGGCGCGGAGCACCGCGCGGCGGGCGCTGTGCACGGCGGCGGGCCTGTCCTGACGATCCGCAGCGCGCGTGCGGACATCACCATCCGCGACCGCTGACCCGCGGGCGCGCTCGGCATTTGACTCGCCCGCCGCGCCTCGGTAAGCTTCTCCGTTCCCGCGAGGTCACCGTGTTCTCCACCACTCCCCTGCTCGAAACGTCACTCGACGGACTGTCGCTCAACCGCCGCGGCAAGGTACGCGACGTCTACGAGGTCGCGCTGCCGTCCGGAGAGGCCGGGTTGCTCATCATCGCGACCGACCGAATCTCCGCTTTCGATTACGTGCTCGGGTCGGGCATCCCGGACAAGGGCAAGGTCCTGACACAGCTGTCGGGGTTCTGGTTCGAACGGATCGGCGACCTCGTGCCCCACCATCTGATTTCGCTCGACGTGGACGAGTTCCCCGAGTCCGCACGCCCGCATCGCGACATCCTCCGCGGCCGGACCATGCTCGCGCGGCGGACCGACCCGATACCAATCGAGTGCGTCGCCCGCGGGTATCTCTCGGGCTCGGGCTGGAAGGAATACCAGCAGAGCGGCAGCGTGTGCGGCGTCACGCTCCCCGCCGGGCTGCGCGAGTCGGAGCGCCTCCCCGAACCGATTTTCACGCCCGCCACCAAGGCCGACACGGGTCATGACGTGAACATCAGCGAGGAAGAGGCCGGACGCCTGGTCGGGACGGACCTGGTGGCCAGGTTGAAATCACTGACGCTCGAGATCTACCGTCGCGGGACCGAACACGCGGAGTCGAAAGGCATCATCATCGCCGACACGAAGTTCGAGTTTGGCCTCGTCGAATCAGGTCACCCGGCGACCGACGTCGTGCTCATCGATGAAGTCCTCACACCGGACTCGTCCCGCTTCTGGCCCCGGTCCTCGTATGAACCGGGACGCGGCCAGCCGAGTTTCGACAAGCAGTTCGTCCGCGACTACCTGGAAGAGATCCGGTGGAACAAGCAGCCTCCCGTGCCCTCGCTGCCGGATGACGTGGTTCGCCGCACTCGCGAGAAGTACATCGACGCGTTCCGTCTCCTTTCCGGACGCGAGCTCCAGTAGCCGTGCGCGATCAATTGGAAAAACTGGTGCAGGACCTCCTGGACAAGGGGGTGCTCTACGACGACGCCCGGCGCGAGTTCGAGAAGATGTTCATCGCGCGGGCGCTCCAGCGGTCGAAGGGCAGCGTCGGGGATGCGGCCGATCTGCTCGGCATGCACCGCAACACCATCGCGCGCAAGATCAGCGAATACCGAATCAAGCGAGCCGGGATTCGGGATTAGCGGCCGGGGCTGCCGCGTGCGCGGGGCGTCGGCGCCGGTCCGCACACGCGCGCGGCGCGGCAGGCGGGGGGCGTGGAGCCGGAAGCGGGCAGCCGGACACCTCGGGATCCGGAGCGAGCCCAGCCGTTCGGGCCCGCCTGATTTAGCACTCGCACCGCCAGACTGCTTGACACCGGCCGCACTTCTTATACAATTAGCAGTCGGATCTGCTGATTGCTAAACCGCAGAGCCACACGGCTTCATTTACACCGGATATCGGTTCTTTTGGGAGCAGGCGGGGCGTCGTCCCGCCGTACACCGAGGCGGCACGCCCGCCTCACAAACATCGGAGAAAAGGTCCATGGCCACTACCGCAACCGCAACTGCCGTGAAGATTCGCCCCTTGCACGACCGCGTCATCGTGCAGCGTCTGGAAGAGGGGGAACAGAAGGTCGGCGGGATCATCATCCCGGACACCGCGAAGGAAAAGCCCCAGCAGGGCAAGGTCATTGCCGTCGGCAAGGGCAAGGTCGAGAAGGACGGCAAGATCACGCCGCTCGACGTGAAGGAAGGCGACACGATCCTGTTCGGCAAGTACTCCGGCCAGGAAATCAAGATGGACGGCGACGAGTACCTGATCATGCGCGAGGAAGAGATCCTCGGCGTCGTCACGAAGTAGGTCGTCACCGCGAGAGACATCCGTAGCGCGGCACGTCAGTACCGCGTCAGCGTCAGAGTGGATTCAATTACCGACGGAGACAAGAGATATGGCAAAGCAGATTATTTACGGCGAAGAGTCGCGCCAGGCGATTCTGCGCGGCGTCAACCAGCTCGCGAACGCGGTCAAGGTCACGCTCGGCCCCAAGGGTCGCAACGTCGTCCTCGACAAGAAGTTCGGATCGCCCACGATCACGAAGGACGGCGTCACCGTCGCGAAGGAAATCGACCTGAAGGATCCGCTCGAGAACATGGGCGCCCAGATGGTGCGCGAAGTCGCGAGCAAGACGTCCGACATCGCGGGTGACGGCACGACGACCGCCACCGTGCTCGCCCAGGCGATCTTCCGCGAAGGCGCGAAGAACGTCGTCGCCGGCGCGAACCCGATGGAACTGAAGCGCGGCATCGAGAAGGCGGTCGAGGCGGTCATCGCGTCGCTCAAGAGCCAGTCGAAGCCCGTCGCGGGCAACATGATCGCGCAGGTCGGCACGATCTCGGCGAACAGCGACGAGACGATCGGCAAGATCATCGCGGAGGCGATGGAGAAGGTCGGCAAGGACGGCGTCATCACCGTCGAGGAAGCCCGGACGCTCGAGACCTCGCTCGAAGTCGTCGAAGGCATGCAGTTCGACCGCGGTTACCTCTCCCCCTACTTCGTCACCGACCCCGAGCGCATGGAAGTGGTGCTCGAGAATCCGGTCATCCTGATCCACGAGAAGAAGATCAGCACGATGAAGGACCTGCTGCCGCTGCTCGAGCAGGTCGCGCGCGCCGGCCGGCCGCTCGTGATCATCGCCGAGGACGTCGATGGCGAAGCGCTCGCCACCCTCGTCGTCAACAAGCTGCGCGGCACGCTCCAGGCGGTCGCCGTCAAGGCGCCCGGCTTCGGTGATCGCCGCAAGGCCATGCTCGAGGACATCGCGATCCTCACGGGCGGCCGCGCGCTGACGGAAGACCTCGGGATCAAGCTCGAGAACATCAAGCTCGAGGACCTCGGCAAGGCCAAGAAGGTCACGATCAACAAGGACAACACGACCATCGTCGAAGGGTCGGGCGGGTCCAAGGACCTCGAGGGCCGCGTCAAGCAGATCCGGACGCAGGTCGAAGAGACCACGTCGGACTACGACCGTGAGAAGCTCCAGGAGCGGCTCGCGAAGCTGGTCGGCGGCGTGGCCGTCATCAAGGTCGGTGCGGCTACCGAAACCGAGATGAAGGAGAAGAAGGCGCGCGTCGAGGACGCGATGCACGCGACGAAGGCGGCGGTCGAGGAAGGCATCGTCCCCGGCGGCGGCGTCGCGCTCATCCGCGCGGCAAAGGCGCTCGACAGCCTGAAGCTCGAGGGTGATCAGAAGGTCGGCCTCGAACTGATCCGCAAGGCGATCGAAGAGCCGCTTCGCTGGATCGCGACCAACGCAGGCCAGGAAGGCTCCATCGTCGTGGCGCGCGTGAAGGAAGCCAAGAACGCGGGCGAAGGCTACAACGCGGCGACCGACAAGTACGAAGACATGGTGGCGGCCGGAGTCATCGACCCGACGAAGGTCGTCCGCTCCGCGCTCCAGAACGCCTCGTCCATCGCGTCCCTGCTGCTCACGACCGAAGCGCTGGTGTGCGACCTCCCCGAAGAGAAGAAGGACGCCCCGATGCAGGGCGGTGGCGGCGGCGGCATGGGCGGAATGTACTAAAAGGCTCAGGGCTCAGAGAAATGCTAAGGCCGGCTGGGAGCAATCCCGGCCGGCTTTTTTTCATTTGAGCGTGAAGCTCATTTCGATCGACACGAGCACGTCCACCGGCTTTTGATCTTTCGTGCCGGGCGAGAATGTCCACTGCTTCACGGCTCTGATGGCCTGCTCGTCCAGCCCGTATTTGACATCGAGCGACGTGGTGACCTTTACGTCCCCGACTGTGCCGTCAGCCAGAACGACGACGTCCATGCCGACCGTGCCCTGAATGCGTTCCCTCCTGGCGTCGTCGGTATAGACGGGCTTCACCTCTTTCACGATGGTCGGAGCGGTGACCCCCTCCCCCGGCTTGGGAGGATCCGACTTGGCCTTGTCCTGCGCCGTGCCGCCCGCGGCAAGGCTCGCGACGACCAGACCTACGAGTGTGACTGTGGACATGAATCG
>JANMCN010000007.1:0-1590 GCA_031361295.1 Acidobacteriota bacterium | reverse complement strand
GCTCGCTGATTTCAGCGTCATCACCCTGCGTCCGGCGACGGAAGAAAAAGCCGGCCGCCTTGGACTCTATTACATCGGAAACTGGCCCGCTGCTCGCAAGGGAAGGCCGGGCGTGAGCTACGATCCGCCCAGTGGATTCATCGAAGTGACACCGGAGAATCAGAATACCCAGCTCTCGGAGCACTTCAAACTCAAGGACTTTCTCCCCCACGACCAGGCGAACGTCTGGCCGAAGTACATCGTGGTCGACATCAAAATGATCGACAAGGACGAGCTCGTGCTGCAGGACCTGAAGGAGCACGGAATCAATCCGAACGGCGTCCGTGTCCTGAGCGGGTTCAGAACCCCGCAATACAACGTCGGCGGCGGCGACCCCCGAGGCCGGGCCGCCCTGAGCCGCCACATGTACGGAGATGCCAACGACATCTTCATCGATAACAATGGCGACGGCCAGATGGACGACCTCAATCACGACGGGCGCGTGAATATTGCAGATGCCAAGGTTATCCAGGATGCCGTCAACCGCGTCGAGCGGGCACACCCTTCGCTGATAGGTGGGTGCGGGATATATTCTGGCACGTCGGCGCACGGGCCGTTCACCCATATAGACACGCGAGGCTACCCCGCTCGCTGGATCGGAACAGGAGACAGTTAATGGACAATACATCTGGTAGCCCCGCGACCCCGACTGAAGATCACAGGCACTCACCAGCGAACCCGAAGCGGGACCCGGCGATGCCCGTACGCCTGGCCGACCTCGAGCCATACGTGGGACTTGGCTATCTGTCGAAGCTGTTCAAGCTGATGGCGGTCATCCTGCTGCTGCTGCTCGTGTCCGAGATCATTACGGGACTCGTGACGCAGGGCACCACCTCGATCCCGACCCTGCTGGGCGAGATGAGCCGTCTTGTGGTGCTGGCTGGACTACTGTGGGGCAGCGGCGACCTCGCGCTGCTTCTCATCGACATGGGGCACGATATCAGGGCGACGAGGATCCTCCTCGGCCGGCAGGCGCTGCACCAGACCGGTTCGACGGGAATCACACCGCCGTCGGGGACGCCGCGCGTCGAAGGCGGCAGCTTCGTGGAGCGTGGACCCCGCTAGTCTTTACACGATCGGGCATTCGACCCGGTCGCTCGAGCAGTTTCTCGGGCTGCTTAAGAGAGAAGGTGCGACACATCTGGTCGATGTTCGCGCCTTTCCTACATCTGCGAGGTACCCGCACTTCTCCCAGCCAAACCTCGAGAGGGCGGTCATCGACACGGGCGGCAGATACTCCCATTTCCCCGCGCTTGGCGGGCGCCGTCGCGGCCGGCGCGACTCGCGCAACACCCTCTGGCGAAACGCGAGCTTCCGGGCGTACGCCGACTATATGGAGACGAGAGAGTTTCAGGAGGCGCTCGATGATCTTCTTGCTCTCGCCAGCCTCGAGCCAACTGCGATCATGTGCGCCGAGGCGGTGCCGTGGCGCTGTCACCGCTCGCTCATTTCCGATGCCGTCGTCGCGCGCGGGGTGCCGGTCCTTCACATTCTCGACTCCAAGACCGAAGGCCACCGACTGACTTCATTCGGGCGAATAGACGCCGGCCG
>JANMCN010000281.1:0-8777 GCA_031361295.1 Acidobacteriota bacterium | reverse complement strand
GATGAACGCGCTGTAATAGCGATATGCGATCGCCAGGACGCAGAGGATCGGCAGCAGGACGTACAGCGCACGCATGAGTGCCGCGCAGTGTAGCGCAGATTGGCCGCTCCCGGCTTCCAGCTTCCAGCTGCCAGCTTCCGGCTTCCAGCTTCCAGCTTTCAGCTTCCAGCTTCCAGCTTCCAGCTTCCAGCTTTCAGCCCCAGCTTCCAGCTTCCAGCTGCCAGCTTCCAGCTTTCAGCGTCCGCGCTTCAGCCTTTCACCTGTGTTTTCGCGACCGATTCGATCTGTTTCAAATGGTGGATGTCGTGGCCGGCCAGCTGATTCAGGATCCACCGCACCGTGAGCGTGCCGTACTCCGGGTGCGAGAACTCCCGGTCGAGGTCGCTTCCAGAACGATTCCGGAACAGCCCGACGTTCATGTGCCGCAGCGTCGTGTAGACGTCGAGGGCCGTCGCCGCGTCGATGGACTCGTCGAGTGGGAGCCAGTCGTCCTGGGAAAATGGCTGGGCGGTGTAACCCTGCTCCGCCAGCGCAAATCGTACTCGCGTGCCCTGCGCGAGCTCGGTCTGCGCGAGGTGGATGAGTACGTTGCGCACGCTCCATTTTCCGGCCGCATACGAGCGTTCGCATTGCGCGGCCGTCCACCCGGCCACCACCTGGCGGATGCGGGCGGGTGTGTCACCGATCGACTCGAGCGCGTCCCGGTCACCGAGATCTGCTGCGTAAGGATTTGGCGCGGTCGTCATGACGAGGCATAATCGCACGTTTGTCTACGATGCCGCAGACCCACGAGATCGAGAGCGCGCACCTCGGCGCAGCGCGCCGCATCACGGTGTGGTTGCCGCCCGGCCGGAGCGGACAGGCGGGCGGTCCGTACCCGGTCCTGTATCTGAACGACGGGCAGAACCTGTTCGACCCGGCGCGGGCGTTCGCCGGCCGGACGTGGCGGGTCGCGGAGACCGCCGCGCGGCTCGTTCGCAGCGGGCGCATTGTTCCACTGCTGATCGTGGGGGTCGATCACGGCGACTCCCGGCGGGCGCGCGAGTACCTTCCCGTTGACGACGACCGCAATCCGGGCGCGCGGGATCCGCTCGGCCGCCAGTATGTGGAGTTCGTCACACGTGAACTGATGCCCATGATCCAACGAACCTATCCGGCCGCGCGGGGGGCCTCCCACTCCGGATTCGGCGGATCCTCCTATGGAGCCGTGGCGGCGCTGTTCACGGCGATGAGCAAGCCCGGGGTATTCGGGCGGCTGCTGCTCGAAAGCCCTTCGTTGTACGTGGGCGACCGGTACCTGTTACGCCGGGCCCGCGCGGCGAAGCGCTGGCCCTTCCGGATTTACCTGGGAGTCGGAACGGCGGAGACAGATCGGGCGGAGATCAACAGCGAGACTGTACTGAACGTGCGGAAGCTCGCACACATCCTTCGTACGAGGCGCCTGGGCCCGCGTCGCCTCCACACCGTGGTCGAGGAAGGCGCGACGCACTCCGAGGACGCCTGGGCCAGGCGCCTGCCGCAGGCCCTGGAGTTCCTCTACGGCCAGGGCGCTTACCCTTCCACGAGCGTGAGCCGCTGATCTTCATCCGACGAGGGCTGGCAGTGCCATCAGGCGCTCGCGAAGCGCCGTGAACGCCTTGCCGCGGTGGCTGATCGCCGACTTCTCCCGGGTGGGCAGCTCGGCGAGCGTTCGGCCGAGCGGGGGGTAGAAAAAAATCGGGTCGTAGCCGAAGCCGTTGTCTCCACGCGGCTGCGCCGTGATGGTGCCCTCAACAGTGCCCTCCGCCTCGAAGGCGATTTCATCCCCCCGCGCGAGCGCGACATGGCACACGAAGCGCGCCCGGCTGGTGGCGACGCCCCGCTCGTGGAGCAGCGCCTGGATTCGGGCGAACTTGACGGCGTAGTCGGAGCCTTGCCACCGCGCCGACTGCACGCCCGGCAGGTTGTCGAGCGCCTCGATTTCCAGCCCCGAGTCGTCGGCGACGCTCACCAGCCCGGTGGCCGACGAGTAGTACCGGGCCTTCAGTCGCGCGTTGTCGGCGAAAGTGCGGCCGGTCTCCTCGGGCTCCGGAATTCCCGTGCGGTCCTGGAGGGTCATGAGCGAGAGCGGCACGCCCGACAGGATGTCCGCGATTTCCCGGAGCTTCCCCGGGTTGGTGGTCGCGATCAGGAGCGTCGCCAACTCGCCCGTCATCCTCGGAGATCACCGACGACCTCGCGCTGCAGGGCAACGAGCTCCCGGATGCCCTCGTCCGCGAGCGCGATCAGATCATCGAGCGCCTTGCGCTCGAACGGTGGGCCTTCGGCGGTCCCCTGGATCTCGATGAATCGGCCGTCGCCGGTCTTCACCACGTTCATGTCGACCTCAGCCTTCGAGTCCTCGTCGTAGGCCAGATCGAGGAGCGCCGTCCCATTCACGACGCCGACGCTCGTGGCCGCCACGTGATCGAGCAGCGGCAGCGTCTTGATCTGCCCCGCGCTCCGCATTTTCCGCAGGGCGAGGACGAGCGCGACGAACCCGCCGGTGATGGACGCGGTCCGCGTGCCGCCGTCGGCCTGGATGACGTCACAGTCGACCCACACCGTCCGTTCTCCGAGCTCGTTGAGCTTCATCACGGAGCGCAGCGATCGGCCGATCAGCCGCTGGATTTCCTGCGTGCGCCCGCCGACCTTGCCCGACGTGGCCTCGCGCTGCGTGCGCGTGGAGGTCGCGCGCGGCAGCATGCCGTATTCCGCCGTCACCCAGCCCTTGCCCGTGTTGCGCAGGAATGGAGGAACACGGTCCTCGACGCTGGCCGTGCAGATCACCTGCGTGCGCCCCGACTCAATCAGGACCGAGCCTTCCGCGTGCATCGTGAAGGACGGCGTCATTTTCGTGGGCCGGAGCTGCACGGGCGTCCGTCCGTCCGATCGGATGATGGTCATGGTCGTCTCTTATCGTTACTGCCCGGTGGCTGCGTCGGCTCAGCCGGTGCGGCGGCCTGAGGGGCCAGCCATTTGAGGTTCTTCTGCAGCGGCCGACGCAGGTCGACGTGGCCAGCCAGCGTGTCGGCTTCTCTGCCGTTCACCAGAATCTGGACCCGTGTCACCACCGGCAGGTTCACCGTGAGCGCATTCACGATGGCGTACACGGTGAACAGCTCGTTGGTCGCCCCCCCTGGATGGTTCGTGGTCACCTGCGGGCTCAGGTCGACGAACGCGTCGCCACGGTCCGTGATGAACAGCGTGCGCAGCGTCGTCCCCGGAGGGATGGCGGCGGCGAGGGGGGCTGGCGCGGGTTCGAGCTGCGCCTCGACGATGCGCCGCGCCTGCACGACAATGGGTTCCGCGAACGGAATTTCGCGTTCGCGGGCGACGAGCGACAGACCATCCTCTGACACGAAGTAGAGGGTTGCCTTGATCTTTCGCTCGGGGATCGCGGCAGCGGCCGGCGGCGGCTCGGCCGCCGCCGGCGCGGCGCGCGGTCCGTACCACCGTGGGACAAGCGTCCAGGCTCCCCACCCCGCCGCAAGCACCGCGACGACCACCATCGAGGCGACGGCGACGCGCCTGGCCATCAGCGGGCAGCCCCGGTCGCGGCCGGGCGAGACGCGCTCCGTGCGTCGCGAAAACGGGTGATGCTCGTGACGAGCGCCTGCACCACGCTGTTCTGGAACTCGTCCGATCGCAGCTGCTTCTCCTGGTCGGAGTTCGTGATGAAGCCCATCTCGAGCAGCACCGCCGGCATGTTGGCGCCGACCAGCACGCGCAGCGGCGCCTGCTGGATCGGCCGCCGACTCACCGGCACACGCTCCCGCAGCGCGGCTTCGATCGCCTGGGCCAGCGCCGCCGACTCCTCGATATAGCGCGCCTGCGCCATCTCCCACGGCGTGAGCTCGACTTCGCGCGCACCGCCCCCGAAGACAGGCAGCGACTCGCTGTCGGGGTGCGCGGCGCGCTGCGCCGCGTCGCCGTACTCGTCGAGGCTGAGATAGAACACCTGTGCACCGCTGGCGGAAGGTCGCATCGACCCATTCGCGTGCAGGCTCACGAACAGATCCGCCTTGTTGTTGTTGGCCAGCGCCGCGCGTTCGTCGAGGCCGACGGTGGTGTCGCTATCGCGCGTCAGAATCACCCGCACGCCCAGGCGCGCCTCGAGCGCCGCCTTGAGGCGCCGCGCGACCAGGAGCGTGACGTTCTTCTCGAGCGTTCCTCCCGTTCCTCGGGCGCCGTCTTCCGACCCGCCGTGCCCCGCGTCGATGACGACCGTGCGCAGCCCGCCTGCCGGCGCCAGATCGATGAGCGGCGCGGCATCCGGCGGGGGGACGGAAGGCGCGGGCAGATTCTGCGCGGGCGGCGCGTCGGTGGACGCGCTGACAACGTCGATGACGATGCGAAGCGCGCCGCGGTCGCCGGGAACGTCCGAGGTGCGGAACGAGGCAAATCGCGACCCAAGGTCCACGACGACGGTGGCCGGTCCGTCCCCCGGACGCACCCCCTGGATCAGGTCGGGCGCCGTCGTCGGGGGCAGCACCGCGTCCAGGGTGTCCGCGTCGAAGCGGATCACGAGGCGCGGACCGTCCTGCGAAACCGTGTGAGGCGTGGCGGGCAGCACTTCGAGGGTGAGCCGTGCGAGCGATCCCAGCGCCTCGATGCGCCCGGCCACCCGAGGCGCCCTGATGTCGCCAAGAAGCAGCAGCCGCGACGGCTTTCGCAGTTCGACCCGGAGCCCGGGCAGGGGCGCCAGCGCGCGCGACACGAAATCGACAGGGACGAGCCACGTCCGGCCGTCATGGACGGGCGGCGCGGGAAGTGAGATCAGACGCCCCCCGACGGAGGCCAGGCTCTGTCCGGCCGAAAGGACGATGATCTGGTTGCGGACGGTGACGGTGAGTCCGCCGGCCGCGGCGTCCTCCTTCACCGTCAGATCGAAGAGCGGGGCGAGATCGTCGAGCGCGAACATTTCCTGTCCGGCGGCGAGCCGGGTCGTAAGGGGGCGACGCCCCTCACGGGTGAGCACCGTATATGGCGGGGCCGCTGTGGGAGCCTGCGCAGCGGGCATGCCGCCGAGAACCGCCAGCAGCGCACAGACTGCGGCGATACAGAACCGGGCACTCAAGGTGCTTCCATAATACCCCGTCAGTTGCGCGGCGGAGGCGGGCGGAAGCTCGGCAGTCCTTTTGCTTGGCGTGCGTGCATCTCCATGGACGGCACACTCGCGGTCACGGCCGCTGCGAGGTCGACGACACCAGTCTCACCGACAGGCCAGGTCGCGGCCAGGCGGGCATCGCTGCGCGATGGACACGAGACAGCCGCGAACTCTTTTACATATCATCAGAGTCGTCGAACACCGCCGACCCTCGGCACGCCTTCCCGTGCGCGTGCCGGTACACGATTTCACCGCGGTGCCACTCCACATGCTGACGAACCGGACGACGAGGGCCACCGCATGAAGGCGTCCCCGTGCCCCTGACGCCCGCCGGGGCGACTGGTGTCCGATTCCATCTGCGCGATTGCTCGCGATCGAATGCGCCATGGTCTTAGGCGACACGCTGAATCACCTCGTGGCCACGGGGGGGTACTGGGTCGTCGGCGCCGTCGTGGCGCTCGAGAGCATGGGCATTCCGGCGCCCGGCGAAACCGTGCTCGTGACGGCGGCGATCTACGCCGGGACCACGCACGACCTGCAGATCGGCCTCGTGATCGCGTCCGCCGCCGCGGGGGCCATCGCGGGCGACAACGTCGGCTTCGTGCTCGGCCGCCGGTTCGGGGCCGGCCTGCTGCTACGGCATGCGGCGTTGTTCCGGCTGAACAGCCGTCGCCTGAAACTTGGCCAGTACCTGTTCCACCGCCATGGCGGAAAAGTCGTCTTTTTCGGCCGCTTCATCGCCGTGCTGCGCGCGCTCGCGGCGCCGCTGGCGGGGCTGACTGGCATGGGCTGGCGGAGGTTCCTGATCTTCAACGCCGCCGGCGGCGTGGTGTGGGCGACGGTCTACGGATTCGGGGCGTACACGCTTGGAGAACACGTGCGTCGGCTGACGCGGCCCGCGGCGATCCTCGCGCTGGTTGCGGGCGGCGCGGCCGTGATCGTGTTCCTGCGTTTCGTGCGTCGGCACGAAGCTGAACTGTCGGACAAGGCGGAGCTCGCATTGCCGGGTCCCTTTCGGGCGGACCGGGAAGCGGGGCCTTGATCGCGCGTCGTGATCGCCGTCAACCGAAACGCATCTCGAAAGGATGGGAGCCCTGATGAGGAACCTTGTTCGCGTTCTGAACGGCATAGGCATCGGCGTCGGCCTCGGCCTTGCCCTCCAGTTCGGTGCCGTCGCCGCAAGCCCACGCGGAGAGGGCGTGCGTCGTGCGACCCAGGCAGCCGCGGTCCAGGCTGGCGCGCCCGCGTCGGGCCAGGGCGGCACCGCCGCGGGCTCGCGCCGCCTCGGAGGGTTCACGGAGCCGGCGCCACTGGATTTCGACGATCACGAGGGGTATGTGCCGCTCTTCGATGGCGCGAGCCTGAAAGGGTGGGACGGCAACCCGAAGTTCTGGCGGGTCGAGAACGGCGCGATCGTCGGGGAGTCGACGCCGGCGAATCCAAGCGGCAATAGCTACATCGCGTACCGGAACCTGGAGGCGAAAGACTTCACGCTGAAGTTCGAGATCAAGGTGGAGGGCACGGGCGGCAGCGGCCTTCAGTACCGAAGCAAGACGGGGCTCCCGTGGCTCTCGAATATTCCGGCAGAGGTCACGGCCAACGTGGGGCCGGTGAACCTGAACTGGATGATGACGGGGCCCCAGGCGGATTTCTGGCCGAGCCGCATCTACACGGGGCAGTTCTATTCGGAGAACACCCCCATGCGCATCCTGGCCTGGCGTGGCCAGGTGGTCCAAGGTTACGGCGCGACGGCGAAGACACTGATGGGCACCATCGGCGATCGCGAGGCGCTGGGACGGCTCGTCCGCATGAACGACTGGAACCAGTACATCGTCATCGCGCGCGGCGGCACCTTCCTGCACATCGTCAACGGGCAGCTGATGGCGGCGATGATCGACGACGATCCCGCCTCGTCCAACAACCAGCCCGGGCTGTTCGGCATCGAAATCGAGGCGACGACGAAGGTGTCGGTGCGCAACATATGGGTGAAGAAGCTGGCCTAACAGGCCGCAACGGCGTGGCATGTGGACCGCACAGCTCATCCACGTGCGAACGCCGTTGCTTCAATGGCAGAGCTTGGCCTCTTTCTTGCTTTTGGTGCACTATCCCCGGGCCAACTCACCGGCTCGACATTGAGTTGTTGAACACAGCGTGCTGGTTTCCGAGTCTGGAAACCATACGTCCTGAACCGCCGCATTGACTACGTCCCATACAGGCGTGCCGTGGGCGGATCGGGCAGGTTCATCTCAGGAGAGCTTCCATGGACGTTGCGAATCCCTCGACCACTCTCGACATCGCGCCGCGCGCGCTGACGGCCTTACCTGCGCCGGTCGAGCCCGACGCGTTTTCGCGGGCGCTCCTTGCGGCGATGCTCTCCTTTCGAGACGGCGACTTCGCGGCGCGTATGCCGTCCGACATCACGGGGCTCAACGGAAAGATCGCGGATGCGTTCAACGAGATTGCCGCGCTCAGCGATCGGCGCGCGCGCGAGACGGCGCGGGTCTCTCGCGCGGTCGGCAAGGAAGGCAAGCTTCGGCAGCGCATGAGCGTGCCGGGAGTGGTCGGCGGGTGGGCCGACGAGGTCGCGGCGATCAACCTCCTGATCGACGACCTGGTGTGGCCGACGACGGAAGTCACACGGGCCGTGGGCGCGGTCGCGAAAGGAGACCTCGGGCAGGCGATGGCGCTCGAAGTCGACGGGCGCCCGCTCGAAGGGGAGTTCCTGCGTTCCGCGAAGCTGGTCAACAAGATGATCGACCAGCTGTCGGTCTTCACGTCGGAAGTGACCCGCGTGGCGCGCGAGGTCGGCACCGAGGGGAAACTGGGCGGACAGGCGCAGGTCCGCGGGGTGTCGGGAGTCTGGAAGGAGCTCACGGAGTCGGTCAACCAGATGGCCGGCAACCTCACCGCGCAGGTCCGCAACATCGCCGACGTGACGATCGCCGTGGCGAACGGCGACCTCTCGAAGAAGATCACCGTCGACGTCCGCGGCGAAATCCTGCAGCTGAAAGAAGCGATCAACACGATGGTCGATCAGCTGCGCGGGTTCGCGGCGGAAGTCACGCGCGTCGCCCGCGAAGTCGGCACGGACGGCAAGCTCGGAGGCCAGGCCGTCGTGGCTGGCGTGGCCGGCACGGGGAAGGACCTGACGGACTCGGTGAACGCCATGGCGTCGAACCTCACCGCGCAGGTGCGCAACATCGCCGGGGTCACGACCGCCGTCGCGCGGGGCGACCTGTCCCGGAAGATTACCGTCGACGTCAAGGGGGAGATCCTCGAGCTGAAGGACACCATCAACACGATGGTCGACCAGCTGAATGCCTTCGCGTCGGAAGTGTTCCGCGTGGCGCGTGAAGTCGGCACCGAGGGCAAGCTGGGCGGGCGCGCCGAAGTGCCCGACGTCGCGGGCACCTGGAAGGACCTCACGGACTCGGTCAACGCGATGGGCGCGAACCTGACCGCGCAGGTGCGCAACATCGCCGAAGTCACCACCGCCGTGGCGCGCGGCGACCTGTCGCGCAAGATCTCGGTCGACGTGAATGGCGAGATCCTCGAGCTGAAACACACCATCAACACGATGGTCGAGCAGTTGAACGCGTTCGCGTCCGAGGTCAGCCGCGTCGCGCGCGAGGTCGGCACCGAGGGCAAG
>JANMCN010000254.1:0-3422 GCA_031361295.1 Acidobacteriota bacterium | reverse complement strand
CCGTCGCATTCGATTCGGTGAGCTGAAGCGTCTGCGCGGCTGCGGGAAGGGCAACGACCGAGAAGGCCGCAGTGACTGCCGCGCGGGCGGCGCAACGAAGTAGAACCCTCAGATGCATGCGTTCGAACCCCTGGTTAGCGTCTGGTCTGCACACTCCTCCGCCGTTCGAGCCGAGGAGTGCGCGTGAAAGTGGTGAGGCCTGCGGAGAAGCGCCGCGTGCCGTCTGCTCTCAGGGCAATTCCACGACCACCCCGAAAAAGCCCCGATTTACAAGGTGATATGGCTCAGCGCAGTGTTTGCCGACTCAACCGGAGAATGAGCGCGAACTCATCTGTTTGTAACTTTTACACTGGAGTGTGAAAATGAAGGCAATTTGGCGCCAGTCGGGGTACTGATGAGTAGCGATGGGCACTTTAGTACCCGAGATGACTCATCAGGAGAGCCGAGCCCGTCCTAATAGCGTCTCGATTCTGGTCACTTTTGGGAGATTGCGGAAGGAACGGAGGGGGCAGGAGGCGGCGGCGTCCCCTGCCCTGCAGGGGACGCCGTACGCGAGCGCGCGGTTCAGTGCACTTCGAACGTGGTCAGGACCGGCCGATGGTCGGACGGCATCGTCCCGCCCGAGCGGGTGTCATACACCCGGGAGTCGACAGCCGCCAAGTCCGCCGCGCCGCGGGCGTAGAAGATGTAGTCGATCCGCCCGTTGCGGGTCGCCCCTTCGGGGTCGAGACCGGCAAAGCCGGTTGCCGTCCCGCGGCTGGCGGCGTCCGCCCACGAATCGCGGTAGCGTGACACCAATTCGGCGATCGAGCTCTGGTCGGGCCATGCGTTCATGTCGCCGGTCAGGATCCGGTTGCCGGCCAGATTCGCGCTCCACCCGTTCACTTCGCGCGCCTGCGTGAGCCGCCGGCTCTGCGAGTCGGGATCGAGATGCGTGACGATGAGTGAAATGGTCCGGCCGTTGACGGTGATGCCGGCCGCTCCAATCACGCGGTCGTAGCTGATCGCCTGACGGGCGATGGAGTCGAAAGGATATGTCGAGAGGATCAGGTGTCCCTTGCCGTTGGCCTCTCCGTCACCAAACTCCTGGGAGAACATCGCGTACCAGTGGCGCCCGGTGAGCTGCTGCATCAGCGCCGCGTAGCGGGCGGGCTGATCCTCGTGCCCCCAGTAGGTGTTCTTTTCTACTTCATTGAGAAGAATCACGTCGGGCTGCATCCGCGCCATCCAGGACGCGATGCGGACGATGTCGTAGCTGCCGTCGGTGCCGACGCCGTGGTGCAGGTTCCACTGCAGGACGCGCAGCGTGGCCCCGCCTCGCGGGGCCGGTGCCTCCTGCGCCGGGGCGGGCTGAGACGGCGGCGGCGAGGACGGGGTCGAGGGCGCTGGCGCGGGCGCTGGCGCCGGCCGTGCCGCCCGTGCGGCGATGGCATCCGGATGGTTGTAGGGAACACGGGCGCCGTTCGGCAGCGTCACCCAGAAGCCGGGATCCGACGGCGTCAGCACCGCATCGGGCGCAGCGGAAGGCGCGGGCGACTGGGCCGGTGGCGCCGGCGGGCCAAATGCGGCGACCGCATCGGGATGATTGTAGGGAACGCGGGCGCCGTTCGGCAGCGTCACCCAGAAGCCGGGATCGGAGGGCGTCAGTGCGGCGCCGCGTGACGGCGCGGGAGCGGCTGGCGCGGGCGCTGACGGACGAGGCGCCGGGGCACCGCCCCGCGCAGCGATGGCGAGTGGATGGTTATACGGGACGCGCTGTCCGTCAGGGAGCACCACCCAGAAGCCGGCGCTCGACGGGTTCTGCGCGGACGCGGGTCTCACGCCGGGTCCCAGCGAGGCGGCCAGCAGGAACGCCAGCGCTCCGCGGCTCAGCCTGATTGTCAACGTCTTGGAAAGGGGAGAGTTCAGAATCATCAGACTTTCTTTGGTGTGTGCCTGGCCGCGCGAGCGTGCGCGACCGGCCGGTGGCTCTGGCTCGCAGGCGCCCGGAACGTATTCACAGCCAGACGAGTTCCACCGCCGCCCGCGACGGTCACCGCGCGGGTCCGTCGGGCAAGCGCACAGGGGACAGGGTCTGGTTCCAGCCGATGCGAGAGTCGGGGCAAAGATTTGACCAGTTCAGTTACTGCCAGCTTTCGCGTCATTTACCGCGGACGAGGCTTTTCATAACTCAGCGGCGTACGAAGTGCAACTCAGCCGTTTGCATTCTTTACACGAACGCTCGTAAGTCGCTGACTTCTCAGGACTATCGGACACTCGGTGTGTACTGTTCAGCCTGCCGTGTCCGCGAAACTACCGCGAACGGACCATCTGAACTGACGAAATGTAGTGTTTGCGAACAGAGAGAGCTCGTGTTTTCGGGGCCCGTTCCTTGCACAGCTTGAGCACGATAATCAGATGACTCACCCCGCCGCTGCAGGCTTCATCCCCCCAATCCATGCGAACGGCACCGGCCAGCCGCGGGTACGAGTCGCGATTGTGGCGCCGTCGATGCGAATTCTCGGCGGGCAGGCGGTCCAGGCGGATCGGCTCCTCCGCTCGTGGTCGGATGACCCCGACATCGAGGCGTGGCTCGTCCCGATCAATCCGCTGCCGCCACCGCCGCTGCGGGCCGCGGTGGACGTCAAATACGTCAGGACGCTCGCCACCGAAGCCACCTATCTACCGCTGCTCGTCCGCGAACTGCGCCGCGCCGATGTCGTCCACGTCTTCTCCGCGTCCTACTTTTCGTTCCTCCTGGCGCCGCTTCCCGCGGTGCTCGTCGCCGGGGTGCTGCGCAAACCGGTCGTGATGAATTACCGGAGCGGCGAGGGCCCCGATCACCTGCGGCGATCGTGGATCGCGCGGCGGACCCTGCGGGCCGTCGACCGCAACGTCGTGCCCTCGCGATTTCTCCAGGAGGTGTTCGCCGCGCACGGCATCGGCGCCGACATCATCCCGAACATTGTCGATCTCGCGCGGTTCGCATTCCGGCGGCGCGAGCCGCTGCGGCCGCGCCTGCTCTCGACCAGGAACTTCGAACCGCTCTACAACGTCGCCTGTACGCTGCGCGCGTTCAGGCTGATCCAGGATCGCTTCCCCGACGCGATGCTGACGCTCGTCGGCGCCGGCTCGGAAGACGCGAGTCTCCGCGCGCTGGCGGCGTCGCTCGGTCTCGAGCACGTACGGTTTGCCGGCAGGGTGCCGCCCGACGACATCTGGCGGTTCTATGCGGAGGCGGATATCTACCTCCAGACGCCGAACATCGACAACATGCCGGCCTCGGTCCTCGAAGCATTCTCGAGCGGCTGCGCGGTCGTGGCGACGAACGCGGGCGGGGTCCCCGCCATTCTGACCGACGGCGTCCACGGGCTGCTCGTCGGCTGCGGCGATCATGTCGCGGCCGCCGATCGGGTGCTGGATCTCCTGTCCACGCCCGGCCT
>JANMCN010000239.1:0-54220 GCA_031361295.1 Acidobacteriota bacterium | reverse complement strand
TTGAGCTCCGCCTGCGCGAGCGCGGAGCTGGCCTGCTGCACCCGCGCGTCCGCCATCGCGGCGCGCGCGCGCGTGACCTGCAGTTGCTGCGGGGCCGACCGCGTGGCCTGCACGGCGGCCTGCGCCTGCTGCGCCGTCCCGCGTGACTGCACGGCGCGCTGTTCAGCCACCGCGATCGCCGACTCGGCGGCCGCCACCTCCGAACGCGCGGCATCGGCGGAGGCGCGCGCCGACTCGGCCGATGCCACCGCCGCGTCGTATTGCTGCTGCGGCACCTCTTCTTTTGCGACCAGTCCCTTCAGCCGCTCGACGTCGCGGGCCGTCTTCGTGGCCGTGGCTTCGCGGTCGCGCTGCCGTGCCTGTGCGGCCACGAGCTGCGCGCGCGCCGATTCGATCTGCCGTTCGGCCACGCCCACTCCCGCTTCCGCCTCCGCGAGGCCCCCCGTGGCGCTTCGGCTCCCCGTGGCCGTCGAGACTTCGGTGATGGGGATTCCGCTCGTCGCGGCGGCCGCGTTCGCCTGCGCGTCGGCGAGGTCCGCCTTGGCCCGCTCGATCGCCACCTGGTAGTCGCGCGGGTCGAGCTCCACGAGCACGGCGCCCTCGGCGACCACCTGGTTGTCGGTCACATTCACCTTCACGACGGTGCCGCCCACGCGTGCCGACACCTGCGTGATGTGCCCGTCAATCTGCGCGTCGTCGGTCGACTGCTTGCCTGACGAACGCCATACGAAGAACGCGATGACGGCGAGGAGCACGACGGCGGCGACCGCCAGCATCGGCCCACGGCCGGCCAGCCGCCCGTTGCCCGCGGGCCCGGGGGCTGGCTTGTCTTCACTCTGCTCTGCTGGGCTCATTACTGGGATCCTCCGAGAAACGCGGACACCGCCGATTCCGCCGTGCCGACCGCCTGTGCGAGCGTCGCCTTGGCCAGGTTGTTGGCGTAGAGCGCCGCAATGTAGTTTTCCGACGCCGAGGCGACCGCCTCCTGCGCCTGCGTCACTTCGATGTTGCCGGCCACCCCGGCGGCAAAGCGGTCGCGGGCCTGTACGAGCTCCTGCCCCGCGAGGGCCACGGTCGTCTGCGCGGCCTCGAGCTGCTGTGCGGACGCCGTCAGGTCGAGCAGCGCGCTGCGCACGTCATACTCGACGCGCCCCTTGAAGTCCTCGAGCTCGGCCTGCGTGCGCTGGAGCTCCGCGCTGGCCTGGAGACGCCGGGCCGTGGCGCGGCCGCCCTCGAAGATCGGGATGCGGACCGTTGCGGCCATCCGATACGTCTGGTGCGCGGTGGACGGCGTCTGGCCGATGGCGCCGTAATCGGCGTCCAGGTGCAGCGTCGGAAAGAGCTGGCCCGTGGCCGCACGCGACGAGGCCTCGGCCGCCGCGACCCGCTCGCGTGCCGCGAGGTAGTCCGGTCGCGACGCGAACGCGGTCTTCAGCGCCGAGTCCAGCGTGACGTCCGGGATGGGTGCGGAAGGGATCCTGTCGGCGAGCGTGTACGCCTGTCCGGGCGGCAGGCCGATGGCGCGCGCCAGCTGCAGCTTCGCGCGCGCGAACTCGTTCTCCGCGCGAATGGCGCGCTGACGCTGGTTCTGGACCTGGACCTGGGCGCGCAGCACGTCGATCCCCGCGACCATGCCCGCCCCCTTCATGTCGGAGGCCTGTGTGAAGAGCGCACGCGCGGTCTCTTCCTGCGCGTGGACCGCTTCGATGCGGCTGGCGCCCGCGACGGCTTCGAGGTACAGGTTGACCGCGACGAGCGTGACGAGGTCACGAGCCGACCGGACGCCGAGCGTCTCTGCGCGCTCGCTGGCCGATGCCGCGCGCGCCGTGTTGATGGCGCCGAGATCCAGCACGGGCTGCGACAGGAACACCCGCGCGTCGAACACGTTGAACGGACCGATGATCTTGGGCTCGCCCGGAAAGCCGTAGGCTTCGAGATTGATCACCTGGCGGCTCGCGGCGCCGCCTCCGGACACCGTCGGCAGCAGATCGGCCAGTGCGCGCCACCGCGCGCCGTGGGCGGCCTTGACGGCCTGTTCCTGGAGCAGGAGGCCCAGGTTGTACTGGAGCGCCCGGTTGACCGCATCCTTGAGCGTGAGCGGCATCGACTCGGCCGTCGCCGTGCCGTGCGGCACGCTGCCGGCGAACGGGCTCTGAGCCGCCGAGTGTCCGCCGGGGGATCCCGCCATCTGTGCCTGCGCCGCTGTTCCCGTGGACAGCGCCGCGACGAGCATGCATCCCAACTGCAGTCGCTTCATGTCGTTCCCTTGTTCGTGTGCGCGCGGCCCTTCCGGGCCGCCGGCCGCTGCCCGCTGCCGCTCGCGGCGGTGCCCCTGTCGAGGCCCCGCCAGATGAGATCCGCGATGAAGACGGCGTCGGTCGTCACATCCGGGTCGGCACCGGTGGTGAGACGCCTGGCGAGCAGGCCCCGTGTCAGGTCGAAAATCGCAAGGGCCGTGGCGGCGGGATCCACCCGCCTGATCTCGCGGCGCGCGACCGCGCGCGCGACCGCGTGCTCGAGCCGGCGCGTCTGCTGCTCGACCATCGACTGCATGTCGGTGGGTCGCCCGCCCGCCTTCATGATCTGGGTGGCCACCGCGGCGACATACATCCGGAAAAACTGGGGGTGTTCGGCGAAGTATTCCGCCCGCGTGGCGATGAAGGACACGATCACCTCTCGAAGGGAGGCCGTCCCTTCGATGCGCAGGCGGGTGCGCTCGTCCAGATCCGCGAGACCGCTGCGGAGCGCGGCGTCGTACATCGCCTGTTTGGACTTGTAGTAGAGATAGATCGTCCCCTTCGCGACCTCGGCCTCCCGCGCAATCCTGTCCATCGTGGCGCCCTCGAACCCGCATTCCCCGAAGACGCGGATCGCCGCCGGGAGGAACACCGACTGCCGGTACGCGGTGACGATGTCTTCCTTGCTCGGCGGGGTTGGCATGGCAGCTGGCGGTGTTCGCGGTCGGGTTCGCCGGTCTGTGTGAACCGCAGACGTGACTCTATGCAGCCCCCCGCTTGCCGGATCGACCCAGGCGTCAGTTGAATGACCGCCTGGTCATTGTACCTCCGATCCGGTGGGCGGCAAAAGGCAGGCGCCCAGAGGCGAAACAGGGTACAGTGGGTGGTTGGACGAGCGGTTCAGACTCGCCACAGGAGGCGGAATGTCGGCAAAGAACGGGGACAAGTCGCGGCACCAGATCAACAGGAAGCGCGCCGTGCTGCGCCGGGCGAAAATCCGCGACCTGGTCAAGGCGGCGAAGGAAAGCGCAGCGGCCGCCCCCAAGGCCGAGGCCAAGTAGCCCCGCCGGAACCCTCGCGACGACGGATCGGGGCCGCCGTCAGGCGTGGATGCCTGGCGCCTCGTGCCCCGTTCGCGCAACATACTCGACGTAGGACCCCAGATAGGCGTGCGGTTCCGCGTCCGTGCCGCTCTCCCCGCCGAGCTCCAACACCCGGTTGCTCAGTCCGCGGAGGAACGTGCGATCGTGCGAGACGAACAGCATCGTGCCCTCGTAGTTCCCGAGCGCGTGGATGAGCATCTCCTTCGTCGCGAGATCCAGGTGATTCGTGGGCTCGTCGAGCACGAGAAAGTTCGGGGGATCGAGTAGCATGCGGGCCATGACGAGCCGCGTCTTTTCACCCCCTGAGAGGGCCCGGATTCGCTTCTCCGTGTCGTCGCCCGAGAACTGGAACGCCCCGAGCAGGTTGCGGAGCGCGCCGGTCGTTTCCTTTGGGAAGTCCTTTTCCATCTGCTCCCAGACCGTGAGGTCCGGATGGAGGACGTCGAGCGCCTGCTGCGCGAAGTAGCCCATCTTGAGGCTGGCGCCGAGGCGGATCTCGCCGGCATCCGGGGCGAGCGCCCCCGCAACCATCTTCAGGAGCGTCGTCTTGCCCGCCCCGTTCCGGCCCATCACGCACCACCGTTCGCCCCGCCGGATGGTGAGTGAGAGGCCGTCGTAGATCACCCGCCTGCCATAGGCCTTGCGGACGTCTTCGATCACGGCGACCTGTTCGCCGGATCGCGGAGGCTGCCGGAAATCGAAGGCCACGACGCGCCGCGTCTTCGGCGGCTCGACCTTCTCGATTTTCTCGAGCGCCTTGACGCGGCTCTGGACCTGTGCGGCCTTCGCGGCATGGGCGGCGAACCGGTCGATGAAGCGCTGCTCCTTCGCGAGCATCGCCTGCTGCCGCGCGTAGGCCGCCTCCCGGTTCGTCTCGCGGATCGCGCGCTCGCGTTCGTAGAAGTCGTAGTTGCCCGAGTACGCGGTGATCTCACCCTCGTCGATTTCGGCGATCCGCGTCACGATCCGGTTCATGAACTCGCGGTCGTGCGACGTCATGAGCAGGGCCCCCGGGAGCGACGTGAGGAACGCTTCGAGCCAGATGATCGACTCGAGATCGAGATGGTTCGTCGGCTCGTCCATCAGCAGCACGTCCGGTCGCCCGAGCAGCACCCGCGCCATCGCGACCCGCATCTTCCAGCCGCCCGACAGGGCCCCGACGTCCCCGTCGATCCGCTCGTCGTCGAACCCGAGGCCGAGGAGCACTTCGCGGGCCTGGCTTTCGAGCGCGTACCCCCCGAGGTGCTCGTACTCCTCCTGGACCTCGCCGAATCGCGCGAGGATGGCGTCCATCTCGTCGGCCCGGGCGGGATCGGCCATCCCCGCGTGCAGCGCTTCGAGCTCGTGATGCAGATCGCCGACGCGCCCGCTGCCCGCGATGGCTTCGTCGAGGACCGAGCGACCCGACATCTCCTCGACGTCCTGCCGGAAGTAGCCGATCGTGAGCTTCTTCGGCACCGAGACGTCCCCCTCGTCCGCGGTCTCCTCCCCGACGATCATCCGGAACAGCGTGGTCTTGCCCGCGCCGTTCGGCCCGACGAGGCCCACCTTTTCACCGGGATTGAGCTGGAAGGAGGCGTCGACGAACAGAACCTGCCGGCCGTACTGCTTGCTGATGCGGGAAAAAGAGATCATGGGAAAGATCAAGCCTAGCACGCGTGCCGCGCTAGACTTGACCGATGTCGCTGTGGCACTGGCTGGGTCTCGGCCGAGAGACCCGCGCTCCTGAGTTCGACAGCCTCGAAACCATCGAGAGCGCCCTGGTCGGCGTCGAGCGATCGCGGCGCCGGTACGTGGCGTGCTTCGCGTACATCCTGGCCCGCAGCGCGAGGGCGGATCAGCAGATCACGGCCGACGAATCGAGCGCGATGGAGCGGCTGGTCCGCGAGCATGCGCGGATTCCTGCCGACCAGGCGGCCGAGGCCGTCCGGCTCGCCAGCATCCAGGGGCGCCGCTCCGGAGGCACCGACGACTTCGTCGTGACGCGCAAGTTCGACACCATCGCGACCCACGCCGAGAAGCTCGCCCTCGTCGACGCCCTGTTTGCGGTGACGGCCGTGGACGCCTCGATCGTCACGATCGAAGACAACGAGATTCGGCGCATCGCCAACGAGCTCAAGATCGAACACGCCGAGTACATCGCCGTCCGATCGAAGCACCTCAAGCACCTCGCCGTGCTGCGGGAGCGGACGTCTCCGGCCCCTCCCGCCGGCTGATCCCTGTCAGCGCCTGCTGCCCTCTGATCGGGCGCCTCTTGCACCGCTGATCGCGGCAACAGTCGAGCTTCGTGTATGATGCTTCCCCGCCATGGCGACGACAGCGCGAAGTCTGAAGTCTGAAGTCTGAACGCTGAAGTCTGAAAGCTCCGAACGCTGACGTCTGACCGCTGAGCGCTGTTCCAGGAGTGGCTGACTGTGAAAACGAGCGTGCGTGACGTGCTCGACTCGGGGGAGTTCCGCGGCCTCGTCGCCAGGCGCTGGCGCGTGTCGATGCTTCTCAGCGCCCTCCTGTTCGTCCTGTACTACGGCTACATCATTCTGATTGCCGTCAATCCGCAGTTGCTCGCGAGACGTGTCGCCGGTGCGACGACCCTCGGGATCGTCATGGCCGCCGCGGTGATTGTCGGGGCATGGGGGCTCACGGCGGCTTACGTCGTGTGGGCGAACCGGCATTACGACCCCAGCGTCGCCAGGCTCCGCAGCCGGGTCCGGGAGGACTGATCGCATGCAGACGAGCCTTGGCAGCCCGACGATCTCGGCCATCGTCTCGTTCCTGGTCATCGTCGCCTTCACCCTCGCCGTCACGTACTGGGCCGCGCGGAGAACCCGCTCCACCAGTGATTTCTACGCGGCGAACCGTTCGGTCAGCCCACTCCAGAACGGCCTCGCGCTCGCGGGGGACTACATGAGCGCGGCGTCCTTCCTGGGCATCACCGGCCTGGTCGCGCTTCGCGGATACGACGGGATGATCTACGCGACCGGCTGGCTCGTGGGGTGGCCGGCGCTCATGTTTCTCATCGCCGAGCCGCTGCGCAACCTGGGCAAGTACACGTTCGCCGATGTCGTCGCGTTCCGGCTGCGCCAGGTGCCGGTGCGCATTGCGGCGGCGGTCGGCGGCATCCTCACGCTGCTCTTCTACGTGCTGGCGCAGATGGTCGGCGCGGGCAACCTGATCACGCTGATGTTCGGGCTTCCGTACGAGTGGGCCGTGATGAGCGTCGGCATCGTGATGCTCGCGTATGTGCTCTTCGGCGGGATGATTGCGACGACGTGGGTCCAGATCACCAAGGCCGTGCTGCTGTTGTTCGGCGTCACCCTGCTGACCGTGATGGTGCTCAGCCGGTTCCACTTCTCCCCCGGCGAGCTGTACTCGGCCGTCGCCGCCCGCTACGGCCAGTCGGCGCTCGAACCCGGGGGCCTCGTGAGGGACCCGGTGGACGCCGTGTCGCTGGGCATCGCTCTCATGTTCGGGCTTCTCGGCCTGCCACACATCCTGATGCGGTTCTATACCGTGCCGGATGCGCGCGCCGCCCGGACGTCGGTCCTCTATGCCACCGGCTTCATCGGCTACTTCTACCTGATCATTCCCATCGTCGGCTTCGGGGCCTCGGCACTGGTCGGCCGCGACATCATCCGGTCGGTCGACGCCGGGGGGAACATGGCGGCGCCACTCGTCGCCGAGTTGCTCGGCGGCACTCCCTTCCTCGGGTTCATCGCCGCCGTCGCCTTCGCCACGATCCTGGCCGTCGTCGCCGGGCTCACCCTGGCGGGCGCGAGTGCGCTCTCGCACGACATCTTCACCCATGCGATCAGAAAGGGCCGGGCCTCGGAAGAGGAACAGATCCGGGTCGCGCGGGTGGCGACGGTCGCGTTCGGTGTGCTGGCCGTCATCCTGGGGATCCTGTTCAAGGGGCAGAACGTCGCCTTCATGGTCGGCCTCGCCTTCGCGGTGGCCGCGAGCGCCAATTTCCCCGCATTGCTGCTGTCAATCGTGTGGCGGAGGTTTAACACGGCGGGAGCGGTGTCCGCGATCGCGACCGGCGCGTCGGCGTCGGTCTGCCTGATCGTGCTGAGCCCGACGATTTGGGTGGACCTGTTGCACAACGCGCACGCCGTGTTTCCCCTGCGCAATCCGGCCATCATCTCGATGCCGGCCGGCTTCCTGGCCGGGATCCTCGCATCGCTCGTGACGCATGAACCGGACGCGGAAGCCCGGTTTCACGACGAGAAGCTCCGGACGTACCTCGGCGTCGGCGCGGAGTGATCAACGGGTGGAAGCGCGGCTACCGACGTGGGTCGTCGCCGCGGTGCTGACCGCAGGCTGCGGGCACAGCCCGTTGATCTCCCCGCCGCCCGAGGCTCCAACGATTGCCTGCCCTGGCGACATGACGATCCGCGGTGTCCCGGGCGGCGGTCGCGAGGTGCCGTTTTCAGCGCCGGCCACGCGGGGCGGCACGCTGCCGCTGTCGGTGGCCTGCACACCCGCGTCCGGCGCGCTCTTTCCCGCGGGCCAGACGCCCGTCGCGTGCACGGTGATGGACGGCCAGGGCCGACAGGCCGGCTGCTCGTTCTCCGTCACGCTGACGACGCTGCTGCTGGATGTCACGCGCTTCATCGCGTTCGGTGACAGCGTGACGGCCGGCGAGAACGGCCGCCCCGGCCTGGTGAACGGGTTCATCGATTTCCCCAACATCTACCCGCTGAAGCTCGAGCAGTTGTTGAACGCCGAATATCCCGATCAGGGCATCGTCGTCATCAACCGCGGCGCCGGCGGCGATCCGGTCGAGCGCAGCGTGGAAAAACTGCCGGGCATCCTCGAGGCCGATCGCGGAGGCGCCCTGCTGCTGCTCGACGGCTACAACAACCTGCTGGCCGAATGCTCGCCAGGCCATTCCGACAGCGGCGCGTGTGCCCGGAAGATAGAAGACGTGGTGACGGGGTTGCGACAGTGCATCCGGATTGCGCAGGTGTCGGCCTACGGGATCAAGTACGTCTTCGTCAGTACCATCACGCCGCCGGGGCCGTTCGCCGGAGGGCCGCGAGACCGTCGGATTGCCGCGGATGCCGTCGTGCGCACGAATGCCGCGATTTCGGCCATGGTCCGAGGCGAGGGTGCGATTCTCGTCGATACGTACGGCCGGTTCCTCGGCCACGAACCGGAATACGTGGACCAGGACGGCCTTCACCTGAGACCCGCCGGCTACGAGGCGCTGGCCCAGGGGTTCTTCGAGCGCATCAGGGACAGTGTCGCGGCGACGCCGGCGTTCCACTCTGGCCACTGATTGCGGTGGCGCTGTGGCGGGAGACGGCAGGTCCTGTGTTCCTGCCGACGAGACGGAACCGTCCGCCGGGGAGGCCAGCTGAGGCTGTCCAACATCACCGCGGCCGATGTCGAGCGCGGAGGGGCCCGCCGGACGCGTGCGCGTGGATCCGCCGTCGAAGGCCGTCCTCGGGGAGCTTGCAACTTCCCCGGGGAGAGACGCACAATCGCGCCGCGCTTGTCCGGCGAACCCGTCGTGACTCCCCATGCCGGCTGGATGCCCGGCGCCGATGAAGGTCCCGCGCCCGCCTGAACATGCCGAAGAACATCATCATCTGTGCCGATGGCACCGGAAACACCACCGTCAAGGGGCGGGGCACGAACGTCTTCAAGTTGTATGAGGCAGTCGACGGAAACGGACACCGCTCCGATCCGCGTCTCACTCCACAGGTCGCCATCTATCACGACGGCGTCGGCACCGAGGTGTACAAGTGGGTGAGGGTCGCGTCGGGAGCCACCGGATGGGGACTCAGCCGCAACGTCAAGCAGCTGTACGCCGAGCTCGCGCGCGTCTACGCACCGGGCGATCGCATTTACCTGTTCGGGTTCAGCCGAGGCGCTTTCACCGTGCGGACGCTGGCGGGACTGATCACCACGTGCGGCATCCTGGACCTGGACAAGTACCGGACGAATCTCGTGTTCCGGAACGGCATCCGATCGTCCTACGTCGCCTACCGCCGCAAGTACCAGACGTGGCTCTCGAAGAAGGTCCTTGGCACCAGGACCATCGAGCCTGCGGCGTTGCGCGAGGCGTTCTCCGTCGATATTCCGGGATTTACCGATCCTGCGCGGCCGGTCATCGCGTTCATCGGCGTGTGGGATACGGTGGACGCCGTCGGGCTGCCGTTCAGGCTCGCCGACATCATCAACCAGGTGTTCTGGCGCTTCAAGTTTCCCGACACGCACCTGAGCGAGCATGTCGCCTGCGCCTGCCACGCGCTGGCGCTCGATGAAGCGCGCCAGAGCTTCGAGCCTGTCCTGTGGCAGGAGCGCCCCGGCGACGGCGCGCGTATCGAGCAGGTCTGGTTCGCCGGCGTGCACTCGAATGTCGGCGGTGGATACCCCCGTCAGGGGATGTCGCTCGTCGCGCTCGACTGGATGATGAACCGGGCCGAGGCTCACGGGCTCCGCTTTCTGCCGGAGCTTCGCGACCTCTACGCCGGCGCCGCGGACGTGAACGACAAGGGCTACGACTCCCGATCCGGCCTGGGCGTGTTCTATCGGTGGAAGCCGAGGGACGTGCAGGCGCTCTGCGCCGGGAGTGGTGTGTCGCCGAAAGTGCACCGCTCGGTGTTCGAGCGGATCGCGCGGAATACAGAAGGGTATGCGCCCGGATCGGTCCCGACCGAGGTCGAGGTGATCAGCACGGCAGTCGCGCCGACCGTGCTCGACTCCATCGCGGCGACACTCAGGGCTGCCTTCGACGGCGCGCCGCCGCTGCTCCGCCAGCGCCGGCGATGGCGGGTGATCGGCGTCGCTGGCTACGTCATCCTGATCGCGGCGATGGCGGCGCTAATCGGACTGATTTTCGGGACCTTCATCCGCGATGCGCGTGCGACAGGTGGGGGGTGGCGTGCAACGGTGCTGGCCGTCGCGAACACCGCGGTCAGCTCGCACTGGCTGAACGTGATCCTCCGCACCGCGTGGCATCACCCATGGGTGATCGGGATGGTGGCCGCCTCGCTGACTCTGCTGCTGTGGGCCGACCGGCAGCTCGACGCGTTCTACTCGGAGTTCTGGCACCGTGTGCGCCGGAAACTGCGCGAGGCCCTGTAACGAAGTCATAGGCCGTGTCACTCCCGCCGGTGTAGAGTCGCCTCCACGCGCGCCCGCCGCCGGGAGCACTGCCTTCCGGGGCCTGTCGCGCCCGAATGGTTCGGGCCCTGAGATGGGTCCTTGCTCCGGGAGACGCGTATGCGCGGCTTGCTGTCCGTCGTTGTCGTGGCGACCGCCGCCTTTGGCGCAGGCGGAAGTCCTGTCCCCCGGCCGCCGGAGCGCACGGGCATCCGGCTTTCGGACATCACCTGGCAGCAGGCCGCAGACGTCCTCCGCCCCGATGCTGTGGTGGTCATTCCGCTCGGCGCCGGTTCGAAGGAACACGGACCGCATCTGAAGCTCGGGAACGACGCGATTCTCGCTGATTACCTCACCCGGCGGGTCCTCGAGGCGTCGAACGTGGTCGTGGCGCCTGCCGTGCTCTATCACTTCTATCCGGCATTCACCGAGTATCCCGGATCGACGTCCCTCAGTCTCGAGACAGCTCGTGCGCTGACGACCGAGGCCGTGCTCGCTCTCTCGCAGTTCGGTCCCCGACGTTTTTATGTGCTGAATACCGGTGTGTCGACGAACCGAGCGCTCGAGCCGGCGGGGAGAGTCCTTGCTTCTTCGGGGGTCCTGCTGAGATACACCGACCTCACTGCGCGACTCGACCGCGCGTCCGCGCAGATTCGCCAGGAAGAAGGGGGAACACACGCCGATGAAATCGAAACGTCCATGATGCTGTACATCGATCCCGCGTCGGTCGACATGGCGCGCGCAGTCAAGGAATTCGTCCCCTCGACGGGTTCGCTGCGCCTGACACGCCGGCACGGCACCGCGGGAACCTTTTCGGCGAGCGGCGTCTGGGGGGATCCGACGCTGGCCACTCGCGAGAAGGGCCGCGTGATTGTCGAGTCGCTCGTGGGCGCCATCCTGGAGGATATCGAAGCACTGCGCCGGGCGGCACTCCCGGTGCCCACGGCCATGCCAGGCAGTGCGCCCGTGGCGGGGCCCTCCACGACGTTCGGGACTCGCGTCGGCTCACCGGGCCCGGGGGCGTGCACTCCCGGCGACGAACGGACGATCCGCGGCGCGGGTGACGCGCTGACACTGCACTGGCGGAACGCCGACGCCGCGCAGCTCGCCGCGCTCTGGTCGCAGGACGGGGACGTGGTGCACCCCGACGGCGTCACGGAACGCGGCCGCGAGACCATCCGCGCGAACCGCGCGGCGCTGTTCCTCCGTCGCGAGTACAGCGGCTCGGCGCATCACGTCACGCTTGGCGCGATCCGCAGCATCGGCCCGGATATGGCGGTGGCGGACGGCCGATGGGAGATGCGCGGCGTCACGGACACGGGGGGCGCGGCGCTGCCGACGTTCGAGGGACTCCTCACGCTGGTCATGAACCGGGCCGGAGGCGGCTGGTCGATCGAGGCCTACCGGTACACGCAGAAGCCAGCGGCCGCCGCGCTCCCGACCTGGTTGAAGCGTCCGGGGTATCCGGGGGGCGGGTGACCCCGGCCTGACCTGGAGCAGCGCCCCGAAGGCAGGCGAGATCGCCGACGCGGGACGTCACCCGGCGTCGGGCTTCGGTCGCGGCCGGTGTTCCGCATCTCTGTTCGTGATCCGCAGGAAGGCGCCGTGGTACGCTCGGCAGACATGTCTGTACTGACCCGACTGTTCGAGAACAATTCCGCTTGGGCGGCGCGCATGGTGGAGCGCGATCCCGGGTTCTTTACGCGGCTGCAGCAACAGCAGGCGCCGGGATACCTGTGGATTGGCTGCTCGGACAGTCGCGTTCCTGCCAACGAGATCGTCGATCTCGCTCCTGGAGAGCTCTTCGTCCATCGCAACGTCGCCAACGTGGTCGTGCACACGGACCTCAACTGCCTCTCCGTCTTGCAGTACGCCGTTGATGTGCTCAAGGTGCGGCACGTGATCGTCACCGGGCATTACGGATGCGGCGGTGTGCGCGCGGCGTTCGACAGGGCGAAGCTGGGCCTCATCGACAACTGGCTTCGGCACGTCGAGGACGTCCGGCAGCGACACGATGAAGAGCTCTCGAGGCTCTCGCCCGATGGCGCGTTCGATCGGCTGTGTGAACTGAACGTGATCGAGCAGGCACGCCATGTGTGCGAAACGACCGTCGTGCAGGATGCCTGGGCGCGCGGGCACGACCTCACCGTGCACGGCTGGATCTACGGACTGAAGGACGGCCGGCTGCAGGATCTCCGCTTCCTGGCCACCGGGCCGGCGGACATGGGCCCGGCCTACGACCGCGCGATCAGCCGTGTCTCCGTCGGATCGTCGTAACGGGTGCGGATGCGCCCCAAAGCTAAAGGCCCAAAGCCTAAAGCCCAGATCTTCCCCTCAGCCACCATGCCCACACGATCGCGTGGGACAGCACGATGATCCAGAAGACGATCAGGTAAGCGCGTTTCTGCCGTTTGTGCCGGAATACGTGCTGCGCGGCCCACGCACCAGGCCAGCCGCCGAGGAGCTCGATCGCGTGCAGCGTCGATTCGCTGATACGCCACCGGCCCCGTTCGGCACGCCGCTTGTCCACCCAGTACGAGGCGAACGCCACGGCACTCATGAGTCCGTATACGCCGAGCACGCCCAGGGTCTTCGCACTCACACGGACACTGTACCGCCTTATTTCGCCCCCGTGAGTCGCGCGACACGATTCGGGAGTAAGATGCCTGTCCGCTCCGCGTCTTCAATGGTCCTCGCAGCAAAGGAAGCCCTATGCAGCTGTCACGAATGTCGAAATCGGCCGCCGCCGCGGCGTTCACGGTGTGTGCCCTGGTGACCCTCCGGGCCGTGTCGGGTCAGAACTTCTTCACGAACGAGCGCATGAATCACAAGGCGCAGGGGGAAGAGGGGGGCGAGGCCCTCGTGTCCGCGGAAGAATACGCCGAGGCACGGACCGCGCCGGGCATCGTGCTGGCGGGCGCATACGGTGCCGCGTACACCGCCCTGGCCAGTCTGCCCGTCGCAAAAGCCACCTGGACGGAGGTCACGAACCGCCCGTACGACTCCGATGATCCGCGGTATCGCGACCCGTTCTTTTCGAACTCCACCGGTGGCTCAGGCCTGGTGTCCGGGCGCATGACGGGCCTCGCGGTCGGCGGGGGCGTGCTCTATGCGGGAGGGGCCGACGGCGGCGTATTTCGGTCGGCCAATAGCGGCGTGACGTGGACGCCGATCGCGGACGGCCTGCCGACGCTCTCGGTCGGCGACCTGCGTCTCGCCGCGGACGGCGCGCTGTGGCTCGCCACCGGCGAGGGCAACACCGGTGCGACGTCGTATGTCGGTTCAGGGGTGTACCGGCTCGAGAACCCGGCGTCCGCGCTGTTCGCGTCTGCAGATCGCGTCGGCGGCGCAGAGCTGGAAAGCACGTTCATTCACCGCCTCAGGTTCGACGATGCGGGAAACGTCTATGCCGCGACCTCGCGGGGCGTGTGGAAGCATGGAGCGGCGGGGGCGGCGAAGGGCACTACCTGGGCGCGCGTGCTGTATCCCGTCCCGGATCCGATCGTCAATGGAGAGCCACAACCCGCCCTGCAGTCGCCGTATAACAACATCTGTAACGATGTCGCGATCCAGCCGTCCACCGGCGGCACCGTCGTCATCGCCAACTGCGCGTGGCGCGGTGGCGCCGCCTACAACGGCTTCTATGTCTCGACGAACGGCGGGGCCCAGTTCTCGCTGGTGAATTTGCTTGGCGCGCTCAACCCGAACGATGTGGGCCGATCGCAGCTCGCGTATTCGAGCGACGGCACACAGCTGTACGCGACCGTGGAATCGATCACCCGGTATACCAACACCAGCAATACGGCGCTGTCCGGGGTCTACAACTCGCCGAGCGGGATGGTGACTGGCCCGTGGAACAAGATCGCCGACTCACAGAAGCTGGCCTCTTCCGGGTCCGCGCTCAAGCTGTACACCGGTTATCGGCCGGGCGTCCAGGCCTGGTACAACCAGTACGTGGCGGTCGATCCGTCGGATGCCAGACACGTCTATGTCGGACTCGAGGAGATCTACGAGACCCACAACGGCGGGACGAGCTGGCAGGCGACCGGCCCCTACTGGAATTTCGAGTTCCCCTGCTGGTCCATCCTGGACGGGCAGAACACCTGCTCACCCACCACCCACCCGGATCAGCACTCGATTGCCTTCGACCAGAACAACGTCTACGTCGGCAACGACGGTGGCCTTTACACCCGCCCCATCAACGGGCAGGTGGACGCCGACGGCCACGCCACCGACTGGCGCAGCCTCAACGCGAATCTGCGCACGCTCCAGTACTACTCGGTCGGGGTCGGCAGGGTCCCGGGTGGCTACGCGGTCGCGGGCGGACTCCAGGACAACGGCGCCTCGCTGCTCCTGCCGCAGGATCGGACAGGAAGCGGGAAGATGGGCTCGCCGTTCGGCGGAGATGGCGGCGACATCATCGTGGACCCGGACGACGGCTGCAAGATCCTCGACGAGTACGTGTTCCTCGAGCTGTGGATGACGACGAACTGCGGCCGCAGCGACGGCACGACACACGCGATTCGGGACGTGTCCGTGCCCGATCCCAGCCCCCGCTTCACCGCCCCCTTCCGCGCCGACAGCGCGAACAAGAATCTCTGGATTGCGGGCGGCCGGTATCTGTGGATGAACGACAAGGGCTTCGCGATGCAGTCAGGGAGTGAATGGCAGCCGATTTTCGACAACGGCTCAGGCCATTCGACGACGGCGATTGCCGTGCAGAGAGGGATCATCTACTCAGCCTGGTGCGGTCCCTGCAATAACAGGGGCTTCGCCCGGGGCGTATCGACGAATGCCGGTGGGGCGTTTCACAGCCTCGCGCTCCCGTCCGGCTTCCCGAATCGATACATCTCCGCCATCGCGGCGGACCCCGCGGACCCCGGCGGCCTGACGGCGTACGTCGGCTTCAATGGCTTCTCCCGCAGGTGGACCGAAGGTCCGGGTGTCGGGTTGGGACATCTCTGGAAAACGACTGACGGCGGGTTCACGTGGTCCGACGTCAGCGGGGCCCTGCCCGACGTGCCGGTCAACGACATCGTCATCAGCAACGGCAAGCTGGTGGTGGGGACTGACCTCGGGACGGTTGTCTCGGCCGGGGGAGGGGCGTGGTCCCGCCTCGGCGCGAATCTGCCGCTGACGACGGTGATGGATCTCCACCTCGGGCCGGACGGGCTGTTGTATGCCGCCACCCATGGCCGTGGCATCTGGTCGGTGCCCCAGCCCTGACGCGGGGCGAGGCGCTACTCGGCCGCCGTCAGGGCACGGAAGCGAGACGACGGCAGGACCGTCGTGCGTCCGCCCGAGCGCTGGATGATCAGCGCCGCGGTGTCCGGACGGGCTTCGATGAGGGCAAGACCGCGTTCTGCGCCGACGACGCTGATGGCCGTGTCGAGGCCGTCGGCGTCGATGCCGTGCTTCGCCACGACGGTCACCGTGATGTCGTTGACCAGGCCCATCTTCGATGCCGGGTCGATGATGTGGGAATAGCGGCGCCCGTCGATGTCCACGTGCTGCGCGCTGCTGCCCGCGGTGGAGACCGCGGCATTCGTCAGGGCCAGGATCTTCGGCACGATCGAGACCGCCGCGTCGTCCGAATGGACGCCGATGCGCCAGCCCCGCTGACCTGGGGGCGCGTCGCTGAAGGCGAGATCCCCGCTCACGGCCACGAGGGCGCTGCGCACGCCGAGGCCGGTGAGGACCGCGACCGCTTCGCTCGCGGCGTAGCCTTTCGCGATGGCGCCGACGTCGAGGGCCATGCCGGGCATGTCGAACCTGACCGTCCGGCGCTCGACGTTCAGGTGCAGCTTGCGGAAGCCCGTGCGGCTCGCCGCGTCGTTCAATGCCGCAGGATCCGGCACGCGCGAGGTCTTCCTGGCCTCCCGCCAGAGGCGCACGACGGGGCCGAGGGTGACGTCGAAGGCGCCGCCGGTCGCCTCGGCGAGGTCCTGCGACGCCTGGAGAACCGTGAAGAGGTCGGCGCTGACGGGCGTCTCCCGGTTGATCGCGGTCCTGGCGATCTCGTTCAACTCGCTGTCAGGCTGGTAATCGGACAGCGTCCGATCGAGATGCCCGATGCGATCGAACGCAGCGCGGAACGCGTTGGTCGCCGCCTGCTCTCCGGACGTGTAGACCGTGATCCGGACGAGCGTGCCCATGTGCGGCTCCACCGCCTCGAAGCGCGTCAGCTCACGTTCGGGCAGTGTCACCAGCGCGAGAAGCGAAGCGCTCAGACGCAGCAGCCAGTGCATGGGTTGATTCCAGGGGCAGTTGCCAGTAACCGGTTGCCAGTGTCGGCCGGCCTACCGCACCTTGGCCTCTTCAATAGGGATCGAGCGCGACGCCGTTGTTCCATGCGTGATACATCGCATCGGCCGTTGGAAGGGTGGCGGGGCGCACGAGCCTGAAGCCAAGCCACGGCGCGTCGGTCATGTACCAGATGCTCTTGGGCAGCTGCGGATCCTGCTTCTTCCAGGACAGGTCGGAGGGCACCCGTGACGTGCAGCTCACCCGCATCTCGTCGTCGTTCCAGGAGCCGCCGCGGACCGCGTGGGGGTACGGCGCGGTGGACTTCACCCACGGATTGTCCGCGGGGGCGGCGGTGTAGGGCCCGTACTGGTCGAGCGTCCATTCCATCACGTTGCCGAGCATGTCGTAGAGGCCCCAGGCATTCGGTTTTTTCGTCCCGACCTTGTGATACGTGCCCTTGGTGAACTGCGCCTGCGCCGAGTTCGCCGCGAACCATGCGTAGTCATCGAGCGGCCCGGAGCCGATGCCGTTCTCCGTGCCCGCCTTGCACGCGTACTCCCACTCGGCCTCGGTCGGCAGCCGGTAGTACTCGCCGGTCTTCGCGCTCAGCCACTCCGCGAACTGGTTTGCTGCGTGCTGCGTCATGCTGATAGCGGGGAACCCGTTGCTGCCGCGTCCGAAACTCATCTCGACGAAGGGAGCCGTCGGACGGCTCAGCGCGTCCACGAGCGCGTCGGGCGATCCGACCTCCTTCGCCTGGTCGGCGAACATGAACATCAGGTACGCGTCCCACGTGACCTCCTGCGCCTGCATCCAGAACGCGTCGAGCCGTACCTTGTGCGGCGGCTGCTCGTCGGGCCTGGCGTTGGGACCAGGCGCTCCCATCAGGAACTCGCCCGCCGGCACCGGGACCATGCTGTAGGCGACGGTCGTGTTCTGAATCGTGACCTTGTAGGGAGCGGGGGGGGCCGTGGCGGCCTTCCTGGCCTGTTTCTCGATGCGTGTCCGGATGCGCTCGACCGCGGCCATTTCCTTCGGATCGACGGCAGCCGCGGTCGCGGCCTGGCGGGCAGGGAGAGGTGCCGTCTGCGCCACGGCGACAAGAGCCATGGCGAAGACGGCAGACAGACGCAGGTGCATTCCTAAGAGTAAATCATCTTCCCCGGCGACTAGACTTCCTTCGAACGGCCGGGCTCCGCGAGGCCGGGCACGTCGTGCTTCGCGTTCCAGGCTACGGGCTTCGGCACGAGGCTGACATTGGAGTTCAGCGCCTGCTCCCACGTCACCTGCTGGCCCGTGTAGGCGGCGTGGCGGCCCATGATCGCGAGCAGCGTGCTGGTGGCCAGGTTGAGGTCGTCGTTCTTGGGCTTGCCGGCCCGAATCGACGCGAACAGCACGTCGTGTTCGCGCTGATACATGTCGTACTCTTCACCCTGGAACTGCCACTTGACCTGTCCGTCCGGGCTTTCGATTTTCGGCTGGCCACTTCCGAGCAGCAGCGTCCCCTCCGTGCCCATCACGTAGTCGAACACGCCGTTGAAACAGCCGGTGGACTGGCGGTTGGCGAGCGAGACGCGATATCCGTTGGGGAACGCGTAATCGACCGAGAAGTGATCGTAGATGTTGCCGCCGTTGGCCGGCACCGCACGGCCCCCGACCGCCACCGCGCTCAGCGGCGGCTTGTCGTTCATGAACCACATGATCTTGTCGGCGTTGTGCACCGCCTGCTCGACGAGGCTGTCGCCCGAGAGCCAGTTGAAGTTGTACCAGTTGCGAATCTGCCACTCGATGTCGCTCATGCCGGCCGGCCGCGCGCTCTCGGGCGGCATGGGCTTCACCGGGTTCGTGTAGTACGTCGAATGATGCGCCACCAGCCGGCCGATGGCGCCGTTCCGGACCTGCTGGACGGCCTCCTGGATCATGTTGTTGTAGCGCCAGCAGAACCCGGCCACGAGCGCAAGGCCTTTCGACTGTGACAGCTTCTGCGCCGCGATCACCTCACGCACGCCGGGCGAGTCGGTCGCGCACGGCTTTTCGCAGAAGACGTGTTTGCCGGCGTTGACGGCTGCCGTCAGGTGCTGCGGCCGGAAGCCGGGGGGCGTCGCCAGGAGCACGACGTCCACGCCGCTGCTGATCACCTTGTCGTAGGCATCGAGGCCCACGAAGGAGTTGCGCATGTCGAGCTTCACCTGCGAGCCGAACTTCCCGCTGGCCTTGAGCCGGGTCGCGGCCTGCGTGACGATCGTCTCGTCGATGTCGGCGACGGCCGTCAATTCGTTGTGGGGATCCGCGGTCAGGGCCTGTCCCGCCGCCCCGCTCCCGCGACCGCCGCAGCCGACGAGGCCGATCTTGACCGCGTTCGTGACCGTCTGCCCGGAAATGATGCCCGGGAATCCGGCGACAATCACGCCGGCCGCGGTCCCGGTTTTCTTGATGAAGTCCCGCCGTTCCATCTTGTTCGGTTCGTCTGTGGTAGCCATGGTGTCCTGACCGGTAGCGTGGTAGTTGCTGAAGAAAGTGGTGCCCGTCGGCGAGCCCGTTCCGATGCCCCGCATGATACCGCAACGACCTCGGCGAGGGCACCGGGGCGGGCGACCAGCTCGTCCGCGGCTCCCTCGGGCATCACCGCGACCTGGCGAGATGAGGGCTCGGGTGGCAAACAGGATCCGCGTCGCGGCCGGACGTTCCCGGTAGAATCACAAGCATGACGTCCAGGTTTCCCGTCGGTCGCTTCCTTCCCGGTGCACGGCGCGCCGCGGCTGTGTGGGTCGTGCTGTTCGGCACCCTCCTCGTCGCGGCGCAGGCGCCGGGCGGAAAGGCCGGTGAGCCCGTCTGGCAGCCGATCTTCGACGGCAGGACCCTGACGAACTGGCAGCCGACGAAGTTCAGCGGGCAGGGAGCCGTGACCGTGGAGGACGGCCAGCTGATCCTCGAGGCTGGCCGCCCGCTGACGGGCATCACCTGGGCGGGGCCGGAGCTGCCCACGACGAACTACGAGATCACGCTCCAGGCGATGCGGGTCGAAGGCAGAGATTTCTTCGCGGGCGTCACGTTCCCGGTGGCCGACTCGTTCTGCTCGCTGATTCTCGGCGGCTGGGGAGGCACCGTGATCGGGCTGTCGAGCATCAACGGCGTGGATGCGTCAGAGAACGAGACCTCGCAGTCGATGGAGTTCGCGTCCGGGCGGTGGTACAACATCCGTATTCGCGTGACCACCGACAAGATCGACACGTGGCTCGACGATCGCCAAATCATCAGTCAGGACCTGAAAGGCAACAAGATCACGACCCGCAGCGAAGTGGATCCCTCACAGCCGCTCGGCGTCGCGTCGTATCGCACGAAGGCGGCGCTCCGGGACTTCCGCCTGCGGAAACTTTAGACAGCTGTCAGCACTCAGCTTCCAGCTCTCAGCCGCGCCCCGAAGCCCCGATCCCTAATCCCCAGCCTAGTTCTTCTCCGCGAACTCCGCAGGAATCGCGGTAATCGGCCGCATTTCGATGTTGCGGTAGAAAATTTCCGCCCCCTCTGACTGCAGGATGATCGGGCCCGACGTCACCGGTGTCGGCAGGTCCCCGCTGATTCGAACCGGCCCGTGGAGGCGCATGACCACTTTGCCGTTCACGATGTGAATCGAATCGTCCCGCAGGCAGATGAGCTCCACCGTGTTCCACTCGCCCGTCGGCTTCTCGTTGTCGGGCTGTTTGATGCAGCGCCCGGGCGCCCCCTGGCTTTGTGAAAAGTACGTCCATTCGCCCGCGGGGTCGTAGTCGTACAGCAGCGGCTTCGTATCGGGACGCGCCTTCGCGCGAACGGCAATCGCCGACCAGATCGCATAGAGATCACCGACGTCATGCTCCTGGATCTGCAGCTCGACGGATCGTGCCCAGGTGCGTCCGTTTTCTCCCGGTGCTCCGTGCACGTGGTAGAGCAATCCGCTGTCGCGCGGCGTGCCGGGTGCGTCCCGCGGGGCCCACTGTTTCGTCCCCCATTTGAACTGGAGCCTGAGGTGATAGTCCTTGAACGCCGCCTTCGTCCGCAGCTCGCCGAACACCTCGCCGGAGATCCGGATCGCGGGCCGGCCATCGACGTTCGACGCCACGGTGAACACTTCGAGCGGATCGCGGCCCGAGCCGATCGGCTCCGCGTACTTCCCGTCAGGGTTCCGCTTGAGGCCCGGGACGTCGGACGTCGGCGCCGGCTGCTGCATCCACGTCGTCCATCCGTCGAGATCTTTGCCGTCCCAGACGGGCGTCCAGTCGCTCTGGGCGCGAATCGCGAAGGTTCCGAGGCACAGCGCGACGACGAGCAGTCGTGGAAATGGCATGGTCCCGGAAGCCTCAGCCGGCCGGCCCCGCCATGTCAAGTGTTTTAGCGCCCTCCCCGTGGCCGGTGGGGACGAGGACGACGCACCGACCGCGGCGCCGTCTCAGGATGGGGAGAGCGGATTTCGTTGTGGATCATCGGGAGACCGTCTAGTATCGCGCCACCCAAGGAGGGCGAATGGATTCAACCACCCTGATTATCGTCATCATCGTGCTCGTGCTGCTGCTCGGTGGAGGAGGGGGGTACTACGGCCGTCGCTCCGGATGGAGGGGACCGCATTTCGGGGGAGGCGCCCTCGGGTTGATTCTGCTCATTCTGCTCGTGCTCTGGCTCACCGGCAATCTGGGCGGCGGCCGCCGCCTCGGCCCGCGCGTGGACCGTGCGTTCGCCACCGACACCCGCGCGTAGCACAGCCTCGCCGCACGTTGAACGTTGAACGTTGCACCTTGCACGTTGAACGGTGCACGTTGCACGTTGAACGTCGAACGTTGAACGTTGCACCTTGCACGTTGAACGGTGCACGTTGAACGTCGAACGTGTTGCACGTTGCACGTTGCACGTTGCACGTTACGCCCTGCTCCCAGGCAGCCGTGGATTCCGCTCGATGCCGAACTTGTGCTGGTGCCACATGGGGTAAGGCTCGGGCAGCGCGCTCACCTCGTCGAGCGCCGTCATCTCCTCCGGTGACAGGCGCCATCCGGCAGCGGCGAGGTTGTCGCGAAGCTGCGTCTCGTCGCGCGCGCCGACGATCACGGTGTCCACACCGGGCTTGTGCATGACCCAGTTGAGGGCAACCTGTGCGGCGGTGACGTCACGCGCGCGCGCGATCGCGGAGAGCGTGTCGACGATGCGGTAGACGCGTTCGAAGTCGACGGTGCCCGGCACTTCGAGATCGTTGAGCCGGCTCACCGTCGGCCGGACGTCGCGGCGGAACTTGCCGCTGAGCAGGCCGGCGTGCAGAGGGCTCCAGGCCATGAGCCCGACCGACTGATCGAGACCCAGCGGAATGATCTCGTGTTCCACGTCGCGCGCGATCAGGTTGTAGTTCACCTGCTGGCAGACGTACCGCGTCAGCCCCAGCCGGTCGGACGCCGCGAGCGCCTTCATGACCTGCCACGCCGAGTTGTTCGAACAGCCCACGTAACGCACTTTTCCCTGCGCGACCAGGTCGTCGAACGCCCGCATGGTCTCCTCGACGGAAACCGTCATGTCAGGCTGATGCCCGAGATAGAGATCGATGTAGTCGGTCCGCAGACGCCGCAGGCTGGCCTCGCACGCCTGGATCAGGTGTTTGCGGGACAGGCCGACGTCGTGCGCGCCGGTTCCGAGCCGCATGAATCCCTTCGTGACGAGCACGAACTCATCGCGCCGTCCCTGCAGCGCTTCGCCCAGGATCTCCTCCGCGGCGCCGAAGGAGTACACGTCCGCCGTGTCGATGGTCGTGACGCCCGCGTCGCGGCAGACGTCGAGAATCCGTGACGTCTCGCTGACGCCGAGATTGCCCATTTTTCCGAACCGATCCCGGCCGCCAATCGTCATGGTTCCGAAGCTCAGCACCGAGGTGCTCAAGCCCGAACTGCCGAACCGCCGCTGTTCCATACAGACCCCTCATTCAAAAGATGTCGAGTTCACCGACGCCAGATCTTACCGTGCCCGGGGCACGTGCCGCCGCGCCGCAGATTGGATAAACAGTCCAGCCCCCGCTCTCGTCTAAGTCCAACGCGTCCCTGCGAGAGCGCCCGCGGACTGTTCCGACGGGCCCGTCAACCGACGCAACAGGTTGCTCATGCGAAACGTACTCCGGAGTCTGCGGTACGCGGTGCGGCAGTTCCGTCAGTCGCCGGTGTTCACGGGTGCTGCCGTGCTGACGCTCGCGCTCGGCATCGGCGGGACGACCGCCATTTTCACCCTCATCCACGCCGTGATGCTTCGCTCGCTGCCGGTGTCGGACCCGGCGCGGCTCTACCGGATCGGCGACGGCGCGGACTGCTGTGTGCAAGGGGGTCCGCAGGAACGCTGGGGGCTGTTCTCCTTCCCGTTGTTCGAGCGGCTCAAGGCCGAGACTCCGGAGTTCGAACAGGTGACCGCCTTCCAGGCCGGCGGCGCGCGGCTGAGCGCGCGGCGTGAAGGGGTGGACAAGGCGGCGAGACCGCTGCGCGCCGAATACGTGACAGGGAATTACTTCCAGACGCTCGGCGTGGGCGCCCTCGGCGGCCGCGTTTTCGTGGACAGCGACGACCAGCCGTCGGCGCCTCCCGTCGCGGTCATCAGCCATCACGCCTGGCAGGGGGCGTACGGGGGCGACCCGTCGGTCGTCGGGTCCGCGTTCGTCATCGACGGGCATCCGTTCACCGTTGTCGGGGTCGCGCCGCCGGGATTCTTCGGGGACACACTCGGGAGCGATCCCCCGGATCTCTGGATCCCGCTGCAGCAGGAGCCGCTCATCGACGGCGGCGGGGCCCTGCTTCGTCAGCCAGTTTCGGCATGGCTTCGCGTCATCGGGCGGCTGAGGCCCGGGGCGTCCACGGCCGGCATGGCCCCGCGGCTCACCGGCGTGCTCCGGCAATGGATCGAGCACGATTCCGGGTATCCCGCGAACTGGATGCCCGACATCATCCGCATGCTGCCGAAGCAGACCATCAACGTGGTCCCGGCAGGCGCCGGCGTCGGCGTGATGAAGGAGGAATACGGACAGAGCCTCCGGATTCTCCTGGCGGTGTGCGGCCTGGTGCTGCTCATCGCGTGCGCCAACGTCGCGAACCTGCTGCTCGCCCGCGCGGTCGCGCGGCGCGGGCAGACCGCGGTTCGCCTCGCGCTCGGCGCGACGGCAGGCCAGATCGTGATGCAGGCACTGGTCGAGAGCGTGCTGCTCGCCGTCGCGGGGGGCCTCGCCGGTCTCGTGGTCGCCGGTGCCGCCGCCCGGCTCCTCCTCGCCCTGGCGTTCCGCAGCTCCGAGTTCCTGCCGATCAGCACCAGGCCATCCCTGATGGTGCTCGGCTTCGCCTTCGGCCTGGCGCTCCTGACGGGGATCATTTTCGGCGCGGCGCCCGCGTGGGTTGCCACGCGGACGAACCCGGCCGACGCGCTCCGCGGCTCTGGTCGCAGCACGAGCGATCATTCGTCGGTCGCGAGGAAGGCGCTGCTGATCCTTCAGGCCACGCTGTCGGTCGTGCTCGTCGCCGGCGCGATGATGCTGGCGCGCAGCCTCAACAAGCTCGAGCGGCAGGACTTCGGCTACGCGGTCCAGGGCCGTGTCGTCGTCGCACTGAACCGGCCCCCTGCCACGTACACACCGGCGAAGCTGACGGCGATGTACCGGCAGCTCGAAGAACGTCTCGACCGTCTGCCGGGAGTCGGGGGATCCGGGCTCACCCTCTACAACCCGCTGACCGACAACTGGGGCGAGCTGATCCTGGTGGCGGGCCATCCCGCGCCGAAGATGAGCGAGGAGGCGGGTGCCTCATGGGATCGCGTCAGCGCCTCGTATCTCCAGAACTTCGGCATCGCGGTGCTCCGCGGCCGCGCGTTCACGCCGGCCGACAACGAGCAATCGCCGCCAGTGGCGGTGGTGAACGAGGCATTCGTCAAGCGCTTCTTCAAGCCAGGCGAGGATCCGCTCGATCAGCACTTCGGCATGGATCTGCCCGAGAACGCCGGAACCCTCCGTATCGTCGGCGTGGTGCGCGACGCGAAATTCGCCGGCTGGGGACTCAGTCGCCCGGCGCGTGCGATGTTCTTCGTGCCCCTCGCACAGACAGTCGAGTACACGAACGACCTGATGAGCAGGATCGAGCTGCAGTCGCATTTCATCCGGGGGATCATGCTGAAGACGGACCTGACGCCCGGAGCGCTCGAACCCGTCCTGACGAGAGCGCTCGCGGACGTCGATCCGAACCTCACGATGACGAGCGTGAGGACGATGCAGCAGCAGGTGAGCTACTCGTTCGACCAGGAGCGGGCCGTCGCCAGTCTTGCCGGGCTGTTCGGGGGTGTCGCGCTCCTGCTCGCCGCGGTCGGGCTCTACGGCGTCACGGCCTACACCGTTGCGCAGCGGACCAACGAAATCGGCATTCGCATGGCGCTGGGGGCCGATCGGGCCAACGTGGTGGAGCTCGTGCTGCGCGGCGCGTTCAGGCGCGTGGCGGCGGGCCTTGTGCTCGGAGTGCCGCTGGCGATGGCCGCTGGCCGACTCCTCTCGGCGCAGCTGTACGGCCTGTCGTTCTGGGATCCCGTCGCGCTCGCGGTGGCGACGCTTTCGCTGGCGACCTGTGCTTTCTTCGCCGCGATCATCCCGGCGCGCCGCGCGGCGGCGATTTCCCCTCTCAGAGCACTCAGAACGGAGTGAACGGCGAGCCCTTCCACGCCTGATCGTCCACGCCTGAAGCGGAGATGCGCCCGTCCGACGGGGTGATCACCGCAAACAGCATACGATGGCAGGTCCATGAACGGGTTCGACATCGCGGCCGTCCTCGCGGCCATCGCCGCCGGCTTCGGCTACATCAATCATCGCGTGCTCAGGCTTCCCGCGACGACCGGGACGCTCACGGTCTCGCTGGCGAGCTCCTTGATGCTCCTTGCCGTCGATCGTGCCTTCCCTGCGCTGAGGCTCGAGGAGGTCGCCGCGGCGTTCCTCGGACAGATCGACTTCAACCAAACCCTGATGCACGGGATGCTGTCGTTCCTGCTCTTTGCGGGGGCGCTGCACGTCGATCTCGAAGGCCTTCTTGAAAACAAGTGGACGATCGGCAGTCTGGCGACTGTCGGCGTCCTGCTGTCCACGGCGATTGTCGGCGTCGCCACCTGGTGGATCTTCTCGAGGCTGGGGCTGCACCTCCCCCTCGCGGTGTGCCTGACATTCGGCGCGCTCATTTCGCCGACAGATCCCATTGCCGTGATGGGCCTGCTGAAGGAACTGCGGGCGCCGCGCGGTCTGGAGTCGCAGATTGCCGGCGAATCCCTCTTCAACGACGGGATTGGCGTGGTCGTGTTCTTCGCGATGGTGTCGATCGCCGGGTTGTCGCCGTCCGGTCACATGCCGCCCGGTGCGGCGGGTGTGCTGACGTTTTTCGCGCGCGAGGTGATCGGAGGCGTGGCACTGGGCCTCGCGCTCGGGTCTGTGGGCTATCGTGCGCTCAAGAGCATCAACGATCATTCTCTGGAACTGCTCATCACGCTCGCGCTTGCCATGTTCGTGTACTCGCTGGCGTTCTGGATCCATGTGTCGGGTCCCATCGCGGTCGTCGTCGCCGGGCTGCTCATCGGGAATCCCGGACGGCAATTCGCGATGAGCGATCGCACGAGGGAGCACGTGGATGCGTTCTGGAGCATGATCGACGAGATTCTCAACGCGGTGCTCTTCCTGCTGCTCGGGCTCCAGGTGCTGGCGATGCCGCGTGGCGCCCAGACCATCGGCGCCGGCCTCGTCGCGATTCCCGTCACGCTGCTGGCGCGGCTCATCTCGGTCGCGGCGCCGGTAGCTGTGATGAGCGTCCGCGGACGCCTGGTGCGCGGCCTCGTGCCGATCCTGACCTGGAGCGGGCTCCGAGGGGGCCTGTCGGTCGCGATGGCGCTGTCGCTGCCGACGTTCCCCGGCCGCGAGATCCTGCTCGCCTGCACCTACGCCGTGGTCGTGTTCTCCATCATCGTCCAGGGCCAGACCGTCCGGCGGGTGCTGACGTACTACCGGGTTGGTGAGCACGGCGCCTGACGGCGACGACAGTCAGCTCGGTCCGCCGCCGCGAAAGATAGAGCGGTCGCGACCGGCACAGCCCGCGGTCGTCCGTCAATAGACGAACCTCACCGCGAGCTGGACCACGCGCGGATCGCCCGCCGACGCGATGGTGCCGAATGCCGCTGAGCCGAGGATGGTATTGGGCGGCCCGAATGCCGGAGTGTTGGTGAGGTTGAAGACCTCCGTGCGGATTTCCAGGTTTTTATTCGAGCGCAGCGGCACGCGGCGGATCAGCGCGATGTCCAGGTTGCGATAGCCAGGCCCGCGCACCGGGTTGCGCGGGCTCGTCCCGATCGTGAACTGGGGCGACGTCTCGAACGCCTTCGTGTCGAACCAGCGGCTCACAGACCGCTCCGCGGCTGGCAGTGTCGGATTCGCGACCAGGTTGGGCCGCTGCGTACCGAACCCGGCGAACCCGTTGTTGTTGGTCGTCTGCGTGATGGCAAGTGGAGAGCCTGATTGCAGCGTGAGCAAGCCGGTCAGCGTCCAGCCATTGACGAGCGCCCCCAGCGTGCGGCTTGCCCGGTTGCGCCCGTGCGACCCGGACGGAACTTCCCAGACGGCCGATGCGACGAACACATGCGGAATGTCCCCCGTCGAGTAGTCCCGCTCCAGCCGGCGATTGAAGCTGTCCGCCACCGGGAAGCTGGTCACCGGGCCCGTGAGAATCGACGCGTCGAAGACGGACGACGCATCGTCCACCAGCTTTGACCGGGTGTAGCTGACGAGGTACGACAGGCCGCCGGAGAACCGTTGCTCCACCTTGGCGTCGATGCCGTGATAGAGCGTGGTGCCCACGTTGTTGCGGTACTGACTGACCGTCGTGTACTGCGGGTACGGCTTCAGCAGCTGCGCGATCGGAATGGTGGGGTCGCCCAAAGACGACGACCGTGGGATGCTGCCGAAGTACGGGTTGGGCACGCGTTGCAGCAGCGAGGCGCCCTGCGCCAGCTGCCCGGCCGTGAGCTGGTTCAGGTTCGTGTCGGGCAGGCCGACGTGCGTGATCTTCGAGCCGACATACGCTACTTCCACCGCGAGGTTCGGCGTGAGCTCCCGCTGGAGCGACGCGTTCCACTGCTGGACATAGCCCGAGCCCAGGTCGTGGTCCACCGCGAACACACCTTGTCCGAGGCCGGCGGTCGGCGTGAGAGGAACCGGCTCGACGCTGGGTCCCGCTGCCAGGACGAACGCCGGCGTGATGCCGTCGAGTGTGCGCTGCGATACCGTCTGCAGGAACGGAAAGACCGGCGTCGTGAACGGGGTGGTGATCCCCGCCATCTCGATCCAGACCATGGCATAACCGGTGCGCACCACGGTCCTGTCCGTGATGCGTCCGACGACACCCAGGCGGGGCCCGAAATCGAGCTTGTGAAGCTCTCGGGCCGCGCGCGGCTGACCGCCGCGTCCGAGATAATCGAGCTGCTGCGTGCGCAGGTTGAACACGGCCACCTGGTCGTGCTCTTCGGTCGAGGGAAAGTTCAGCGTGTAGCGCACGCCCGCGTTGACCGTGACCCGGTTCGACCAGCGCCAGTCGTCCTGGATGAAATACTCCTGAACGTGCGCGCGGTTTCTGATCTGCTCATGCTGCAAATCTATCGAGAACTGCTGAACCTGGCCGAGCAGAAAGCTGGCGAGCGGCGTGCCGCTGCTGGCGGCCGTCGCGGCGTCCGCCGGCTGATTGGTGAAGAGGTTGCTGAACGTGAAGGCCCCGGTGGGTGAAGGCGGCTGAAGGACGTTCAGGCGCTCCCAGCGCAGGTCCGCGCCTGTCTTGACTGTGTGCCGGCTCCTGACCCACGTCAGGGAGTCGGCAACCTCGGTGACAGCCGTGCCGAAGTCCGAAGCCGTGCCGGGCGGCGACCCGAGCTGCTGATACCCGCCGATCAGAAACGTAGGCAGCGTCGCAGGGAATCGGGCATTCGAGGGAATGCCGGGAATCCCCAGGCTGGTCGACGCCGCGGCCTCCAGCTGTGCCGCCGTCCGCGCGACGCTGCGCCTCGTGTCGCCGATGCGCAGCTCATTCACGACATGCGCCGAAAGCGTCCGCTGATAGCCGGACGCGAACGACCAGGAGGTGGTGTCCTGCGGGCCGAGCGTTCCTGTCGTGAGCCCGCTGCCGTCAGGAAGCGGCGGCACCGGGACGAACTCCTCCCGGAATCGGGTGAGGCGCGCGAAGACCCTGTCCCGGTTGGCGGAAAGCCGGTGATCGCCGCGCAGACTGAACAGATCCTGATCGACGGGTTCATTGCCCACCCGCCTGTAGTTATTGGCGGTCCCTTGGCTCGTTGGCCGGGGGTAGCGCCCGGCCAGTGCGCGGGCGACCGGATCCATCCGGTCAACCGGAATCGTGTTGAGAGGGAAGGGACTGCGGCTCACGACACCCGTCGCCGCAGCCATGGTCGTGGCCGGATCGTAGATGACAGGCACGCGGCCCGCGATCGCTTCCACGAATACCCCCTGTCGCTGGAGCAGTGTCGGTACGGTGGAGATGATCGTGCGCCCGATCGTCTGCCGCTGCCCCTGATAGTCGACGAAGAAGAACGTCCGGTCGCGCCGGATCGGGCCGCCGAGCACGCCACCGAACTGGTTGCGGCGGAACTCTGGCTTGATGGGATTGCGCGAGGCGAAGAAGTTCCGCGCGTTCAGGGCCTCGTTCCTGAAGAACTCGAACAGGCTGCCCCGAAACGCGTTGCTGCCCGCCTTCATCGTCAGGTTGACCACTCCGCCGTTGAACCGCCCGAACTCGGCGGGGGGGCTGTTGCTTTCGATCTTGAAGTCCTGGATGGCGTCGACGTTCGGGAAGAACGCGACCTGCCCGGGCTCGGGCTGCAGCACCGAGATGCCGTCGAACAGGTATTCGTTGGTGCGAGGCCGTCCGCCGTTGATGCGAGGCAGCGGCGCCGCGGGTGGGGGCGGCAACGCCACGCCTGGGGCGAGGCTGGCGAGCGTGATGAAGTTCCTCCCGTTGAGCGGCAAGGCCACGATCCTGCGGTCGTCGATGACCTGTCCAAGCCCCGAGGTTTCGCCCCGGAGCAGCGGCGCATCAGCCGAGACGGTGACGGCTTCGGCGACCGACCCGACCTCCAGCCGCAGGTCCAACCGAACCGTCTCGCCCGTCTCGAGTCGAACACCGTCGCGAATCAGGCGGCGGAATCCGGTTGACTCGACGCGCACCTGATAAGCGCCGGGAGCAAGTCCCGGAACGGCGTACCCGCCGTCGTGGCCGGCAATCGCCGTGCGTGAGCCGTTGGTGCCGACGGCAATCGCGGTAATCGTGGCGCCCGGCACACCGGCTCCCGCCTGGTCCACCACCACGCCCGCGAGCGCCGCGGACCCAACCTGCGCCAGAACCGCCTGTTCGGGCGCCAGGGCGGCGAGGACCGCCACGGTCACCCACCACCAGTCTCGACATCCTGCCATCAGCCTCCCCTGGCGAATGTCAAAAACTGTAGATCAGACCGAGCCGATACTCAAACCGGCTCAATCCGTACCAAATCGATTCATTATTTGTCGGTTTCTTGGTACGATGACCGTCATTCGCGTTCAGCAGGGGGAGTCGTTATGGCACTTGTCACGATGCGAGCGGCCGCGAATCGTCTGGGCGTCGGGTACTCGACGCTGAAGCGATGGGTCCACGCCGGACGCGTGCGCACGACACGCACGGACGGCGGCCACCACCGCGTCTCAGAAGCCGAGATCGATCGCCTCCTTGCGCGGCACCAGCCCGAGGGCCGGCCGCGCGGCGAGGCCGCGGGGCCTGACGCGCCCATCGGGGGCTTGAGCGCTCGCAACCGCCTGGACGGATTCATCGAGGAGGTCCGGATCGATGGGCTGCTCGCCCAGGTTCGGCTGCGGGTGGGGGATCAGTCGTTGACGGCGGTGATTACAGCCGACGCGGTCCGCCAGCTTCGCCTGCGTCGCGGGGACGATGCGATGGCGATCATCAAGTCGACGGAGGTCATGATCGCCACCTCACCGCGGTTCCAGCCACCCCCGAAACGCCGGGCGAAGGGCGCGAGTCGGGCGCGGCCGGCAGACTAGTACGAGAACGTACCGAAGAACGAGGAGCGCTTGTTCGGATCGCTCCACTTCGTCCCGAGCGCGGTACCGCTGAACGCGTTCTCGTCGGTCGTGCCCATGGCGGCGCCGTCGACGACGGCGAGGGGGTGGAACCACTGCTTGCCGCCGCACGTCGGGTCGTGATGCATGGCCTTCTCGACGCTCAGGCGGAGGGATTTCGCCGACACCCTGATCGCGGGGCCGTCGTCGACGAACTGGATGGCCGTCGGCGTGAGCTCCACGACGTCTGCGAGGACCCCCTTCGAGTACTGCCGCGCCATTGAGACCAGGGCGGCACGCTGGGCGGGCGTCGCGCGCTCGTCCACGAACAGCGCCGTGCGCGTCTGCGCCGTTTCGCCGCCGAACTCCCGGATGCCGAGGTTGGTGTCGCCCGCAACCGCGGCGACGACCGCGAGACCGTTCAGGGCGACGCCGTCGAAGCTGCCGCGCGTCACCTTCCAGGCCAGCAGCGCCTCGCGGCCCGTCGTGACCGCCTCGCCGTTCATGATGCAGCCGCCGGCGAACACTTCGGCCGTGCGCGCTTCGACATAGGTGCCGGAGATCGAGCCGCCGCCCGCACCGAGCACACGCGAGGCCATCAGGCCCGCCATCGCCGCCGTCAGTATTACTCGTCTCATGGCAGCATCCCTTTCCTTACAACCTGCAGCAACTCCGGCCGCCGCGACACACGTCGGGGCGGACCGGCTGGCCATCCGGGCCGAAACCGCTCTGGGTATCCACGCACCAGTACGCGGCGCTCTCATAAGCATCATAAAACGTGGCCTCGGCGGGATCCACTATAGATGCCACATACATGCTTTTCGTGCGCAGGCGCAGGCAGTGCAGCCCGACGGTAATCTTCGGAGTTGTCAGCGATTCCATGGCGCTCGCTCCACTTCAGACTGTCGTGAATCCGCCGGCATGCAGGATCGCCCGTTTGACGGCGGTCCTGGCCACCTGAACTTTGTACGCGTTCTGGCTGAGCGGGCGGGCATCGCGCACCGCCGCGTCGGCTGCCGCGGCAGCCGTCTCTTCAGTCAGGCGCTTCCCGGCCAGCGCCGCCTCGGCGGCCTTCGAGCGCCACGGCACCGGGGCCACGGCGCCCATGACGACGCGCGCCGTGCGCACGGTCTCGCCGTCCATCGCCAGCACCACCGTCGCGAACGCAATCGGCCAGTCGTGCGACTCCTTGTAGCGCACCTCATAGTGTCCGCTCTTGACCGGCCCGGGAGGCGGCAGGATGACGTGCGTCAGGAGCTCGTCCGGTGCGAGCACGTTCTCGACGCGGACGTTCTGCAGCGTCGGCATCGTGAAGTAGTCTGCCGCCCGCACCAGCCGCTCACCTTTCGGGCCCGCGAGTCTGAAGGTCGCGTCGTAGGCGACCGACGGAACCGCAAGGCTCGAGGGATGCACGATGAAGGTCGGCCCGCTGCCGAAAATCGCATGGAACTGGTTCTCGCCTGCCGGAGAGAAGCACTGGTTCCCGCCCTTCTTGAAACAGACGAACTCTTCGTTGCGGTAGTACCAGCATCGCGGCCGCTGGTTGAGGTTCCCTCCGACGGTCCCCTGGTTGCGGATCTGCGGCGTGCCGACGGCCATCGCGGCAGCGCGATCGCCGGATACAGCTTGGCCACCTGGGCGTGCGCGGCCAGGTCCGCCACCTTCATCGCCGCGCCGATCCGCAGGCCGCCGCCGGGGGCAGGCGTGACGCTTGCTTCCAGCGCGCCCTTGACGTTGACGATCCGATCCGGCTGCGAGATGTAATCCTTCATCCGCGCGAGCAGGTCCTGCCCGCCCCCGATTGGCATCACCTTCCCGGGCTCGCTGCTGAGCGCGCCGACCGCCTCTTTCTCGTTCTTCGGATTGACGTACGAAAACGCTTTCACGGCAGTCCTCCTCGCTATGCCCGGCGCTGCGACAGCGTCTGCAGGATTTTCGCCGGCGTCAGCGGCAGGCTGCGCACCGTCACTCCGATCGCATTCCGCACCGCATTCGTGATGGCTGCGGCCGTCGGGACCGTCGGCGGCTCGCCGATGCCGACAACCCCGCGCTCCGGCTGATCGACGAGGCGCACGTCGATCTTCGGCACGTCCGACATGCCGGCGAGCAGGTACCACTCCATGTTGGGGTTCACCATCTGCCCGGTGTTCCGATCGAGGATGCGATCCTCGAAGAGCGCGAAGTTCATCGATCCGATGATGCCGCCGTAGACCTGGCTCTCGGCCGTGAGCCGGCTGACGATGAGGCCGCAGTCCTGGATCGCCAGCACGCGCGTCACCTTGACGATCCCCGTTTCGACGTCCACCGTCACTTCGGCGAATTGCACCCCGGACGTCGTCACCGACGACAGCCCCGGCTGCCAGTTCCCCTCGACGGAGATCGGCTGCGTCGCGAGCAGCTTGCACGCGTCGGCCCACGACAGACCCTTGCCCGGGTTGTCGCGAACGTGGATCCTCCCGCCCGATGCGACGAGCGTGGCGACGTCCACGCCCAGCGTGGGGCCGACTTTCTCTTTCAGCGCGTCGAGCGCGTTGACGGTCGCGATCCGGACGGCCGGGCTCACGGCCGCGGCGGTCGTGCTCCCGCCCGAGGCCCCGCTGATCGGGTACATCGTGTCGCCGATTTCGGGGCGGATGGCACCGGCCGGCAGGCCGAACGTGTCGGCGGCAATCACCGCGATCATCGTGCGCGTGCCGGTGCCGAGGTCCTGGGTTCCGACGCGGACGACGACCAGGCCGTCCGATGAGATTTCGCAGCGCGCCTGCGAGGGGCCGCGTCCGCCGCCGCCCCAGGTGTTGATGGCGACGCCCATGCCGGTCTTGATCGGCCCGGGCGTCGAATCCCCCGTCGGATGCCGCTTGTCCCAGCCGAATTCCTGCGCGCCCCGACGCAGATACGGGCGCCACATGGCGTTAGGCGCCTCGGGCGGCAGGTTCTTGATCCGGAACTCGACGGGGTCCATCTTCACGCGGTCGGCGAGCTCCTCCATCAGCACTTCGGTGATGAAGGATCCCTGCGGGTGTCCCGGCGCGCGCATCGGGCGCTGCTGACCGGTGTTGATGTAGACGTCCCTGTGCGTGCGACGGCGATTGGGGAACTGATAGATGTAGGGGAGTGGAAAGCCCGCGGCCGCACCGGCGCCGCCGGTCCCCCAGGATTCCGCGTCGAACGCCGTCAGCATGCCGTCCGCGCTCACGCCGGCCTTGACGCGCGCCGCGGCCGATGGGCGGTTGCCTGTCGCGAGATGTTCCTCCTTGCGGTCCAGCATCAGCTTGACGGGTGCCTTGGCTTCCCTGGCGAGGCGCGCGCAAATCAGACCCTGCGCGTCCGGCGCCATCTTGCTGCCGAAGCCGCCCCCCATGTACTGCGTGATCACCCGCACGTTGGCGGACGGGATGTTCAGGCCGCTCGCAAAGCCCTCGCGCGCCGCGCTGATGCCCTGGGTCGACACCCACGCGGTCAGGTGATCGCCGTCCCATTCGCACACGGCGCCGTGCGATTCGAGGCAGACGTGGGTGATCACGTGCGTCGCGTACGTCTCTTCGACGATGTGCGCCGCCTGCTTGAAGCCGGCGGCCAGATCGCCGGTCTCCTGCGCGGCCCCCTGCTTGACGTTGCCGCCGGTGAAGACGGCCGGCGCGGTGCCCGAGATCGCCTGATCGACCAGTGTCAGGTGCGGCAGCACGTCGTACTCGATCGTGATGAGCCGCGCCGCGTCGATCGCGCGTTCCTCCGTGTCCGCGGCGACCGCCGCGATCTCGTCGCCCTGGTACATCACGGTGTTGCGCTCCGCGTTCGCGGGATCGCGCCACAGGATGGCGGCCTTCACGCCGGGGGCCCGCTGGGCGGCCGACAGGTCAATGGAGACGATGCGCGCGTGGGGGTGGGGCGAGCGGACGATGCGGCCGTACAGCATGCCGGGCCGCTTGATGTCGAAGGTGTACTTCGCCCGCCCCGTGACCTTCTCGGGGCCGTCGAGGCGCTTGACCGGCGTGCCGAGCACCGTTTGCGGCTGCGGCCACGCGTACTTGGGATCCGCGGGCGGCGGGGGAGGCTGTGCCGGACCGCCGCGACCACCCTGCGCCGCGAGATCTTTCGGGTCAGCCACGCGCCACCCCCTTCACGCTGGAGACCGCTTCGAAAATGCGGGAGAACGTCCCGCACCGGCAGATGTTGCCGTCGAGCCCGCGGCGGATCTCGTCCGGACTCGGGGCGGGATTCTTTTCGAGGAGCGCGACGCTCGCCATGATGAACCCCGGCGTGCAGAACCCGCACATCAGCGCATCCTTGTCACAGAACGCCTGCTGCACCGGATGGAGCGTCGCGCCGTTCGCCAGGCCGTCGATGTTGCGGATCTCTTTCCCCTGGACTTCGATCGCGAGCGTCGAACAGGCGTAGACCGCGCGGCCGTCCACGATCATCGTGCACGCGCCGCACGTCCCCCGATCGCAGACGCGCTTGTTGCCGGTCTGGTCGGCGCGCATCCGCAGCGCATCGAGGAGCGTGACCCGCGGCTCCAGCATCAGGTCCAGGCGCGTGCCGTTGACCATCAGCCGGACCGGCACTTCGCCGGGACCGAGGGCCGCCGTGCCGGCGGCGATCTGGGCGTCGACCTCCGGCGTGGCCGCGGCCGTGACGGCGCTGACGACTCCCGCCGACTTCAGAAAATCTCGCCGCGTTACCGCAAACCCGCCGGGTTCGTCATCCTTGCGAGCCATCGCTAGTCCTCTCGGCCAAATCGTCCGGGATCAGAAAAGAGACTCCGGGACTGGTCAGTGTCCGGTTCCGATGATGCGTGATTATGCCCGATCCCGGGCGCTGCCGCATCCCTTCGCCGCCGGGTGGCCGGCCGTCCTCTCGACGAACCTTTGGCTGGAGTGTGCTACAAACATGACGCTTGACGCCGCACTGACCCTGTCTAACATGCGGTAACTGCGACTGGAGGTACACACGTGACACTCGCGATACCGGTACGTCCCGCGAAAGCCATCCACTGCCTGGTCCTGGGCCTGATGCTCATGACCTGGGCAGCCACCGCGTCCGCCCAGGTGCTCTACGGATCGATCGTCGGCACCCTGACGGACGAGAGCGGCGCCGTCGTCCCCAAGGCACAGGTGACGGTGACGAACACGTCAACCGGGTTGTCGCGTGAAGCGAAGACCGACAACGAGGGGTACTACTCGATTCCCAACCTGCCCGAGGGCACGTACGACCTCTCGGTCAGCGCCGGCGGATTCAAACCCTATAAGCAGACACACATCAACGTGCCGATCAATGCGGTGACGCGCATCAACGCCGTCGTCCAGATCGGCGCCGTGACTGAACAGGTGACGGTCGAAGCCGCGACGGCTTCGCTTCAGACGACGAAGTCCGACGTCAGCGTGAACCTGGATACGCGGGCAATCGAGAACCTGCCCCTCTCCGGCTACCGGAACTTCCAGAGCCTCATCAATCTCGTGCCCGGCGCGACGCCGGCGCGCTACCAGAACGCCGTCACCGACACGCCAGGACGCGCCCTGTCGTCCAACGTCAACGGGCAGGAGCGCGGGGCCAACAACACCCGCGTGGACGGGTCGGCCGACATCCTGGTGACCATGCCGCATCACGCCGCGTACGTGCCGCCGGTGGAGAGCATCCAGCAGGTCAGCGTCTCGACCAACAGCTTCGATGCCGAACAGGGGATGACCGGCGGCGCCGCCGTCACCGTCGTCACGAAAGCGGGGACGAACGAATTCCGCGGCAGCGCCTTCGGTATGCACGACGACAGCGCCCTCCGGACCTTCCACTGGGATGAAAATCGCGCCGGCGTCAAAGAGAAGCCGAAAGGCCACCGCAACATCGACGGCGGCAGCCTCGGCGGCCCGATCAAGCGGAACAAGTTGTTTTTCTTCACCGACTGGGAAGGCACGTTCGAAAGCGTCAACCATGCCCTGAGGTCCTCGCTCCCGACCCCTGACTTCCGCACCGGCAATTTCAGCCGGACGCTGGGGGCGAACATCCTGAGCGCCGCCGGCAGCCCGATTCTGGTTCCCACGACCGAGGGTGGCACCACGCCGCTCAGAGAAGGGATGGTCTTCGATCCGTTCTCCGGCAACCTGGATGGCACGGGCCGCTCCGTCTTTTCGAGCGGCGGCCGGATCAACGTCATCCCGCAGTCGCGTCTCAACGGCCCGACGCAGAAGCTGTTGAGCCTGGTTCCCATGCCGAACCTCAGTGGCGACAGCGACAACTTCTTCAATTCCGGGAACCAGCCGCTGAACCGCAACAACGTCGATGCCAAGATCAACTGGAACCGGAACGAGCGGCACCAGATGTGGTTCAAGTACAGCGTGATGGACGCCCTCGTGAAGGGTGCGTTCAGCCTGGGCGAAGCCGGAGGCGACTGCCTGTGCGGGGGCGGCCTCGGCGCCGGCCACACGCTGGTGCAGATCGGGGGGATGGGCCACACATACACCGTCACGCCCAATTTCCTGATCGACGGGACGCTGGGCTGGACGCGGTTCGGACAGGACGTCACTCCACCCGACCTCGGCACCAACTTCGGATCGAAGGTGCTGGGACTTCCCGGCACCAACGGCCCCGACCCGCGGGAAAGCGGCATGCCGCCGTTCTACATCGGCGGCTATTCGGCGCTGGGGAATCCGGAAGGCTGGAATCCGTTGTTCCGCAACGACCAGTCCTATACGTTCAACACGAATGCCAGCTGGATGAGGGGCACGCACGACGTGCGGTTCGGATTCGACTTCGTCCATCACCTGATGAACCACTGGCAGCCGGAGCTGGGAGAAGGGCCGCGTGGGGCGTTCTATTTCGATCCCGGTGTGACGGCACTCAATCCCGACGCGCTTGATGCGTCCGTGGGTTTCAAGGGGGGCGCGCCGTCGTTCGAGAACGACTGGAACGCCCTGGCAGGTTTCCTGCTCGGCACGCCCACGGTGTCGGGGAAGAGCAGCCAGTTCATCAAGATGGACAGCCTCGAGAACCAGTACGCGCTGTTCGCGCGCGACCGGTGGCGCGTGAGGCCGAGGCTGACGCTCGACCTGGGGTTGCGGTGGGAGTTGTACCCCAACAGGCGGCGCTCGGGCGGCCTCGGCATCGAATCGTACGACCCGACGACCAACGAGGCTCTGGTCGGTGGACGGGGAGGCATCCCGCAGGACAACGGTGTGGGCTACAGCAAGAAGCTGTTCGCCCCGCGTCTGGGGTTCGCCTACCAGGTGACCGACAACACGGTCATTCGCAGCGGGTACGGCATCACGTACCATTCCCATCCGTGGGGCGCGCAGGCGCTGCGCGGATGGTTCCCCCTGACCGTGGTCGCCGTCTTCAACGGCGTCAACGGCTTCCAGCCCGTGACCACGAGCCCCGGGTACGTGGCGGCGGGTGTGCCGAACGCGCCCCTCGGCCCCACGGTCGGGATCCCGTCGATCTGCTGCCCCGACATCAGCACGGGTCGGGTTCCGCTGCCGCTGGTGGCTGAGACCGGCTACCCGGTGGCCAATCAGGAACTGCATCGAGGCTACATCCAGTCGTGGAACATGATCCTCGAGCACAGGTTCCCGGGTGACTTCGTGGCGACGGCTGGATATGTCGGCTCGGCGTCCACCAGGGGCTTCGCCTTCCTCGACGTCAACGCGTCGCAGATCCCGGGGTCCGGCGACGAAGGCCGCCCGCTCTTCCAGAAATTCGGACGGACCACCACCACCAGGGAGTGGGACGGTCGCACGCACAGCGTCTACCACTCGCTGCAGACCAGCCTCAATCGACGCTTCTCGGGAGGTCTGCTGGTCAAGGCCGCGTACACCTTCTCGAAAGCCATCGACGAGGCTCCCTACTCCGACTGGACGGAGTTCCGGTATAACGCGCCCAGCGTGTTCTACCGCAATCGTGCGCTGGCAAACCACGACATCCCCCACAACTTCCAATTCGGGTTCGTGTACGAACTGCCGTTCGGCAGCACGAAGAAGTGGGCGAGCACAGGGAGCCGCGCGGCAATACTCGGCGGCTGGCAACTGAACGGGCTCTTCGCCGCGTACTCGGGCCGTCCGTTCAATCTGACAGCGTCCGGCTCCTCGCTGAACATGCCCGGGAACCAGCAGACGCCGGACCAGGTCAAGCAGAATGTCGAGATCTTCGGCAAGGTAGGTGGCGACGGCACGTGGTTCGATACCACCGCGTTTGCGCGGGTCACCGACGTTCGTTTCGGCAACGTCGGCCGCAACACGATGCGCGGCCCGGGGGTGGTGAACCTCGATGCCAGCCTGTTCCGCACCTTCAAGGTCACGCCCCGGTTTGACCTGCAATTCCGGGCGGAAGGGTTCAACGTGACCAACACGCCGCACTTCAACAACCCGAACGGCAACGTCAACAGCTCGAATTTCGGGAAGGTGCTGAGAATACAGACCGCGGATGCACTCGGTCAGTCACGCGAGTTCCGCTTCGGCTTGCGCCTGGGCTTCTAGACGCGAGCGCGGATGATCTGAAAAAAGCGGGCGCAGGCGGTCTGTCTGCGCCCGCTTCCCTGTATGCCCCATCGGCACGGCCTATGGCGCGATGTCCCGCACCTCGATGACGGCCGTCATCGGATGTGAGCCGCCCGGCGCGAGCGTGCGCGCGCCGCCGCCGACATTGGCGGTCTCCACACACACCATCCCGGGCCACTCGTCGTCTTCGAAGTCAGGCATCGCGCGGGCCTTGGCAATCCAGGGATTCCAGACGACCGTGTCGTCGGACCCCGTCTTGCTGATCGCGACGCGCCTCCGTCCGCGCGGGTCGTGTACGACGCAGGAGGCGCGGGTATCCACGTAGATCCGATCCGTCTCGCCCGTGAAGCGGATGGGCTCGCGCCCCTGGCGGGTGCGGCGGAGTCCGCCAACCTTGTCCACGTATTCGACGTCCTCCAGTCCCTCGACGGACGCATCGCGGATCTCCCCGACGGCGAAGTACGAGTGGAGCGCTTCTTCGAACGTGAACGGCTCATCACCGGGGTTGTGCACGTCGAGCTCGAGGCGGAGGGCCGACCCCATGGTGATGCGGTGCCTGGCGCGGAAGCTGTGCGGCCAATGGGGGGACAGGTCAGCTCCCGTCAGTTCCATCGTGAGCGTCACGCCGCCTGACGCGTCGTCCTCCGCCCCTACGAGTCTCCACTCACGCACACGGGCGAATCCGTGCGCCGGCGCGGACGCGTCGGCCGGATGCGCCCCGAACCAGGGAAAGCAGATCGGCACCCCTCCGCGAATCGGCTTGCCCGGCTCGAGCATCGCGCGTCGGCTCATCCAGAGAACCGGATCCCGCGATCCGGCCGGATGCCAGGCCGTGACATGGGCGCCCTGGAAGTAAATCTCCGCCGTCCCGGCCGTGTTCTCGACCGTCACGCGGGGCAGGCTGCCCCCATGGACACGAACAGACGCGGGCAGCGCAGTGGCGATCAGATCAGCGATGTCGGCCATGGCAGTCTCATGTCCCCAATCTCGCGGAGACCCACTGGGTTCCAGACCTGCGCCTGCCCGAAGCATTTCGTGGCATGGCCCGCGGTCCGTCTCGTGCTGAACGGCGGAAGAAGAGCCAGCGAGGTGAGCGCGCCTGGGCGGCACGCACCTGCCGTGCCTACAACGAGCGCCGCATCCTCGCGCGCCACGCGCGCCGAACGATGAGCGCGGGGGCGCCGAAGACGATCACCCATAGGATCACGGACGGCCCCGCGCGCATCGCCGTCAGGATGGCCCAGAAGACGCTCTCCATCGCCAGGTCCATACCATCCGCGGCGGCGACCCGGAACCGGCTCGCGAGCGACAGCCGGCCGGGTGCAAGCCCTGCCTTTCGTTCCTCCACGACGCTCAAAATCAGCGTGGCGTAGCTCACGCGGCGTCCGATATTCGTATTCTCGGCGTCCAGACGCTCGATGTCGAGGCGGACCCGCGCCAGCTCGCGCTCCACTTCGAGGACGTCGGACAGCCGTGCGGTGCGATTCCTGAGCAGGTCCGCCAGGCGGCTCTCGGTCGAGCGGGCGTTGGCAAGCCGGGCCTCGAGATCCACCCGCTGGTCGGTCACGTCTTCGGAGCCCTGGGTATCCTCGACGACCTGGCCCAGGCGGCGCAACCCGGCCAGGACCTGTGCGAGCCGATCGGACGGCACGCGGAGCGTGCTGTGCAGCGTCCGGGGCGCTCCGGGCTCCGAGTTCGCGGTCATGTAGTCCGCGAAGCCGCCGGCGGCGGCGACGATCGCGTCCACCGCCGGTCGAACGGCGCCCAGATCCTTCGCCACCATCCGCAAGGTCGCGGTGCGGACGATGGCCGGTTTCCGGGCGCCGTTCTGGCCCTGCGGACCTTGGGGCACCGTGGCGGCGAGTGTTTCGGGAGCGGCGACGAGGGCGGAGGGGCTGGGCGCCTGGTCGGGGCGGCCCGACACCCGCCCCGCCAACCGGTCGAGAGGCTGTGCGGCCGCCGTGTCCGCAGCCGTCCCCGACTCCGTTGACTCTGGCATCTCAAAGGTCATCACGCGTTGGCGAGCCATGTAGGCCGCCGGTCCGAACCAGAGGTTGGCTTCGACGACGAGCACCACTGCGGCGGCAGCCGCGAGCGCCGCTGTTGCGAGACGGGACGGGCGCCAGCGAGGGATCCGCATGCCGGCAATGCGACGGTGCGGCAGGGGAGGCGCATGCAGCGAGGGGGGCGCCGGTGCCGTGCGCCATGCGCGGACGTCGTCGGACAGGCGGCGCTGTTCGCCCATGACGACCTGGCACGACGCGCACTGCGCGAGGTGGATCTCGATCACGCTGCGCTCGGCGACGGTCCCTTCGCCGTCCAGGTACGCCATGATCTCTTCCGGGCCGGGCGAGTGAGTGTCGTCAGCGGTCGCCATGGGTCGTCCTGCCTGCGTGGGGTGTCCGTGTCTCCAGCGCCGCCTTGAGCGCCATGCGGGCGCGGAACAGGTGCGTGCGAACGGTGTTCAGCGGCGTCCCGCGCACATCCGCGATTTCCTGATAGGAGAGCTGCTCGTACTCGCGCAGCATCAGGATCTCGCGGCCGTCCTCGTCGAGTGTCGCCAGCGCGTCTCTGACCCAGATGCCGGGGTCCGGGTCGAACGGTTCCAGATCGATGGGCTCGATGTCGAGCGGGCCTGTCGTGCGATGGACCGCCTTGCGCCTGTCCGCGAGTAGAACGTTGTAAGCGATGCCGAACAGGTACGACCTGAACACGCCACGGCGTGCGTATCGGCCGGCCCCTTCCAGGATCGCGACGAATGTGTCCTGCGCGAGCTCCTCGGCGACGTCCGGGCTGCTGGTCCGGCGCCGAAAGAACTGCCAGACCGGCCCGCGGTACCGTTCGAACAGCATTTCGAATGCCGCCCGCGACCCCTGCCGGATCTCAGCGATCAACTCTTCATCGCTCGTCACAAATGCCGTCAACGGGGTAGTGTTCCGACAGACGAGAAAGTTTCAGAGCGCGCCCGGGTGGGAGTCCGACGATGATGGGAGCCGTGCGCGAACACAGACGCAGTATGGCTAGATTCGCGTATCGCAATCCGTATAAAGTGGGACCCGCGTTGCGCGTGAGCTCGGGCGGCCCCGTGTCGGCCGGCCCCGGAACAGACCACAGCTCACCGATGGGAGACTTATGCGCCGACTGGCCTTTTCGCAGCTGATTCTCGTACTCGTGCTCGTGGCTGGTGTGCCCCAGCAGGCCTTTGGACCGCCCCCCGGCCAGGCCGCCCAGGCGCCCGCGCCGGCTCCCCCGGCCGCCGCTCCCCCGCCAGTTCAGATTCCGCTCGATCTCTTCCACGTGCCCGATGGGTTCGAAGTCACGCTGTGGGCCGCCACTCCCCTGCTGCACAATCCGACCAATATCGATATCGACCGCGACGGCCGGATCTGGGTGGCCGAGGGCGTCCGCTATCGCTCGCATCATGCCCGCCAGCCCGAAGGCGATCGCATCGTCGTGCTGGAGGACACCGATGGGGACGGCAAAGCCGACACGACGCACACCTTCGTGCAGGAACCGGCGCTCATCGCGCCCCTCGGCGTCGCCGTCATCGACAACAAGATCGTCGTCTCGCAGCCGCCGGACCTGATTGTGTACACCGACGTGGATCGGAACCGGCGCTTCGATCCGGCCGTGGACAAGCGCGAAGTGCTGCTCAACGGGTTCCAGGGCATCAACCACGACCACTCGCTCCACTCCGTGATCGTCGGCCCGGACGGCAAGTGGCTGATCAATGCCGGCAACACCGGCGCGATGTTCACGGACCGCTCGGAAAAGACGTTCCGCATCTTCGGGTCGTATCGCCCCGATCCCGTCGGGCCGTTCAAGTTTCCGAACGACCCGGCACTCTACGCGGGGAAGCCGAGCGACGACGGGCATGTGTACGTCGGAGGCTTCACCGCCCGCATGAACCCCGATGGCACCAACGCGGAGGTCATCGGATTCAACTACCGCAACAGCTACGAGCAGTCGATCACGTCGCTCGGCGACGTCTTCCAGAACGACAATGACGATCCCCCGGCCTGCCGTGTGAGCTGGGTGATGGAATATGCGAACTTCGGCTTCTCGTCGAACGACGGCCAGCGGACATGGCAGGCTGACCGCCGCGCGGGGCAGTCGGTTCCGGTGGCGGAGTGGCGCCAGGAGGATCCGGGGATCATGCCGGCCGGAGACATCTACGGCGGGGGATCGCCCACCGGGAACGTCTTCTACGAGAACGGGGCCCTCGGACCGTCGTGGGCCGGGACGTTCTTCGCCGCGGACGCCGGGCGCAACGAAGTCTTCTCGTACCAGCCCGCCCGCGACGGCGCGGGCTTCGCGCTCGCGCGGAAGGTCTTCCTCACCTCGAACGTGAAGCAGCAGTATGCCGGATCGGACTTCACGGGCGGCAACGCCAATCGCGCCGCGATCGAGACGCTCTTCCGGCCGTCCGATGTCGCCGTCGGTCCGGACGGCGCGCTGTATGTCAGCGACTGGATCGACGCGCGGGTCGGCGGACACCAGGACCTCGACGAGTCATTGTCGGGGGCGATCTACCGGATCGCGCCGAAAGGGTTCGTCCCGAAGATCCCGGCCTTCGACGCCGGGACGATCGACGGTCTCATCACGGCGCTCAAGTCGCCGGCCATCAACGTGCGGGCTATCGGCTTCGAGGGGTTGAAGGCGCGTGGCGCGGCGGCCGTGAACCCGGTGGCGGCCCTGCTCGACGACCCCAGCCCCTATATCCGCGGCCGTGCGATCTTCCTCCTCTATCAGCTGGGCCCGGAAGGGCGCCAGCGGGCGGGTGCGCCCGAGTCGTTCACCGATCCGGTGCTCCGGATCGCCGCGTACCGGGCCATGCGGCGCGCCGGCCTCGACGTGATGCCGGTCGCCTCGCGCCTCGCGCGCGACGCGGACCCCGGCGTCCGGCGCGAGGTGGCGCTGTCGATGCGCGATCAGCCGGACCCGAAGGCGCTGGACATCCTGGCCGACATCGCGCGCGGCTTCGACGGGAAGGACCGGAGCTACCTCGAGGCGCTGGGAACCGGGGCGACGGGGAAGGAGCCGGCGCTCTACGACCGCCTCCGGCACGAGCCCGGTGTGCCGGCCGACGCGACCGCCTGGCCCGCCACGTTCACGTGGATGGCGTGGCGTCTGCACGTGCCCGCCGCGGTGGCTGACGTGTCCGCGCGGGCGCGCGCCACACAGCTGTCGCTCGCCGACCGCAAGCTGGCCCTCGACACACTCGCCTTCATCAAGGATCCCGCGGCGTCGAAGGCGATGCTCACCTTTGCGGCGCCGGACAGCCCGCTGCGCGAGCCGGCGACGGTGTGGCTGTTGAACCGGATGTCGAACGACTGGGCGGATCACGGGCTGCGGCCGGCGCTCAAGGCGGCCGGGATTTACGATCCCGAGACGCTGACGCTGCGCGAAGTCGTCGTGCCGCAGCCGGCCCCGGATCTTCCGGAACTGTCGATCGCGGAGATCGTCCGCCTCACCGGTGATGCGGGACGCGGGAAGAACACGTCCACCCGCTGCCTCATGTGCCACTCCATCGGAGGTACCGGCTCGGACCTCGGGCCGACGCTCGATGGATGGGGGCAGGGGAAGTCGGCCGACGTGATCGCGACAGCCATCGTCCGTCCGAGCGCGGAGATCGCGCACGGCTACGAGGGCATGGAGCTCAAGACGAAGGACGGAAAGACCATCCAGGGCATCCTGATGAAGGAAGGGGATCCCCTGATGATGCGCAGCATGGGCAGCATCTCGCAAATCATCCCCGCGGACCGCGTGGCGTCGCGCCGGCGGATGCCGGGGTCGCTGATGATGAGCGCCGCCCAGCTGGGTCTCACGGCTCAGGACGTCGCCGATCTCGTCGCGTTCCTGCGCGCCAACTGAGTGGCGGCGCGACCCGCGCATCGCGGCGCCGCCTGACGCAGGCCCAGGGTCCTTGATGCGATGTGCCGCGAGCCAGCAGGCTCCGCGGCACACCAGGCTGCCGGACTGGCCGTATGGATTCCGATCTCTCCCTCGAATTCCTCCGCGTCGTCGAACAGGCGGCGATTGCCTGCGCCCGCACGATGGGCCGCGGCGACTGGCGCAGGTCGGACCAGGCGGCGGTGGAGGCCATGCGCATGTGCATGGATACGGTGCCGATCGACGGCACGATTGTCATCGGGGAAGGTGAGCGCGACGACGCGCCGATGTTGTTCATCGGCGAGAAAGTGGGCCTCGCGGCCGCCGGGGCCCACGCCGGCGCGCTGCCCGCGGTCGACATCGCCGTCGACCCCCTGGAGGGCACCAATCTGTGCGCCACCGGCGCGCCGAATGCCCTCGCGGTGCTCGCGGCATCGGACCGCGGAGGGCTCCTGCATGCCCCGGATCTCTACATGCAGAAGCTCATCGTCGGGCCGGCGGCGAGGGATGTCGTGGACCTGGACGCACCCGCGAGCGACAATCTGCGGGCCGTCGCCCGCGCGCTCGAACGCGATCTCGAAGACCTCGTCGTCATCGTTCTCGATCGCCCGCGCCATCAGCAGTTGATCGAAGACATCCGCGCGACCGGCGCCCGGATCCGGTTGATCAGCGACGGCGACCTCTCGGCCGGTATTGCGGCAGCCGTCGCGGGCAGCGGCGTCCATGCGGTGATGGGCACCGGCGGCGCGCCCGAAGGCGTGCTGACGGCAGCGGCGATGCGCTGCCTGAACGGTGAAATTTTCGGCCGATTGATCGTGACCACGCCAGAGCACGAAGCACGCTGCCGCTCGATGGGCATCACGGATTTGCGGAAGGTCTACACGGCGCAGGATCTCGCGCCCGGGGCCAACATCATCTTCGCGGCAACCGGCGTGACCGATGGCACGCTGATGAAGGGTGTGCGGTTTTTCGGCGACGGGATCCGCACGAGCTCCCTCGTCATGCAGAACCGTCCCGCGCGCATCCGGTTCATCGACACCATCCACATCGAGCAGAGCCGGCCGGTCAGGGTACGATTCTGAGCCGCCCCCCCCGGGGCGGCGGGCGCAATCACAGCGGCGCCGTCGGGCGAAGAGGGCTGGTCGCCCATCGCGCGCAGCCGTCGACGAGGCAGTACACGCCGCGTTCCGGCGTCGTCGCATAGCCTTCCGCGACCAGCGCACGATTGCCGAGTCCGGCTTCAGGCCGCGGAACGCCAGTGACACGCGCCAACTCGCCCGGGAACGTCATGCCGGCTCCGGCGAGAAAGCACCGGGCTATCTCCCGGCGCGCCGCCTTCGGGTTCACGCGCCGGACCAGCGCGTCACGAAAACGTCCTGCGCCAAGCGTCCAGATATAGGTGAACGTCGGTTGATACACAACATCGCTGGGTATCACCAGCATGGCGCGCTGCAGTTCGTCGATTGCTTTGGTGAACGTAGTCCGATCCTTCACCCGTGACTCGTCGCGCAGGTCACCGGTGCTCATTTCCCACTCGTGACGGAGCACGTGCAAGACCGCCCGCGCGTTTTTGCTCAACCGCCGCGCTTCTTCAGATTTGCGCACACCCCATATCGCATGGAAGTACGGGATCATGCGCGGCGCGATGAACAGAACTTTGCCACGCGCGAGCTTCGCGTAATAGGTCTTGCCTCGTCTGACTATCTCGTCTTTCAAGTGCCAGGTGAGCGATGCTTCAGGATCCTTCTGCACGTTGCGAGGCATGACCGCGTCGCGCCGGCCGCAGACCGCGATGTAGAGCGACGGCCCGGGCCGCCGGGAATCCGTCAGGCAGGCGGCAAAGCCGACCTGCTCGATGAAGCGCTCAGCTTCGAACGCCGTTTCGATCTGCCGCGTGGCTTCCCGGCGCCAGCGTGCGTCGCGGTACTCCTCGATCTCCGGCGGGATCTGCCGTTTTGGCCGTGGGAGGGCAGGCACTCGGGTCTTTACCATGCGCACGTGGCGGCGTCGAGGCGCGCGGGGGACGTGGATTCGTACGCGCGGCCTCACACCTCGCGCACCTTCGGGAATTCCGTAATCCGGATGTTGGTGCACCCATACGGCAGCAGGGTGATGGCCTCCGCCGGCTGATCGGTCACGGGGCTGCCGGGATCTCCCCACGCCGTATCGGCCGGCGAAAATTCCCCCGCCCATCCGCGCACGATCTTCCAAGCCGGAATCTGTCGCCCGCGCGCGTGCGCGATCATGCCGGCTCCGTCGGGCGAAAACGGCCGCTCGCCAACCGGTTGCTCCTCGAAGCGGAACGCTTCCGCAGGGCGGCGCTCATCCACGATGAGGCCGTAGTTCCATGGCCCGGCCGGCCGGACTTCGAAGTCCCCATGCGGGAGCTCGCGGTGAGGCTTGTCGGCGTTGACGCGTGACCACGCCTCAGCAATTTGCAGCGAATAGACGAGCGGGCCGCGTTCGACCGCGACCGCGTCGTTGTAGCGGACCGACACCACCGGACGCATCGGGAAGCGAATCGTGACCTCGGTCGATCCATGCCATTCGCGTTCGATGCCGTGCAGCGTGCCGGCGGCCATCGGCTCCTCAGGGCCCGATCCGATCCGGACCGTTGCGCCGTCTGCCCACGCCGGCACGCGCAACCGGAGTGGGAACCGGACCGGACGCTCGGGTCTGACGGCCAGCGTGATGACGTCGCGGAACGGGTAGTCGGTGTCCACCGACACCTCGGCACGGACGCCGCGAAGCTGCGTCCGGACAGTACACGGTGCCCAGGCCGCAGCCACGAGACCGTCGTCCGGTGTCTTCATCCAGAGGTGCGCGGCGAACTTCGGCCAGCCCTGGTGCATGTTCGAGGTGCAGCAGCCGTAGTTCGGCTCGAGGCCGAAGAGGTTCGACTCCGGTCCGTTCGAGGACCAGCCGTGATCGGGGTTGATCGTGCACTGCACCTGGTTGACCTGCTGATCGTACTGGTGGGACCACATGTCGGGCGCGATTGCCGCCGGGAGCGCGTTGAACGCGACCCGCTCCAGCCGGTCGCCGTAGAACGGATCGCCGAACACCGAGAAGAGGTGCTCGAGCGAGTACATGAACTCCACGACCGCGCACAGCTCGGTGCCCTGGACCGGGTTGCGGCCGGAGAGGCTTTCGTCTCCGCTGAACATGCCGTTGACCTGGCCGTGGTACTGGTCGAGGATCTCGATCATCTGCCTGCCGGATACACGGTCTTCCGGGCGTCGATCCAGCCGCCAGCCGAGCGCGGCCGCCTTGGGCGCCATCGCGCTGTTGACGACGTGTTTCGTCCACTTCCAGAGACCGCGGCGCGGCGTCGGCACCCGGAGATCGGCGGTCTGGAACAGCGCGGCGAAATCCACCCCCTGCGCGCGCAGCTTGCGCGCCAGATCGAGCAGCCACGGCTCGCGCGTCCGCTCATACGCGTAGAAGATCGACACGAGGCCTTCGTACCATCGGAACTTGCCCCACGCGTAGAGAGGCGTCCGGTCGAGCCCGGCCGCCACCGCGCGCAGGCTCTTCACGACAGCATCGAGGGCCCGCGCGTCGCCGGTGGCGTCGTGATACTGCGACAGGACCTTGTTCGCCAGCAGGATTGCCCACAGGTCGTAGCGGGTAGTGACGGCGTCGGCCGGGTACGGGCTGTACCATCCGTCGGGGCGTTGATGCGACACGATGTAGTCGACGTAGCGGGTGATGCGCGCCTTCAACGGCTTGTCATCGAGCAGCCAGGCGAGCGGGATCGCGCCGTCCAGCCAGTACGGCGCACGCTCCCATCCTTCGGCCGTTCCACCGAACCACTGGCTCTCCGCGACATCCGGCCAGAACCGGTCCAGGTGGCCACTGAGGCCGGCGGCCTGGATTCGCAGCTGGCGCTCGAGCCAGCCGGCGGGACGGACGTCGCCCAGCGGCAGCGGTCGAAACAACGGGTCCGCCAGGCCGTCCGGTACGGCCGCGGATTGAGCGTGGTCGGCGCTCCGCGCCCTCGTGCCGTCAAGGGATACGGCACCCGCGGCCACACCAGCCGCGACGTTCGTCAGGAATGCACGGCGATCGATCGCGGACATTCGGCACCTCCGGTTGGTCGCCCGCATCCTAGCACGCGGCCAACGGAGCTGCTGCCCGACAATACGGCGTCGGTCGGTCGCTCGACGCCCGGTCTCGCGAGCCGGCTGTCATGATGCGTCCATCGGCCCTGCACCCCGGCCGTCACTGGCCCAGAAAAGGCTGAGTCGAAGCTGCCCCGCCTGCTGACGTGGGCGTGGCAGCGGCAGCCCACCCGTGACGTGCGCGAGTACCACTAAGTGGTATTCACGAATCCGTCGGTCGGCGAAGAGCACCGATCGAAAGGGGATTAGGGCGATTCGTGTTGGCCCCGTCATTGCGGTTTGACCGGCCCGGATGGGAGTAAGACTGATTACTGTCGGGGCCGCGCGTCTGACGCTGGGAATGGCTGCGCTCGCCTTCACAGTCAGCCTGTCGTCGCCGGCTCTCGCCGGCGCACAGCCTGCGCCGCCGGCAGAGGCGGCGGTCACGCTCGATTCGCCCCGGCCGATCACGCCGCAGGAGAGACGGGCGTGGATCGCCGAAGGGATCATTGCTCCACGAAGTCTGGGTACGAGTGTGTTGATCGGCACCTGGCAGACGGCAACGGGGTGGCCGCGCGAGTGGCAGGGACCGTCAGGCTTCACCAAGCGTGTCCTCACCAGCGAAGCGGACAGCGGAATCTCGAGAGGCATCGAAGCCGGCCTTGGCCAGCTGTGGGGTGAAGATCCGCGCTCGACACCATCGCGGCGTCATGGCTTCAGGACGCGGCTCGGATACGCGATGAAGACTGTCGCCCTGGCACCGCGGCCCGACGGCCATTTCGCGCCCGCCTGGGGACGATTTGCGGGGGTCGTCGGCAGTAACGTTGTCCAGAACGCCTGGCTGCCAGCGAGGTTGACTACGCCGAAAGAGACGGCGGGGCGTATCGCTGTCGGTTTCGTCGGGCGCCTCGCCACCAACCTGTGGGAAGAGTTCGGCCCCGATCTCCGCCGTCGGTTGGCCCGCGGCCGCTCCGGCAATATGGAGGCATCCCGACAACCCTGACTCGTCTGATCCCAACCTGCCCGTCCCCGCCCTGACCCGCATTTACATCCACAGCTCATCCGAGTACCCTGTCAGCCGCCAGGTCGCCTTCGCGACCTCACTGTAAGGAGACTGCAAGATGAAGCTGTTTCGAATGCTCTTGGCCGCTGGCGTGATTGCCGTGATTGCCGTGGCGACGACGTCGGTGTGGGCGCAGGATGCCCAGACCGACAAGGCGCTCATCGCGAACGAGCGGGCCATCAACGAGGCCATTGCGAAAGGCAATCTCGCCGGGTTCAAGCAATACGTGGCGGTGGACGGCTGGTCCATCGATCCGATGATGGGGCGCGCGTCGATCGCCGACTTCGTCAAGGGCTTCGATGCGATGGTCAAGGACACGAAGATGTCGTCCTGGAACATCACGGACAGCAAGGTCCAGTGGGTGGACGCGACCACGGCCGTCCATTCGTACAAATGGACCGGCGCGGGAACGTATCAGGGCAAGCCGATTCCGAGTCCGACGTGGGCCTCGACGGTCTGGACGAAGAAGGACGGCAAGTGGAGCGCCGTGTTCCACCAGGAGTCGCTCGAGACGCCACCGGCAAAGTAGTTCGACCCGCCTCGGGGCGGTGATTTCGAGTCGCGACGGCGGGATCTCACCGCGCCGGTGCCATCCCGCCGTGTCTACCGCCGCCGGGCCGAGTTGCGCCCCTGCCGCCCCGTGCCAGTCGCAGACCCACGACGTCATGCGCGGTTTCGTCAGAAGCCGGGACGTTCGTCAGCGGAGTATGCGATTCCGCGTCGTCGTATGCCACGCCCAGCCAAGCCACGTCGGCAGATCGCATCGGTACTTGACGGCTCGAAGGGTCAAGGTCGCGGGCTGGAAGGTTTCGAAATCGACAATCTCGTTGGGGCCGTCGAAGCTGTTCGCGCTGGCGACGACACGTCCCTGTGGGTCGACAACTTCGAGGTCGATGTCAGCGCTCGGCCGGTTCGGGTAGTCCGAGTAGCTCGGGTCGGTGTCCCAGGAGATGACAACCCTCTGACGCGTTCGAGGGCCGACGGTCAGCGTCGCCAGGGGAAGCTGGTTCGGCGTGGAGCCGTCACAGGTGTACCACCGGCCGCCGGTGCGCTGGGGATCCTGCGCGACGCTCACCGCTTCCCCCGCGTTGAGACCCCCGGCGCCGTCGATGTCCGACTGCCGCGCGCTTCCTTCGATATTGTGAGTCGCCGTGGCCATCAGGGTCGCGCGCACGATCTCAGGCCAGAACGCGAGCATGCCGGTGCGCTCGATCATCAAGGCAACCGCGGAGGAGACCAGGGGTGAGGCGCCACTCGTCCCGGAGTTGACGGTCATGTTTGCGGGGCCGGTGGTCGTCACCGTGAGATTCACGGCGGGGGCGGACAACTCAGGCTTCTCGCGATCTCCGTGAGTCGAAATCGGGTTCGCGAAACTCGAGCACACGTAGACGGTATCTCCCAGCCACGATCTCGTGTCGTGGTCATCGAACCCGCCGACGGTGATCACGTTGAAGCCCAGTCCTGGGCTCGTCGTCAGCCCCGTACCGGGCCCGCTCGCCGGGTCGCCGGGTGTGCTGCAGGCGCGGTTCCCCGCGGACTTGACGACAGTCCGCCAGCGGTTGAACGTCATGTCGTCGTAAAACCGGTCGACGCCACCGGTCATGAGCTGCGTATCGAGCCCCCAGCTCATGCCGATGACCCGCGCGCCCCAGCTCGCTGCGCGACTCGAGGCGTCCATCAGCTCCGTGCTGTTGGTGGAGCACGACCCGCCGACTCGCAGCTCGACGAGCGGCGCGGCGCCTTCGAGTCCTGCGGTGGCGCCGAAGATTGATATCCGGCGGCCCTTGATGATGCTCGCCACCTCCGTCGTGTGCGCGCTCGGAGTGGTGCATACGTTGACGCTGTCCTGCAGAATGGTATTGAGCAGGAGGCTTCCAGGCTCGACCATCCCTTCCGCTTCGGTCAGCGCAATGCGCACTCCACTGCCTTTCAGGCCTCCAGCCTGGAGGCCCGAAATCCCCGTGGTCTCCTTGGCAACTTCGCCCGTTTCCGGTGTGCCGTGAAGATCGAGGTAGATTCGATCGATGTCCGGATCACGGGCGAGCGCGCTGAGAGCTTCGGCGCCGGCCGTCATCGCGATGGCGGGGCTGGCGTTGTCGGCCCGGGCAGACGGGTCCACGCGGCGGAGCCGCTCCAGGACCGGCCGGATCTGCGCTTCGAGGAGCGCCGCGCGCGCGGCCTCGTTGCCGGCGTAGGTCGCATCGATCTGAATCGCGCTCAGCCGCTCGCCGTGGATCGGCGGGCGGGGCTCTCGCCGGGTCGAGCGATCGACGATCCACACGATCACTGACTGGCGCGCCTCTGGAGACTGCGCGATCCGCGCGGCAAGGGCTGCATCGAGGGATCCATATCGCGATGTTCGCGCCGTACGCTCCTCGCGGGCGAGCCGCTCCAGATCGACCGCGTGCAGCGCGTCATCCAGCGCGACCTGATGGAGTGCCCCTTTCGCGTCTCGAATCTTGAAATCCCACACCGCCTGCCCGAGCTCCGGGAACGACGCGCGGGCACGGCCGATCACGCGCAATTTTCCTATCCCTCTCCCCAGCCGATCACGGAGTGCCTGCAGTGCGGCCTGCTCAGAGACCCGTTGCGGACGGGTCGTCCCACGCGCCGGGCGGCCCGCACATCCCGACGACGCCGTCACCAGGAACGCCAGGACCCCGGCGATGCGCACGTTCCGGCCCGTGTTGCCCATCGCGTTCCTTTCCGCGGCGCTACTTTGCGGCGCCCCGAGTGGGCGGCACAGGATCTTCCACGACGATCGGGGGCAGATAATCGAGTCGGAGCGCGTCCTTGCCGACCACGACGCGCGGCAGGGACGGACCGCACATCGGACGAAGGAGCAGCTCTCCGGATAACCCGCCCGGGCCGCGCACGCGCAACCGCTGGAGCACGTCAGGCAGGGTTCTGACCGCAAAGAACCCTGCCGCGTCAGTCACCGCATGCGCCGGCACTCCGGCATGCTCGGGTTCGACGGCCGACAGTTCGATCCTGGCTCGGAGCACCGGTCTGCCGGCCTGATCCACGACCTGCCCTTGCACCGGGCACACTTGCGGGACGTAGCTCTCGACCGTCACGCCTCCGACCGGACGCCGCTCGCCGTTCGCAGGCGTCGCATAGACCGCCACCTGGCATCGCGCGCGTTGTCCGATCGCGGCATTCCGCGGCGCGCGCAGCGTGATTGTGACCTTGCGCGGGCAGTCCGAGAACGGATCCAGGTCGAAGGTCTGCTGGTCCACACTGCAAACCCAGTTCGCTCGTTCTGACGTCGCGACCACGTCGAAATGCGCAGGAACGAGGAGGGAGTTGTTGACCTCCATCTGATACGTGGACGGCGCGATGACGAGATTCCGCTGCGTCATGTTGTTGGTGTAATCGGAGTCCTGGCCGAACACGACCGAAATCTGCACGCACGTGTGATCCGTCGAGGCGGGAGTCCACGCCTGCGAGACCGGAACCGTCTGACCCGCGGCGATCATGACCTGTTGCGAGCCGATGTGGTGAAAGTGGTTGTTGCCGGCGCTGAAAATCATCACGCCGAAATTGACGGTGGCGACGGCAGGATTGGTTCCGCGGTTGGCCACATTGACGCCGATCGTGTTCGCGATATTCACGCGCGGCGCCGTGGCAGTCGTGATGTCGGAGTTGTTCCAGCTCGGTTGCCCGTTTGAGAGCGCGCACGGCTGGCCCGACGTCGATCCGGTCGCGGCACAATTCGGAAACGTCAGATCTGTCGCCTGCCCGGCGGCCATCGCCAGGGCTTTCCCGACTCTGACCAGTCCCCAGCCCAGGGAGCTGTCCCAGTTGCCCGTCGCGGCGTTGAAGGCGGTATTGCGCGTGCGATCCGTCGAATCGATGAGCAGCTGCTTG
>JANMCN010000209.1:0-4318 GCA_031361295.1 Acidobacteriota bacterium | reverse complement strand
GAGGCTGTGGTTGCCGAGGCGCTGTCGTTGGGCCGAGAGGACCGCGATGCGTGGGTCGTATCATTTGCTCTATTCATGCAGGGGCTCGCCGCTCTTGAATGCGGCGACTACGAGCAGGCTACCGCGCGCTCACTGGAGGCTCGAGAAGCCGCCAATGCCGGCGGTGAAATCGTGCAGCACTGCGGCCCGCTGCTTATCCTTGCCAACATCGCCGTCTTGAGCGGCGAGCACGATCGAGCGGAGCAGCTCTATGATGAAGCGATCGAGGTGTGTCGGCGTGCCGGTGACGCGTGGGGCCTGAGCATTCTGCTCTCGGCAGCCGCGGGCTTGCGCATCGTTCGGCAAGACCTCGACCAGGGGCGCGCGCAGGCCTCAGAGGCGATGTTGCTTTGTCAGGAGCTCGAAGATCCACGCGGGATTGCCTGGACTCTCGACGTGTTCGCAGGGCTGCTGGCCGCCGGAGGACTCTCTGACGGCGCAGCCCGGTTGTGGGGTGCCTCCGAGGGACTGCTGGATAGCGTGGGCGGCTCGCTGGTGCCGACCATCGGATGGATTCGGGATCGATACTTCGAGCCCGTGAAGACGTCGCTCGGCCGCGAGGCATTCGACACCGCACGCGCCGAGGGTCGCGCGATGCCCCCCGCGCACGCGATTGCGCTCGCGCGTCAGCAGGCGCTTCTACTCCGCTGAGTATTCGGGAACATTGCGGGCGTAGTCACGAACGCGGTCGTCCTGGGTTGCAGCACGCTTGTCGCCAGGAGTCGCGCGCCCTCACCAGCTCAGAAAAATGGTTATTGGGTTTGGATTCCCGTAGCCCGCTCCACACACCACAGCCACGTGCGGCCTCCGAAAATCGGGTGTGCAGAACGATGTTCTTCTGCGGCTGATTGTCGCGTCACCCACCCGAATCGGCCCATCCCGTTCATCACTACGAGCGCTCAACCGAAACGGATCAGCAGCGGGCCGAGGATGTACGCCGTGAAGAAGCCCACGCCATAAATCAGTGCGGCGATCCAGAGGACGGTGCGGCCGATGCGGTCGGCACCCGCACAGGCGGATTGGTTGTCAGCGGCACATGCATCCAGGTCTTGACGCAGGCGGGGCGCGATCCTGTACACGTAGATGACGTTGACCGCGATCAACGTGCCGGCCGCGACGAAGACCCACAGCTTGTGGCGGGATAAGCTGACGAGCCAGGGCGCCGCCGCCACGAACGAGGCGACCGTTGCCCCCAGCCCGAACAGCACGAGCAGCGATGGCAGCGCGCAGCACAGCAACGTCCCGAACGACGTGAACAGAGAGAAATAGGCGAATAGCCGAGGCGTCGGGGCAGCAGTCTTCATCATCGCCCGGGCTGTGATCCGCTTATTGTGACGGAGACCTTCACATCTGTGAGCTGGATGGCTCCGGTCGGATTGTCCTTCGGAGCGGCAACAATCCCCTGGACGACGAGTTTCCTGCCGGTCTGTTTCTTCAGTTCGGTCCTGATCGGTTCGGGGGTCGCCGGGGCAACCAGGAACGTGTCGTTGACGCCGGTAATCCGGATCTGCGACTGACCGGCGGCGTTTCGGATCTCCTCTCCGTCCGCCACGACCGTGGCAGCCTGGGGCGTGAAGCCAGCCCGTTCAATCACACGGCGAAGATCCGACAACGTCACCGTGTTGCCCGGCTTGAGCGTCACGCTCGCACGACCCTCCTTCAACGTGACGACCGCGGACGCCACACCATCGGCTTTCTGCAAGGCCACGCTCACGGCGTGGGCGCAGATGGCTCAATCCATGCCGTAAATGGTCAAGTCGATCTGCCGGTATTCGGCCAGTGGCGTCGCGGACGCCGCGAGGACCAACAGCAGAACGAGCGCGAGGAAGCGGTTCATGAAATCCCTTCGGCTAGAAGAAGTAACTGACATTCGCAGCGTACCGGAACCGTTCGCGTTCCAGCCGCGCGCCGGAATCGCGGTAGACGGGAACCTGAATGCCGGCTTGAATCGCATAGTTCTTGTAGATGCCGAGCGCCGACGGGCCGACAAACACCTGATGTGCGTTGGTGCCCGGCATCTGTGTGTTGAGGTGCGTGGCTCTCGTGGACCGCTCGCCCGTCAGCTCAGCGAAGAGGCGCCAGTCCCAGCGCGGATACTCGTGGCGCATGGCCGGTGGTCGGTAGCCCCACACCGCGCTGTACGAGAACACCGTGGGCCGCCGGTCCCCGTTCTTCTCGGCGAATCGCGTGTACCCGACGCCTCCCCAGACATAATGGCTCCGCGACGCCACGCCGGTCGCGACGCCGCTGTACATGCCCTGCGTCCGTGGGAACGTGCCGACCAATCCCGCCGGCCTCTGGGGACCTGGGCCGATCAGGCCGGCGTAGGCGGTGCTTTCGACCCGGGTGCCGACGCTGGTGCCCTGACGTTGGAAGCGCCACGCGAGGATGCTCTCGAAGTCACCGCCTCCGGGCATCATTCCGGTCATGCGCGCCGCGGGAAGGGGCGCCGAGCCAATGACAACGGGCACGGATGTCGAGATCTGTAGGTCTTCGTCGATGCCGTAACTCAGCATCGTCCGGACGGCCGACGCGCTGTCCGGCTCACCGACGCGGCCCATTGTGCCAAAGTCGATCGCCCACCCGCCCGCTCCGTTCGTGGGGGTCGCCATGCCGAACATCGGCCCGTGTCCGGACGCCATCAGCGACGAACTCTCCGCCAGGACGCCGCACAATACGACGGCGGCACCGACTACTCGCATGGTGCTTCCACGGTGGACGCGAAGCCGGCCTGTTCGGAGATCGCCTTCGCGATGGCGACCGGATTGGTCTTTGCCGGATCGTACGTAATGCGGGCCGCGCTGTGCGTGTGATTGGCCGCCGCCTCACTGACACCGTCAACCTTCACGGCGACTCTCTGCACGCGATTCTCGCACGCACCGCAGGCCATGCCCTCGACCCTCAATGTGCACCTCTGCATCACGATTCGTGTTCCTCCAGATGTGGGCGGCTGCGCCACCAGGGCGTAAGCGATGCCCGCGACACCAACGAAGGCTGATAGGGCTGTCATCATCGCTCTCAAGGTCATGGTCATCTCAGGGGGTCGAACGATTCAGAACCAGATGCCACGTGCGACCACGATGAACGCGCCCATCGTCGACAGTCCCACCAGCCACTTGTTCCAGGCCTGCGCCTGCAGCCGAACGTTCGTCCACACCGAGACGGTCAACAGCACGGCGCTCATTGCGGCAAAGAGAGTATGATGCGCCGCGAACACCTGACCGAGACCCGCGGCGCTGCCGCCGGTCAGCGACAGCAGTGCCGGCCCGAGGCAACAGGGCCGCGTCAGCACTCCGGCGGCGGCCGCAACCGCACCGCCACGGCCCGTCCGCAGTGTTGTTCCGACGAGGTCGCTCACTTCTTCTTCCTGTCCGTCGGCGGTCGCCGGTTGCTGTGCAGTTCCCTTTGTACCGGCGCTCCGGCGTGGTCGTCCGCGCCGGCAATGATCTGACACAGGCCGCCGCAGGTCGGCTGCTTGACGCCGTCCCATTTCCGAACCTCGTTCGCCAGGATCCCGCGAAAGCGCGACAGTTGCCGAATCCGTTCATCCACGGCGGCAAGATGCCGCGTCGCGAGGTCCAGCACGCGCGCGCATGGCGTCTCGCCGGCCCGACTCAGCTCGAGGATTTCGCCAATCTCGTCGAGCGAAAATCCGAGGGTCTGCGCCTTCTTGATGAAACGCAGTTCCTGAACAGTCGTCTCACTGTAGTGACGATAGCCCGAAGCCGATCGCGGGGCTGCCGCAAGCAATCCCATGCTTTCGTAATAGCGGATCGTCGGCGCACTGAGCCCCGCGCGAGCGGCGACATCCCCGATACGCAAACCAGTCATATGCACAGTAAACACCTTCACGTGGACTTCAGGGTCAAGCGGCAATTCTCGGGAGGGGTCTCGAGAGGGGGCGCATCGACGGCGTGCAGGCCGGCGAGCCGGCTCAGCGGCCGAGGCGACGCGGTCCGTCGGTCGCCTACGCGCGCGTGGCGACGGCGTCGGGATGCCGCCGTCGCAGCATGAGCAGCGACCCGACGAGCGCAACGATCATCAGCGTCAGGACGCCCAGTTCGATCATCGCCACCCGGAACGCGCCTTCGGCACCGGTCTGAAACGTCGGGAACTCCGCCGTCAGCACGAGGATTCGCCGCGTCACGGCGACGAGACCGACGATCAGGAACGGCTCGGGGACGAGCGAGTGCTCACGGAAGGACACCTGCACGGTGTACAGCAGCTCGATCGTCATGAGCACGAGCAGCAGGCGGTCGAGGAGCTCGACGACGGCGGA
>JANMCN010000201.1:0-32199 GCA_031361295.1 Acidobacteriota bacterium | reverse complement strand
CGACGCGAGCTCCCTCTCCCGTCACGAAAAGTGACCGTAATTGCACGCACGAAGTGTTGGTCCGCGCGTACGCGCTGTCGCAGGGGGAACTGAGTGGCAATCGGCGAGGTCGCGCTGTCGGATTCGCCGCGATAAACGCCGCAGTGTTCAGCAAAGCAGTATCACCTGCTGAGTCGAGGGATGTCTGTTACGAAACCCAGGTTGCGAAATGACTGTTCACACTGGGCCGTCCCAGATACTTATGTACCGACTCGCCGGGCGTTCCGACGAGAATGGTCCCGCTTCACAGGAGAGGAAAACTCCAAGGCTGCGAAATCGGCCGGAAAAGCCGAAACAACAGGTTGCCGGTCGCGGCGCGCGACTTGCCCTCTCTATCGGAGTTCCACCTCTAATAACTCGCAGTCGAATGGAGTGCGCGATGGACTTTCACCAACTGTGTCTACCGTGTCACATCAGACGGCATATCCGGCTCCGCAACTCTCGCAAGTTCCTGAAACCGCTGGCGGGCCCTGGCCACCTTCGCGGTTTCGCGCCACGGCGCGCGCAGGAAGCCATGGCCTCCCAGCCGTAGCCGGCAAATTTAAGCGAGCGAGCGGCGTTTGGCCTGCCAGTCGTAGCTCGCCTGAAAGTGCGCGGGAGCGAAGGCTGGCGCGCCCGGCAGGACTCGAACCTGCAACCCCCGGCTTAGAAAGACTGTGCTTTATCCAACTGAGCTAGGCGCATGGGGCCTGACTCGTCGTAGCTGTCTGGTTGAAAATGCTTAGCACTAGTCGCAAGTGATCCAGGATCGACTTCGCGCAACGTTGGAAAGGCTGTGGAGAATCTGAGCCGCGTGTGGCCTTCAGCGATTTGCCCCTCGTCGCTCCCGGTCTTCAAGTCCAAACGCTCGCCGTGCCGCTGTCGTAAAAATCTACTGATAGGTCTGGAGCCTTCTTGCGTTCCTTCGACATCTGCTGCGCCGTTTGATGATGCGCTTGTTGTCGGCAGAGTCTGGGTCGCCGTAGATGCCCGCGAACAACTGATTGATCTTCGACGTCACAATCCTGCGAAGGATGTGGTCCTCGTTGGATGCGAGGGAGTGTCCCTATATACACATGGCACCGCCAAGGTTGATGAGGCTTCGGTACGTTTTATCGAGAAAGTCGCTGTGACGGATGCGCGCATGCTTTTGCAGACTCTCCGAAACGCCGCCACCACCGTTCGAGCTCGCCGCAGATCCGAGACACCTCGGGCTTGGACATCCCGTCCAGGCCCAAGGCCTTCATCAGATCATCGCCGTGGACGTAAGCCCCTTGCACGACGCCCAGCAACCAGTGCTCGGCCCGGTGGTATGCACCCAATTACGGAGACGGCCCGCGGAGGGGTCCGCGGTTCCAACACGTCTCGATGCTCTATATCCCTTGCATTCCAACGTCAAATCCTCGACAGGAGAAGAGTCATACGACTGACGGGACGTATTGGGACCGAAGCCCGGTCCGACATGGACCCTTTTCATTGCAACTGCTTGAGTCTGAGGCGCTTCGGCTCTCGGATGCTGGAGGAGTGCAAGAAGAATGGGAGGATGCGACCTTGGTTGGGGATTTGGTGTATAACGGTGGCAACCGAGGGAATGAACATTTAGCCTATAACGGCGATACATCCGTACGTCGCCGCCAAGGCCACTTAATAAAGTACGGAGAGTTCTTAAAATGACAATTAGACGTATGGTGGTCGGTTCGCTCGTAGTGGCGGTATTGGTCGTCGGCATCTCGGTGTACGCCCAGAACAACGCCAACAAGGCCGTGACCTATGTGGCTGCCGAGCAGGCGACGTTCAAGCCAGGGCCCACAGTAGGGGTCTCGATGGCCGTCCTCTGGGGTGACCCGGACAACGGAGCTCACGGAACATTCACAAAGTTCGCGCCAGGGTACGAGGCCGGAATGCACACGCATACAGCCGATGTGTCGCTGGTTGTTATCAAGGGGGCGTATCTGTATAAGGATGAAGCGGGCGAAAAGCGTGTGGGGCCGGGCGATTTCATCCGAATCTTGGGCGGCCACAAGCATTGGAGCGGCGGCGATAAGACGGAAGGTGCGCTTTTTTATCAGGAAGGGTCGCAGAAATTCGACCTTATTCCGGCGAAGTAAACGAAAAATAGAAGAGGGCCGAATCGCGTATTCGGTTTGCGGAAGGCTGAGGTCAGAGCGCGAAAGTAAACAAAGAGTACGCTCAGACCCTCCCCGGGGCTTACCCTCACTGCCATCTGCCACCCCAGGGGGTGGTGGTGGCAGGAGTGGCAGTTGAATGGGGCCGATGCCGTGGCAGTTGAATGGCAGTCGGCAGTTGCGGGGAAATTGGTTGCATTGGCCCGCCTCTCTATCGCTTCTTGGGGGCCCGTCGAGCACCCACACGCTTCCGTGAGGGCACAGCGCCCGTCGTAACCTGTCCACTCGGGTGGGCCACTTTCTGCTTCGCCCACCGTGCGCGCTGCGCGTCTCCGATACGCTTGCGGGCATCGGCTGACATGGTCCGCTTGCGGCGTGCGGGTCTGCCGCGGACTGAGTTCAGCTCCTGCACCCGTTACTCCACCGCCTCCGGCCGACATGAATCCGCGACCCTGAGCCCGCAGCTCAGGAAACGACGCGAAGACGGCCTTGGCTTCCTCAGCGATTTCCACGAGGCGCTGTTCGGCGCCCTTGACGGCCCACGCGCGTAAGTCACTCACTGTCACTCTCCTATGGCTCGCAATATCCCGATTGATGCTCCCGTGCCTTGTGCGCCGTGTGCAGCGTACCAACTAGAGCAACTGTCGAGGCCGTCACGCCTGTCGGAGCGGTATGCCGCAGTAGTGGACACCGTCACGAGGACTCGCACCAGCTCTTGAGGGGCTCCGGGTTTCTCAGGCCACTTCCAGGGTGACTTTGCGGCACAATCGGTCCGGACCGAACCAGGAGGAGTGCCGTGAAGAAGCGTTTCTCGGTCGAGCAGATCACCGCGGTGTTGCAGCAGGCCGCGCCCATCGGCGATCTCTGTCGGAAGGTCGGCATTTCCGAGCAGAGTTTCTCTCGCTGGAAGAAGGTCTACGGCAGTCTGCCGCCGCTGCTTGACTCGGAGCCGATGCCGCGCCGCGATGCTTGCTCTCATGAACCCTCCTGAAGCCGGCCGATTATCGCCGGCTGGGCGAAAGGGTCCAATCCTAAGTACGTACTTCAGGTTCGGAGGGGAGCAGGCGGCGGGCCCGCGACCGAGGTTGGCGGGGTGCAGGGATTACCGCCAATCCAGATATGCAAAAGCGAGCGCGAACACTCTGGTCAGGCCTTACGAGGATTGTGGCGGCGCGAGCAGAAGGCGGTCCTGGGACCGCCCGATTGGTTCACCAGCAGCAAAGCAAGCCTCTTTGTCACCAGAGACCCTCATCTAAAAAATCGTCTACAGCTACGAACCTGGCCGCTCTTGAATCCCTCGTAACCCCTTGAGAATATTGGCGCGCCCGGCTGGACTCGAACCAGCGGCCACCGGCTTAGAAGGCCGGTGCTCTATCCAACTGAGCTACGGGCGCATGTGGAGTTGACGCCGGGCCTCATTCTACTTGTTCCCCCGGGGCTGCGGCCACCTGCGGGCCGGGGACGACCAGACGAGCGTCCCTCCGCCACCGCTGGAGAATCCGGGGATTTTCACTTTCGTTTTTGGGGTCTGTCAGGTACAGAATGGCGCCCGGGAGGGGGACGTGTTCCTGGCCTGCTCCCTCGCTCTCCGCTGCCATCCTGATAGTTACGGCGCCGGCAGACGCCGAAGGCGCGGTGGCTGCCCGGTGCGCTCTCCGAAATCGTGCGGGCGGCCTGAAGGCGGCGCTGGCCGCGACGCACGACCACGCCGCTCCCGATCGCAGCCAGTTCCTGATGAGCCGTCACTCGCCCTCGCGCGGCTGGTGCTGTACGAAGCCTTCGAAAAAGGCCGGCCCCTTCAGGATGCGGAGAAGGATCGGGCCCGGATGATCCGCCTGTCAGAGGGGTACCGGACGCGGGGCGGGCCGTCGCTCGCGCTGGTCGATGCGTGGATGGCTGGCGGCGACGCAGAAACGCTGACGTGCCAGTCGCGCGTCAGCGCAGGCCGTCTTCGGAACGCCCGACGCGGTGCTCGGCGACCCAGCTCTGGCTCACCGAGCCCATGTTGGCGGCCCCTTCCGGGTCCCGTCGCCTGAGGGCTTCGCGCACGATCGCTATGCCGGCGATGCACGCGCCGATTCCGATCAGGATACTGATGCTCATGTTGTCCGATCGAGCCATCGTGTCACAAGCGGGGTGAACTTGCACGTGCTCTTCCGCACGTCGGGCGACCGCGCCCGAGCGCGTGTGCACGACACAGAACTGACGGTGTCGGTCAGCGCTTGAGCAATCGAAGTTCGCCCGCGGCAGGGCGCAGGGGCTCGGGCTGGGCGCCGGTCCATGCCCCGGCCTTTGGGAGAGCCGCGATCGAGAGGGCGAGGCTGGGTGAGAGCAGCGTCAGGAGCCGCGCGTGGTCGTCGCTGAACGCCACGGCCGTCGCCGCGTAGAGCGAGACCACGCCGACGAGCGCGCCCTCGTGCAGCAGTGGCGTCGTGAGCGACGAGAGGAGCGGCGGGCCGGCCGTCGCCGGCGGCGCTCCGAGATCGATGGCGGGATCCGCGTTGAGGACGAAGCGCCGGTTGGCGGCGGCCCAGCCGGCGACACCGGCGCCGACGGTCATGTGCGTCCCGCGCATGGATCCCGCGTGGCAGCCCGCCGCGTAGTCCACCGCCAGCTCATCGCGTTTCTCGTCGTACGTGAACAGCGCCATCGAGACCGCCGGCACGACCTGACGCAGCATCATCCACGTGAGGGCGCCGACATCCGCGATACCGGCCTCGCCCGACACGGCCCGCGCGAGGCTCGCCACCGCGAGCACTTCGCTCGCCGCCGCCAGGTCACCGGCCTGGTTCGCCCCCGCCTCCGCACGCGGCGCGATGGCGTCCCGGGCTTCGCTGAGCGTGCGGAGGACGGGATGGGCGCCCCCGTCGCCGGCGGGCATGATCGTGTGCCGCGCTCCGATGAATGCATCGACGATCATCGGGTCGTACATCGTGCCGCGGCGCTCGAGCAGGATGGCCACCGCCGCGTCGTCGGTCATCCTGCGGCGGTAGGGCCGGTCCGACGTGAGCGCGTCGTAGCAGTCGACGACCGACAGGATCCGGGCGCCTATGGGGATCGCGGTCCCCTTGATCTGATCGGGGTATCCCGTGCCGTCCCAGTTCTCGTGGTGGTGGCGGACGATCGGCACCACGGGATACGGGAAGTCGATGGCCGCGAGGATCTGCGCGCCGATGGGCGCGTGCAGCTTCATCTTGTCGAATTCAGCGGGCGTGAGCTTGCCCGGCTTGTTCAGGATGTGCTCTGGCACCGCGATCTTTCCCGTGTCGTGCAGGAGCGCGGCGGCCTCGATCGCCTGGAGCAGCGATTCGTCCGTGATCTGGATCTCGCGCGCGAGCGCCATCGCGGCCACCTGCACGCGGCGGATGTGCCCGTGCGTGACTTCGTCCTTGGCGTCGATGGCGGTGGCGAGCGTCTCGACCGTCGACAAATACAGCCGGTTGAGCGCCGCGACGTGTCCCTTGGCGTCCTCCGCGCGGCCGAACGACGCCTGAAGAGTGAAGTAGAAGACCACGAGCACGGGCGCGATGAGCAGGAACGCCGCGAGCGTGCCGAAGTGCACCTGACGCAGCGCAATCACGAGAAGGAGCGCGATGCACGCGCCGGCGGCGTAACCCGGGCCGAGCCAGAGGAAATGCTGGCGCCACACGGTGAGCGGTGAGCGTCGCGTGTCGAACGCGATCGCGGTCGCGATGAGCCCGCTGTTGATCAGGAAGGCCGCGCCGGCCAGCAGCGCGAGCGGGAGGAGCAGCGCGTTCGGCCGTGCCGGGGCGCCGGCGAGTGGCGCGACACCGGCGGTCAGGAAGAACAAGCTCCCCGCGATCCAGACCGAGAGCGCCAGGCTCGCGAAATTGAAGAGCGTCTGCTCGAGCCGCCACCGACGGCGCCACGCGAGCAGCAGGCTGTCTGTGGCGAGGGCAAGCGCTCCGACCTCGGGCCCGAACAGCAGCACGCACGTGAACGTGAACATCTCCGACGGCGAAAAACGGGCCGTGACGGAGGGAACCTTGAGAGTCACGCGGCCGCTGAGGACCGTCAGCGCGCCGAAGATGAGCATCTGGACCGTCACGCCGGTGCGGGCGACCGTCACGAGGCAGTAGACGGCGAGCGCCAGTCCCAGCGCCGTGACGGTCCAGATGTACGCGCGCGCGCTGCGCGAGAGCGCGCGTGGCGAAGTGCTCATGGTTGGTTACCGGTCGTTGCCGTTCTGGACCGAGTCGCCCCACACCAGGTGATTGGCGTCGGTGTGTTCCGAGTCGCCCCAGACCAGGTGCTGCCCGGACGGGTTCTGAACGGAGTCGCCCCAGACGAGATGATCGCTTTGCGTCCAGTCCGCGACCTCGCCCCAGATCAACCGGTGCGCAGGGATCTGCGCGAGCGGGTTCAGCAGACCGAGCACATTGAGCACGCCCCATTCGGCGTTGTCGGCCTGCTGCCACAGCAGCCCGCTGTCGAGGATGCCCAGCAGCCTCAGGCCGGTGTTGCCGTAGAGCCGATCGATCAGGGTGCCGCTGTCCCGGAACGTGGCGCCGCCCGAGGTGCCCAGGAGCCCGCTCATCGTCATGAGCAGCGTCGGCACCAGGCCGGATTTCGCGAGCTTCACGGATTCCGGAAAATTGACGCTGCCGGCGCCCGCGCCGACGAGACCGCCATCAGGGACGAAGTAGGCACCCATCTGGAGCGCGATCTTCACCTGCCCCGGCGTGAGGGTGTCCTGCGAATCGAGCAGCAGCGCGACGCCGCCGCTCACGACGGCCGCCGCCATGCTCGTCCCGCTCAGGCGGAAATACGCGTTCTTGCCTGTCCCCGCAATGTGCCAGTTGGGATAGCGCACCGACAGGTACGAGTTCTGCGCCTCGAGCGACACCAGGCGCGTGCCGGGTGCGACGACGTCGGGCTTCACGCCCATGTCGAAGGCCGTCGGCCCCCGCGAACTGTAGGGCGCCACCTTGTCGTCCGAACGGTCGACCGTGCCGGCGGTATCGATGGCGCCCACGGTGATGGCGTAAGGCGAATTGCCAGGCGACGTGATGCCGCCCAGCACCGGCGCGCCCGTGCTCGTGAGCCCGTAGTTGCCGGCTGACGCGACCACGACGATGCCGGCCTTGACCGCCCGCTGGACGGCCTGGCAGAGCGGGTCGGTGGCGGACGGTTCCGCCACCACATGCCCCAGCGAGAGGTTGATCACGCGAATGCCATACGTCGTCCGGTTCGCCACGGCCCAGTCGATGCCCGCGATGACGTCGCTCGTGTAGCCCACCCCGTTCGAGCCGAGCACGCGCACGTCGATCAGCCGGACCGACGGGGCGCTGCCTCCCGCGAACGCGGCCGTGACGTACCTGGCCGCCGTGGTGTTGCCGCCGATGATGCCCGCCACGTGGGTGCCGTGGCCATAAGGATCTCCCGTGGTGGCGGACTCCCACGACACGAAGTTGACGCGGGCAATCACACGGTCCGAGATGGCGGTGTGTGGCGCGATGCCGGAGTCGACGACGGCCACGCCGATGCCCGCACCCGTATAGCCCGGTGTCGAGCCGAGCAGACTGCTGGTGCCCTGCCACACCGCGCTGGCGCCTGTCACCTTGTTGGTGATCGCCATGTCCGGCGCAACGGGGACGTCCGCGGAAATGTGCGCCAGGGCGGCGTCGCGCGAGAGCAGATCCAGCTCTGCCCGTGACACCTCGAGCGCGACAGCGCCCTTCAGTTCACGGCGGAGCAGCCCGCGCAGATGGCCGTGCAACCCCGACGCCTCGGTGCCCTGGGGCGCCTGCACGATGATGCGGATCCGGTCGCCCGGGCGACCCGGCTTGAGCAGATCTCCGGAGACGCTTGGACGGCTCTGTCCCGAGGGGACGGCCGGCAATCCGGTCAGCGCGCACAGCAGAATCGCGAGGAACACGAACGGGCGTCGCATGGATCACTCCAGAATCAAGTCGGGTCACGCTCGTGAAGAACAGACCACACGGCTGAACGTTCCGCTGAGGGCAAGAATCGGTCCTGAGGCAAACGGACCGGGCGCCGCCTGCAACACGCGGGAACGAAACCAGTTGACGAATCTGTCGTCGCATCACATTTCTGGTGCATGTTCCGTCCTGGGACTCGCGGCAAACGCATTTGCGCTCGGACCCGCGCCGTACCCGGTGCCTTCGCCGGCAATGAGCAGGGTGTGCTTCCGGTCCGGCACATCCTGGGCCGCAACAGGACACGTCGACGGTCGAGACCGTGGCGGCTCGAGGAGGGAAATACTTGCTAAAAGAGCGGGCGCGACGGTTAAATAGCGCGCGCTCTCTCGACGCGAACGGGCTCACTCGCCGCCGGCACTCAGATGGAACACACGAAAACGGAATTTGCCGCGGCGATGCGCCGGCACTCGCTCGCACTGGCGGGCTATATCTGCGTCGCGCTGGTGTTCGCCTGGCCGCTGCCGCTGCATCTCACGACCGCGTTGCCCGGTCCGGTGTCTGGCGACACGGGTGTCTATGTCTGGAATCTCTGGGTCTTCCGGCATGCGATCGTCGCGCACCGGGAGATGCCGTTCTTCACAGCCGAAATCCTGTCGCTCTCGTCCGCCCTGCCGTTGACGCTCCAGAATTACACGACGCTCGCCAACGTGTTCGCCTTTCCGTTGCTGCCCCTTGTCGGGATCGTCGCGACGTTCAACATCCTCGTGATTGGCAGTGGCGCGGTGGCGGCGCACGCCATGTTCGTCTGCGCGCGGCGGCTGACGGGTGACACGGCGGCCGCGTGGGTGGCGGGCCTCGCCTTCGGATTCTCGCCCTTCATGAGCGCGCGGGCGATGGAGCACTTCAGCCTGATACAGACCGCGCCGCTCCCGGTCTTCGTGATCCTGTTCGAGCGTCTGCACTTCAGGCCGACAGTCGGCGTCGCGGCTGCGGCCGGCGTCACCGTCGCGTGTGCGTTCCTCTGCGATCCCTACTACGCCGTGTACTGCCTGCTCATCGGCGGCTTTGCGACCGGCTACTCGGCGATCCTGATTCAGCGCGGGCCGGTGTCGTTCCGCCCGTATCGCGGCACGCTCGCGCTCGACGTCCTGCTGGTGTGTGTGGCCGGCCTGATTGCCGGCATGCTCGTCGGCGGAGGACGCCGGATTGAGATCTTCACCGTGCAGATCAGCATGACCCGGCTCTACACGCCGGTGCTGCTCTTCACCGTCCTCGCCCTCATGCGCCTCTGGATCATCCTCCGGCCGCGGGTGTCGTGGGTGTTTCCGACCATGCTGCCGTCGGCTCGCGGCGTCATGATCGCGGCGGCGGCGGGTGCCGTGCTCCTGTCGCCCGTGCTCTCGGCGCTCGTCGACGCGGCCGGCGAATCGCAGTGGACCCGGCCGCCGGTCCTCTGGCAGAGCAGTCCCCCGGGGCTGGATCTGTTTGCGCTCTTCGTCCCCAATCCCCTGCACCCGCTGTTCGGGGGTTTCTTCGCGGAGGGCGCGCGCGGGATGCCCGGCGGGTTCGTCGAGAACGTCGCGTCGATCCCGTGGACGCTGATGGCCGTGCTCGTCGCCGCCGCCGCCTGCAGCGCGGCGAGCCTGCCCCGATACTGGCTGGCGTTCACCGGGTTCACCGGCGCACTGGCGCTCGGGCCGTTCATCCGGATCGGCGGGGTGATGACCTACGTGCCGACACCGTGGACGCTGCTTCGGTACATCCCCGTGATGGGCGCCGCCCGGATGCCGCAGCGGATGGTTGCGCTCGTGATGCTGGGGCTTGCGGTGCTGCTGGCGTTCGCGCTTCGCGCGCTGCGCGGCCGTCTCAGGGAGGTGTCGCTGCAGAACGGCTGGGCGGGGGCGTTCACCGCGCTCGTCGCGGCGTGCCTCCTCTTCGAGATGTTGCCGGCGCCGCGGGTCCTGTACTCCGCCGAAGTGCCCTCCATCAACCGCATCATTGCGGCCGACCCCAGGCCCGTGCGCGTCCTCAATCTGCCGTTCGGACTGCGGGACGGCCTCAGCTCGCACGGAAACGCCAGCGCCTCGGGACAGTACTTCCAGACCGTGCACGAGAAGCAGCTCCTCGGCGGCTACGTGTCACGGCTGCCCCGCAGGAAAGTGCAGCAGTACCGGCGCTTCCGCGTCACGCGCGTCCTGATGGATCTCAGTGAGGGGCGGCTGGTGTCATGGTGGCGCCGCGACACGGCGATCGAACAGGCGCACAGGCTTGCGGCGACGCTTGGCATCGGATACGTGGTGGTGGATGCGGGCAGCACGTCAGCGGACCTGATGGAGTTCGCGCAGGCGGCGTTCGATCTCACCCGTGTCGCGTCCGACGGTCCCTACGTGCTGTACCGGACTCCGCTCGCGCCGCCACTCCAGTAAGCAGCGCGTCCACTGCAGCGTGCAACACGTCCAACGTGCAACGTGCAACGTGCAGCGTGCAACACGTGCAACGTGCAACACGTGCAACGTGCCACTCAATCTTGTACCGTAGCGTCGGCGCCCGATCTGCGAGGGTGTCAGGGAGACGAAATGGCTGACGTGAAGTCGCGCGGGCGGTTTGTGTGGTACGACCTGATGACCACGGACCTGGAAAAGGCCAAGGCCTTCTACACCCAGGTGATCGGGTGGGGCACGCAGGTGTGGGAGGGGCCGCAGCCGTATACGATGTGGACGGCCGGTGGGGCGCCCGTCGGCGGGTTGATGACGCTCCCCGCGGCTGAGAAAGCCCCGCCCCACTGGCTCGGCTACATCTCCACGCCGGACGTCGACGGCACGGTCGCACAGGCGCAGGGTCTCGGCGCCACCGTCCTGGTCAAGCCCACCCCCATCCCAAAGGTCGGGTCTTTTGCCGTGCTCGCCGATCCTCAGGGCGCGGTGTTTTCGGCTTTCACGCCGAACGCCGAGGGTCCCGAGGTGCAGGGCCATGGCCAGTTCTCATGGCATGAGCTGATGACAACGGATTACAAGGCGGCGTTCAAGTTCTACCACGCCATCTTCGGTTGGGAGACATCGGCGGAGCACGACATGGGAGAGATTGGCGTGTACCTGCTGTTCGGCCGCGATGGCCACGACATCGGCGGCATGTTCAACACGCCGCCGGGCGTACCCGCGCCGCCCAACTGGCTCCAGTACGTCGCCGTAGACAGCGCCGATCGCGCGGCGGCGCGAGTCACCGCGAACGGCGGCACGGTGATGAATGGCCCGATGGACGTGCCCGGTGGTGATCGGATCGCCCAGTGCCTGGATCCGCAGGGCGGGGCATTCGCGGTGCACTCGCGCCAAGCCTGAGCCTTTAGCCGGCTCGAGGCCCCCTCGACCCTCACCGCCTGACCTGGTGGTTCGCCCCTGCAGGCTTCTGGGGCGGACCAATCAGGCGTCGTCCGACTTCATCGACAACGGATCGCGTCTGCCGAGTCTGCGACGCCCGTGTCCACCGGGACATGACATAGTGGAGCGGAGAGCGCGCGGCTCCGGGAGGTCGAGGATGAACGCCAATCGTATCCAGCTGGCGCCCGCATTGAGGAGGCTGGCCGCGCTGCAGCGGCGCGGGGACACGCACGGCGATGCGGGCGTGCAGCAGGCGGTGGCCGAACTGCTGCGGTCGCTGGAGGAACTTCGCGGAGGACAGACTCAGCTGCTGGCGCAGCGCGAAGAGCTGGAGTCGATCCAGGCGGAGCTGCGGATCGAACGCGAAAAATACTCACAGCTCTTCGATGCCGCCCCTGATCCGTATCTGGTCACCGACGCGCAGCTCATGATTGTCAGCGCGAACCGCGCGGCCGCCGACCTCTTCAATATCAGCCAGCGCTTTCTCGCCGGGAAATCACTGAGTGTGTTCCTTTCCAAGGACCGGGGCCGTTTTCTCGCGGACGCTGCGCGTCTCGCACATGCGGGCGAAAGCGCCCGGTGGTCGTTCGGCATCCGGCCGCGCGAACGCGCGCCGCTGCAGGTGACGGCGAGGGTCGTTGTGCACGCAGGCCCCGACGGGGTGGAAATGCACTGGGTGATGCGGTCGGAACCCGGCAAAGCGTAAGGCACCCGACGGACGTCGCCGTTCTGCACGTGTGGGTTCGCAGCTCTGCCGCGCGAGCCGCGTGCAGGAATCAGTCCGGTCCCGTCCCCGACAGCGAATGGGCGGGACGTGCGCCCGTCGGCTGGAGCACTTCCTGCAGGTCTCCCCACAGGCGGTCACCGCATGCGCGAGTTTCCGCGTCCCGCGCTGGCGGCTGACGGTATCCTCGGAACGCGGTCACGTTGCGGCGCTTGATGGGAGAGCAGCGATGAACAACGGGGAGAAATTCCTGCTCGGTGTGGTGACGGGTGCGGCGGCGATGCTCGCCTTAACACGCGTGGCTCGCGCGCGCCGGTCCGTCACTTTTTCGGGCCGGGTCGTCGTCATCACGGGCGGATCGCGTGGGCTTGGCCTCGTGATGGCGCGGCAGCTCGCCGCCGAGGGCGCCCACCTGTGCCTCCTTGCCCGCGACGAAGCCGAGCTCGCCGCCGCGCGCGAGGAGCTCGCCGGCTCCGCCGGGGAGATCATGACCGTGAGCTGCGACATCCGCCGGCGGGCAGACGTGCGTGCCGCCGTCGACACGATTCTCGAGCGCTGGTCCGCGATCGACGTGCTCATCAACAACGCCGGCGTGATCCAGATCGGTCCCCTCGAGCACATGACGACCCAGGATTTCGAGAATGCGATGGCGACGCACTTCTGGGGGCCGCTCCACCTGATGTTCGAGTCCGTCCCGTCCATGCGGCGACGCGGCTTCGGCCGGATCGTGAACATCACATCCATCGGGGGCCGCGTCGCGGTACCGCATCTCGCCCCGTACTGCGCGAGCAAGTTCGCCCTGGTCGGCCTCTCCGACGCCGTACGGACTGAGCTCGAACAGTACGGCATCCGCGTCACGACGGTGACGCCCGGGTTCATGCGCACCGGCTCGCCGGTGAACGTGGACGTGAAGGGGAACCACGAGGCGGAGTACGCGTGGTTCGCCATTTCCGATTCGCTGCCGGGCCTGTCCACATCGGCCGAAAATGCCGCGCGGCAGATCATCGACGCGTGCCGCCACGGAGACTCGGAGCTCACCATTACGCTTCCGGCGCGGATCGCGATGGTCGCGAGCACTGCCATACCGCGGTTCGTGGCGCGCGCGATGGCCGTCGCCAATCGGCTGCTGCCGGCGCCGAACGGCGCGGCGGGGGACCGACGCAAGCGAGGGGGGGAGTCGACGTCGAAATGGGCGCCCTCAGCCGTCACCGTGCTCACCGATCGCGCCGCCCTGGCCAACAACGAACTCTGACCCCCGCGTCGGCGTTCCCGTCCCGGCACGATGCTCCCGTTTCACCGCAGGGAGCGAGGGCGGCCTCCTTCAAGGCCACCCTCGGATTCTCCACTGTCGCTCGTCGAAGCCTGGCCGCTCTCGACCTGCTGCTTGAGCTGCTGCAGGTCCTCGCGGATCTCACTCGCGGCGTCCCGGCCCATGAGCCGCGCGACCGCCGCGCCGACCGCGCCCCCCGGCGGGCTGTATTGAAGCCTCACGCGCACGCGCGTTCCGCCCCCGGTCTCTTCGAAATTGACCGAACCGGCGCTCACCACGTCGGAGCCTTCGAGGGAACGCCAGCCAATCACTTTGCCCGGGACCTCGTTGATGATCTCGGCGTTCCACTCGACGTGAGTGCCCCCGGGGCCGGCGGCGCGCCAGCGTGACAAGGTGTCGGTCACGCGTTCGACCGATTCGAGATGGCGCATGAACCGGGGCAGGTTCTCGAGGTTGCGCCAGAAGCGATACAGCTCGCCGGCCGGACGATTGATCACGACGCTCTCTTCGACGATCAGCCCGCGTGAGCCCGAGAGCGCCCGCCTGGTGTCGCTTTGGGTCCCGGCCGTGTTCACGCCGAGCAGGTCGTAAGTGTGACAATGGCCTGAAAGGCCGCGTCGAAGGAGCAGCGCGCCCGCTCCAGCCATCAGCCACCCGCTGGCGCCGCGCTTCGTCAGGCCATACAACGCCAGGCCTGTTCCCGCCGCCATGGATCCCCAGCGTTCCGCATCACTGATGTTGCGCCCTTCACGGACTTGCGCGTCCCGGGAAGCCCCGGGAAATTCCATATCCATGTAGCTCATGGTCCTCGCCTCCGAGTGTGGGGGCTGCCTACGTCTTCGAGGTCCCACCGGTCGGGGTCCACGACGGCGGATCGCTCGCGGGGAACGACTGTTCCGATGCCTCCATCACCTGGTCGGCCTGACGCCAGCCGTTCTCCCGCAGTTGCCGATCGATGAACTCCCGCGCGACGCCCAGATCGCGCCGCCCCATGGCTGCCCGCACCATCAGGGCGGCTCCGGCGGTGGCCACCAGGCCGCCTCCGAATCCACCGCGCCGAGACCCCAGCATCGCCAGCGCCGTGCCGCAGGCGGCTGCCATCCAGCGTTCCTGGTCATACGTCGCCAGCGTCGAGGACAGGCTCGGCTTGTCCCAGACACTCTTCTCACCGCGAGGTACCGTCAGATTCAACGTTCCGTCGGACATGAGCGAAATCCTTTCAACTCGGTGCTGTCGGAACACGATGCCGGAGTGTTCCGAACCAGCACGACCGCTGCACAAGGCATGCCTGTCGCGGCGCCCCGCATCACAAGCGAAACTCCGTGCATTGGCCGGCAAAACGACGCGCCAGCGGGGCAGGACGCATCGCCGGGGACTCCGGGTTGTCGGGATTCAGGACGTGAAGGGATCAGAAGAGCTGCGTGTCGAGGGGGTCAGGGCTCCCATATTTCCGGAGATATGTCTTCATCTTCAGCTTGCGCCGCGCGCTGTCCGACGTCATGCACCGCACGGTGCCGAAAACGGGACGCTCCGGCCACGGACGATCGTATCGGCCCAGTACCCAACCGAAGCTCGCGTAGGAAACGGGGTCCCGTCCGTCGAGCGAGTACCGGTTCATGAGGTGCTCCATGGACGCCAGCGCCTCGGCGGGGTGTGCACTCCATTCGAGGATCTTCTTGCCCCACAGCATCCGCATGTAGCCGTGGAACCACCCCTCCCTCTTCAATTCGCGCTGGGCGGCATTCCAGACGTCGTCATGGGTCTCGGCTGCGTCGAGTGTCTTCAGGCTGTATCGATGGGGCCGCGGATCGTCCAGATGCGCTTCGAGCGTCTGCCGCGCCCAACCGGGCAGGGCCTCGTACGAGTCGAAACCCGGTGTCCACGCGGAACCGTTGAACGCCAGCTCCCGCCACACCAGCAGCTGGTCGAGAAACATCTCCGCTGACGGCGAGACACCCCACCACCCCTCGCGTGCGCCAGACGCACCCGATCCGACCCGCCTCGTCGTCCACCGCTCCTGCGTCATGAGCGCAGCAAAGACGTCGTGCGACGAGATCTGACCAAAGTGGAGATACGGGGAGAGCCTGCTCGATGCCTCCAGGTCCGGATGGTTATGGTCCTCTCCGTAACGCGCGAGCCTGTGCTTCAGGAATTCGCGCAAGGCGAGGGCCGCCGCGGCGCTCCCTCCAACCGTGGCGACCGGCGCGACAGAGTGGTCGATCGGGAGGCGTCCGAGCGCAGAGCCGTCGCGACGGAGCAGGGCGGCATCAGCGGCAGGCCATCGCGAAATGATCTGCGCGGGCAAGTCCGCCACCGGCCAGTCGCGCGCGAGCGCCGAAGTCGGGTCAGGGTCGGGCACCTCGCGTACGTGATCCTTCAAGACGCGCTGCATGTACGCCCGATAGCCGCGCGCCGTCGGGAAGGCGCGGCCGTGCTCGGACACGGGGATGATCCCATTCGAGTCCACGGACTCCATGCGGACGGAAACCTGGGCCGCGGCGGCTTCAGCCATCCGCGGCAGGAAAAATGCGGGATACCAGTCGGTGACGATGGCGCAGGCGTGCCGCCCGAGTGCGGCGATGAGCCCACGGCCAGCGCCGGGTGAGTCTTCGACGTAGGGGTGATAGATGAGCCGCCGGCCAGCGAACGCCGCGGTGTTCGAGGCCATGCCGTCGAGGATGAACCGATGCAGGCGGGCGTTGGCCCAGGGGTAGTCGCAGCGGAGGGCTTCGAGGACGACCAGCGGTCGTTTGAGTTCAGTGGCGACCTCGAGCGCGCGCTGCAGACCGAAATTCGACCGTGTCCGGCGCGCCGTCGTCATCCAGTAGAGAACGAACTCCCCGGATGGCTCGACGGCTGCGCCGTTGAGGCGACGGATCCGGGACTCAGGCGTCACGCAGCATCGGATCCGCTAACCCTCCAGCGGAATCGTGATCGAGACGTTGTCGAAGGTGGCCGTCGCTGGCGTTGTCGTCGAGTGGCTCGACACGCCAAGACCGATGTAGATGGTGGTGCCCATCGTGAACGTATCGGTGCCCACGAGCGTCCAGTTCAGGCCGTCGGCCGACTGGTAGGCGGAAATTATATTGCCCACGCGATCCAGGCGCACCCAGTACGGGGCGCTGGCGAGGACGCCCGGCGTGCTCGTGGTGATGCCGCCCGTGGCCGTACGGCGCTGGAATGCCAACCCCTTACTGTACGAAACGAGCATCATCGCCTGCTGTGCGTTCGCATCCAGCGTGTCCCTGATCATGACACCAGTCTTCACCCACGCGGCCGTGTTCGACACGGAGGCAACCCGAGCCACGATCGTGCCGTCGCCGGTCAGGGCCTGATATGCATAATGCAGCGCGTCAGCCGTCCCCCACACGTCGGCGCCGGCTCCCTTGACTGTGTAGGTGGTGGTCGCCGCGTCGTAGGCCGTACTTCCGGCCACGCCCACGTTGCCGATGTCGCCATCCAGCCAGGGTGACGGGAGCGTCGGCGGCGGGGGTGGTGGCGGCGGCGGCGGGGGTGGCACCGCCCCAACGAGTGACCCCTGCGTCGCCGCATAAATGGTCGCGTCGTTCTTCAGCGCGCCAGGCGATGTATTGAAGAAGAACCCCGTGGCGGGGGAGAGGACGATCTGATCGATCGACAGCCCGTCCTCGCGTGCCTGTATCCGCATGGTCTGCGGACCCGCCGTGTCGAAGTAGATCGGCGCGCCCATCACACCGGAGCCCCACCCGTTGTCCTGCCAGCCCCAGCCCGAGAGACCGCACCCGCTGCAGTCCTCCAGGTTGTACTCGGCGGCTGACGTCGTGCCGTACCGGAACGTGGGTAAGCCCGCGGACGTCGTCGCGTTCGAGAATTGCACGAACACCGAATCGTTCGTGTAAGTGTTCCCTTCGCCGCGTCCCCGCATCCAGAAGTGATACGCCTGGCCGGGCACCGCGGTGAAAGTGAAGTCCACGTAACTCGTCGGGGCGGTGAGCGCGGCCGTGATCTTCGCGGCGCCCGCGTTCATGTTCCACAGCCGCTTTGCGCCCGCGGCGGTGGAGTCCGAGACGATCGACCACTTGGTGCCGGTGATCAGGCCGTCCAGCGCGTAGAGGACGATGTCGCCGGTGCCGGACCCGGCCGTCGACGACGGCGGTGGCGCGGTGCCGGCCGTGGTGAACGACCAGAGGTCCCCGCTCTTGCTGATGTTCGCCATGGTCCTCGAGACGACGCGCCAGTAGTACGTCGTGCCCGGGAGCAGATTCGTCGCGGTGAAGCTCTGAAACTGAGTGGCCGATTCGCTGGGGCCCAGCACGGCGTCGACGAGGACCGGCTGAAGGTTATTCGGGTCGGATCCGAGGAGCACGTCGTATTTGTGCGCCCACGGACCGCCGTACCACTTGAGGACGACGCTGGCCGCCGAGAGGCCGGTGGCGGCATCCGCCGGCGCCTGATAGACCGCCTTGGTCGGCGGAAGCGGCACGAAGTCGGAGTTCTCGATGTTGCCGGTGGAGTTGGTCCACTTCCGCTCGAACATCGTCGTGAACCAGGCGAACAGGGACGCGTCGGTGCAGAAGCAGTTGTGCTCTTCCTGGGACATGTCCGACGGCGTCGTCCAGTTCGACGACCCGAAGATTGACATCTGCTTGCTGTAGAGCAGCACCAGTTTTTCGTGGTTGAGCCCCGCGTGCGCGCGCATCTTGATCGCGGATTGACTGAGCGCTGCGCCCGGCGGGGGCTGCAGGAATGCCATGTACATCCGGTCGATGTTCCACGCGTCCCACAGGCGGGTTGGGTCGCGGTACTGCTGAGGATCGCTGATGAGGCGAACGGGAACCCCGCGGGTGTGCGCCGCGATCATGGCGTCGGCGTGCCGCTTGTCCGTGATCCGATACATGATCACGTCGATCTTCTGGGTTTCCTTGTTGTACTGCCCGACCGCCCGGTTCGCGTACGACTCGAGCGGGGGGAAATTGAGCTGCGGGTCCTTGATATAGCCGCTCGGATAGGTGCGCGTTAGCGGAGCGGTCACGTTCGCGTAATTCGTATACGACGTCGTGTTCGTCCAGAGGTCGTCGTACTTCGTCATGAAGCTGTGGACGAAGGACGCGTTGTCGGTGAAGTACGCGGACTCGTCCACGTAGTTGACGTACGGCGTCGTGTAGACCCAGGCATCCGCGCTGAAATTCGCGCCGCTGAACTCGACAATACCCTGCCCGCCGAAAAGCATCAGCTTGTAATGCATGATGCCGCTCGCCGTGCGGCGGCGCATCGGGATGCCGGCCGCCTGCAGCTCCGCAAGCCGCTGGGCGTTGAACTGGTTCGTGTCGTTGGCGCGGAGGTCCATGATGACCCGCACCTTGACGCCGGCGTTGAACCTGCTGATGAGCTCGGTGGTATACCGCGCGTCCTCCATGAACCAGAAGCCGACGTCGATGCTCTGCGTCTCGGCCCTGATGTAGTTGATGAGGATGGCGCGGCAATCCTCATACGCGGGATCGCACAGCCGATCAACCGCACGGGCCGGTGTGGCTGACATTCCAAGGCCGGCTATGAGCAAGCCCAGCACGAGACCGATACGGTATTTGAAGTTCGTCATAAGAAAAATAAGCAACCTCGTCCGGACTTCCGGGTATCAGGTTCACCCTCCTTTACTGCGATCCCGATGCCAGCGCCGTCGAACCTGACGTCTGCGCCGTGTGCGGAAAATGCTCATTTTTAGCAGTCGTGCTCGAAGTCGCGGTCGTCTGTAGAGCTGTTGAATGTGTATCCAGTGGGTAAAAGTGGGAATCGGACGCCATCGACAGCCGGATCGAAGTGCGCAGACGGGCCCCGGCATGTGGAAAAGCGGTTGACGTCACGGGTCAAGTCATGTAACGATACATCCGGATTAACGGATGGATACCGCGCGGACCAGTACCCCGATTTTCGACGACCTCGCCACACTCTCCGACGCGACGAGGAGCCGGATGCTGCTCCTCCTCGACCGCCACGAGCTGACGGTGTCGGAGTTGTGCGACGTGCTCCAGCTTCCACAATCCACTGTTAGCCGGCACCTGAAAACGCTCGCCGACGCCAACTGGGTCGTCTCCCGGCGCGACGGAACCAGCCGGTACTACACCCTGGCGCTAGACGGCCGGGATCTCGCGACCAGGCGGCTGTGGTCGCTCCTGCGCGAACAGGTCAGCGCGACCGCGGGAGCGGACCAGGACGCGCGGAGGCTCAAGGGCGTGCTCGGCCGACGGCGCTCGAAGTCCGAGGAGTTCTTCGAGTCGGGGGCCGGGCAGTGGGACAAGCTGCGGGAGGACCTGTTCGGCGCGGCTTCGCACCTGCAGGCGCTCTCCGCGCTGCTGGACGATCGCTGGGTCGTTGGGGATCTCGGCTGCGGCACCGGCCACGTCGCGTCGGCCCTGGCGCCGTACGTGGCTCGCGTCGTCGCCGTCGATCGGTCAGGGGAGATGCTGCAGGCGGCCAGGCGCCGGCTGCGCGAGTGGCCCAACGTCGAGGTCAAGCGCGGAGAGCTCGAGTCGCTGCCGATTGCCGACCGTGAGCTCGACGCCGCGACGCTCCTGCTCGTCCTCCATCACCTGGCGGACCCGGCAGCCGCGCTGTCCGAAGCGGCGCGGGTCCTGAAGCCCGGTGCCCGGCTGGTGATTGCCGACATGCTCCCGCACGACCGGGAGGAGTACCGGCAGCAGATGGGGCATGTCTGGCTTGGCTTCAGCGACCAGCAGCTTCGTGGGCTGCTCGAGACCGCCGGGTTCGGCCGCATCCGCATCATTCACGTGGCAGCGAACCCACTCGCCAAAGGGCCCGCGTTGTTCGTCGCAAGCGCAGAACGACATTAAGTCTGAAATCTGAAGTCTGAAACGATCCGTCAACAGGAGAAGAAGTCGATGAGTACTGCAGTTCGAGAAATGCACGCGTTCGACGCGGCGGTGAAGGCCGGCCGCGAGCCGTTCAAGGTGAAGGATCTGTCGCTCGCGGAATTCGGGCGCAAGGAGATGCGGCTCGCCGAGCAGGAGATGCCCGGGCTGATGACGCTCCGCGAGCGCTACAAGGGGAAGAACCCGCTCGCCGGCGCCCGAATCATGGGCAGCCTGCACATGACCATCCAGACCGCGGTGCTCATCGAAACGCTGGTGGATCTCGGCGCGGACGTCCGGTGGGTCTCCTGCAACATTTTCTCGACCCAGGATCACGCCGCGTCCGCCGTCGTCGTCGGCCGCCCCGGAAGCGGAGGCACCCCCGAGAATCCGAAAGGCACCCCCGTGTTCGCCTGGAAGGGCGAGACCCTCGAGGAATACTGGTGGTGCACGAGCGAAGCCCTCATGTGGCCTGACGGCAAGGGCCCGACCCAGATCGTGGACGACGGGGGGGATGCGACGCTGCTGCTGCACAAGGGCGTCGAGTTCGAGACGGCCGGGGCGGTTCCCGCGTTCAACGCCGACAAGGAGCCCGAGGAGTGGGGCGTCATCCTCGAACTGCTCCGCAAGGAACTGAAGGAAAGTCCCTCACGCTGGACGAAAGTGGCCGCCGACATGCGCGGCGTCAGCGAAGAGACCACGACCGGTGTGCATCGCCTGTATCAGATGATGGAGAACGGCACGCTGCTCTTTCCGGCGATCAACGTCAACGACTCGGTCACGAAGAGCAAGTTCGACAACATCTACGGCTGCCGCCACTCGCTCGTGGACGGCCTCAACCGCGCAACCGACGTGATGCTCGGCGGCAAGGTGGCGGTGGTCTTCGGCTTTGGTGAGGTGGGAAAGGGCTGCGCCCAGGCGCTTCGAGGCCAGGGCTGCCGCGTGATCGTCACCGAAATCGATCCGATCTGCGCGCTGCAGGCGGCGATGGAGGGGTACGAGGTCAACACGCTCGAGAACGTGGTCTCGACGGCCGACATCTTCATCACGGCGACCGGGAACCTGAACATCATCACCGCGGATCACATGTACAGGATGAAGGACAAGGCGATCGTCGGCAACATCGGCCACTTCGACAACGAGATCGACATGGCCGGCCTCAAGAAGGTGAAGGGGCTGCAGCGGATCAACATCAAGCCGCAGTACGACGAGTACCGCTTCCCGGACGGGCACAGCGTGATGGTGCTCGCGGAGGGGCGCCTCCTGAATCTCGGCTGCGCCACCGGGCACCCGAGCTTCGTGATGTCCGCCTCGTTCACCAACCAGGTGATCGCGCAGCTCGAGTTGCACGAGCACAATGACAAGTACGGCAGGAAGGTCTACATCCTGCCGAAGCATCTCGACGAAGAGGTCGCGCGGCTGCATCTCGGCCATCTCGGGGTCAAGTTGACCAGCCTCTCGAAGGATCAGGCCGAGTACCTCGGAGTCCCGGTCGAAGGACCTTACAAGCCTGAGCACTACCGCTACTGACGGACGCCCGAACGCACACCGTCGACAAAGAGAGCGCCGCGGGACACCCGCGGCGCTCTTTGAGTCTGTCGGGGCCGCAGGTGTGCGAAGGCACGGGGTCGGCGCGGCGTCTACCCGACCGTTCACAGGACATCAGTCTCCGGCGGCAGCGGTTCGTTGAGGAACCGGACGAGCGGCATCGCCGCCTTGAAGGTCTCCAGCAGGGCCGGGTAGAAGGCGGCGGTCGTCGCGAAGCCGGCGGGGAACTCGCGGCCGGCCAGGAAGTGTTTGTACTTCAGGTACTCTGACGAGGGATCGTCCGCCTTGTACCCCCTCGGCACGCGCGTGAGCCGATCGCCGTCGAGGGTGCCCATGACGCGCTTGAACCGCGCACTCCGCACGATGCGGTGGATGTCGGGGTAGGTGTCGGATACGTGCGTGCGGATCCGGACCAGGTCCCGGGCCTCGGGTGCATAGAATCCACCGCCCATCCAGGTCCAGCGTGGATCCACTTCCAGGTAGAGCCCGGCGCCCCCGCCTTTCGGCAGCCCCCGCCATCGGAACGACGCCGACACATGAGTCTTCAGCGGCGTCTTGTCTGCGCTGAAACGCGTGTCGCGATACACCCGGTACAGGGACGCTTTCGGTGACGCCACCATCTCGGGCGCGAACCGGCCGAAGTCAATCGCCAGCTGCTCGATGACCGCCACCATCGGGTCGCGGACCACGCGGTCGTACTCGTCGCGTCGGGCGCGGAACCAGTCGCGGTCGTTGTTGCGCTTGAGGGCGCGAAGGAAACGCAGGGACGCGGCGGAAAACCGGGGAGGCATCCGGGTATTATCCCGCGGCCGCTCGTCCGATGGCTACGCCGCTGACGTCCGGGAACGGAAAGCCGCGCGCCGACCGGGGCGCGCTGTCAGCGCTCTCCCAGCGTCAGGGCCTGCTCATTCTCGTCCCATCGCCAGGGGCTCGCGGACGTCAGATGCACGCCGCCCATCCATCTGTCGATGCCGTTCAGTTCCACATGGTCCGCACCGCCGGACAGGACGATCTCGCCGAGATCGCGCAGGGCGAATCGCAGTCCATCGGTGTCCGGCGAACCGGCCCGGCCCTGGATGCTGACGAGCGGGTTCCTCCCCTGGGCGAGACCGCGGAGTATCGAGAGGAATGTCGTATCGCCCATGAAGACGCGCTCCTCCATGCCCTGGCACGCGGCGAACAGATCCGCGAACGTCCGTTCCCCCGTCCGCAGCGCCGACAGGATCTGCCGCTCGGAACGGGAGAGCCCGTTGGCAAGGGAGGGATAGTCCTCGAAGTGCCGGCGCAGGGCGCCGTGGACGAAGGGCAGCCCCGGTAATTCAGCGGCCGCCCAGTCGGCGAGCGGCAGGGGATCGGGTGCGCGGAAGAGAGACCAGCCCTCGGCGCCGAGCGAAATCTGCCGCTGGGTTATCGGACGGCGACGGGCCGGCAGCGTGGCGAGCTGTTCGGGGGCGAGAGCTCCGAGCCCTAAAAACCGCGGAACCCCGGGAAAGGATCCGATACAAATCAGGCTGAACGCGGTCCCGTCCGTGCCGAGGGTCGAGAGCCAATGCAGGTGGCGCAGCAGAATCAATTGATCGAACAGGTCGTGCTCGAGCCAGAACACGACCTCCTCGAACTCGGGATACCGCGCGAGCGCCGCATTCCACCCTTGCGCCAGGTTGAGGACGGTCAATTCCGGCTGCCCAAGCGCGGCCGCGAAGTGCGCCGCACGCAGTCGCATCACGTCGTCGTCTTCGATGCCGGCCGGAACGGGACCATCGTGCAGGGCGTCCGCCCAGACCGCGAACGTGCCGGGAACCGACGAGTGTTCCAGCTTCGAACGGGTCGCGTCCCCGTTGAGCACGTGCAGCATCACCGCTCGATGATAGCTGAAGCACCGAGGCCCGCCTCGTGCGTCAGTCGTTTCGCAGCGCCACCAGGGGCGCGACCCGGGTTTCGAGCAGCGCGACGAGCTCGGGTTGCAGAAACGTGAAGTCGTCCGGGATCTGGATGCAGACGAGCCGTGCGAGCGCGGCGTGCCGCGGGAACATCTGTTCGAGCGCGATCCGCTGGCTCTCGTCCATCGTGATCACCACGTCCGCCCACTCGAGCATCCGCGCGTTCACCTGTACCATCGCCTCGTGGCTTGTGCCGGCGGATCGGACCTCGAGATCGGGGCGTTTGCAGAACAGCCGCTCGGCGGTCGCGCTGCGCACCCTGTTCTGATGACAGAGAAAGAGGACCTTCCGGATCTCGCGGGTGTCAGCGGCCATGTCGCGCGCGTCATCTTAGCAAAGGTTTTCACGCGCACCGCCACGGAGCGGTGTGGGATAATCCCCCAGTCGGGGCGTAGCGCAGCCTGGTAGCGCATCTGCTTTGGGAGCAGAGGGTCGGGGGTTCGAATCCCTCCGCCCCGACCACTGAACTCAGGACCTGCGCGGCGTGGGCAACGGCTCACGCCGCTGCCATTTTCGCCCCCGCGCCGATTCCCGCGATCAGACACGGTGTGTGCTGGCGGGTCGAACGGCCCCACGCGTCAACCGAAGCCCGACCTTCCCCAGCACAGCTGTAAGAGGGTACGCCCCTTGCTCATCCGTCTGCGTGACTCCCCTGACTGAGCCTCCCCCGCCCCTGGGGGCGACGGTCCTGATCTGTACCTTCAACCGCAGCCGGATGCTGCAGGCGACCCTCGAAAGCCTCGCGAATCTGGAGGATGTCCCCGGTGGTTGGGAGGTCCTCGTCGTCGACAACAACTCCCGTGACGACACGGAACAGGTGGTCGCACGCCTCGCCCATTCTTACCCGGTGGGACTCCGTTTCCTGCGCGAGCTGCGTCAGGGGAAATCGCATGCGTTGAATCTCGGCCTCTCGGCGGTGACGTCCCGCGTCGTGGCCTTTACCGACGACGACGTGGTGGTGTCGCCGGGCTGGCTGGCGGCCGCCGTGACCCCGCTCGTGTCACAACCAGGCCTGGACTACACGGGCGGACCCGTCCGTCCCATCTGGGGCGCCACCCCTCCCGCCTGGCTGCCGAAGACGAACAGCAATTTATGGGGCACGATCGCCGTCCTCGACTACGGAAACGAGCCCTTCGTCTTCGAGGAGCGCCGCCGAATCCCGATCGGGGCGAACATGGCGGTGAGGCGCTCGGTGTTCGACAGGGCCGGCGGGTTCAACCCCGCGCTCGGCCGCAACGGCACATCCCTGCTCGGGCAGGAACAGGCGGAGTTCTTCTATCGGACGCGCGCGCAGGGCCTGCGCGGAATGTACGTGCCCGAGATGGAGCTCCATCATCACGTGCCGCGCGAGCGGCTGACGCGGCCGTACTTCCGGCGGTGGTGGTTCTGGAAGGGCATCTCACGAGCCCGCCTGCACCGGATTCACCCGGAGACAGAACTCGGCCTCGACCTTCGGCGTGTGCCGCGGATCAGCGGCGTGCCGCGGTTTGCCCTCGGCGAAGTGCTCGGGCACGCCCGGGGCCTCTTCGGGAGCGGCCTGCGCAACGATCGCCTCCGCTTGACCGAGGAGGAAATGATGCTGATGTACTCGATCGGGTACGTCTTCGAGAGCTGGCGCGGGAAACGCGCGAAACCCAGCAGCGGCCTGGACGCTACCGGCCTGGATTCCCAGCTGCCTCGGGGCGCGCAGCCGCAACCATAGCGGCGGGCGCGCCGGCCCAGCGCGTCCAGAAGAAGCTCACGAAGTACCAGAGCCGCGTCTCGTGGAAGAAACGGCGATCGGCATCGAACGTGAGGGATGCGCGCACATAGCCGGCCAGGTGGCTCAGAAACTCCCGATATAGGAAGCGTGGCGAGCCGAGAATCGTCGCCGCGTGTGGCGACTCGTCGATCATCGCTCCGTCCGCGCTCAAAGTGTCGCGATAGCGCATCAGCGCGTGATACCTGCCCGTCGTCGCCTGCCACCGCCGATGGTATTGCTTCGTCAGGCGGTCGGGAGGCACGTCAACCCTCACCTCCATGGCCGGCAGGTACAGGCCCTGTCGGCCTGCGCGCCACAGGCGCATCTCGAATTCGCGATCCTGGTTGCGCGGGTAAGCCGGGGAAAAACCGCCGACGGCATTGAACGCGTCGCGCCGGCAGCCCAGATTCGCGCTGAGGAGGCAGGATGACGCCTGCCGCGCGTTGAGATAGGCGGCGTGCGGACGGTCCTGCACGGCGATCGGGCCCCAGTGGGGGGGTGTCAGCCAGGAGGGCCGTGGGTGCACCCACCGCGGCGTGATGCGGCCGCCGATGCAGTCGGCTTCGGGGTGCTCGTCGAATGCGCGCTTCATGGATCGCACCCAGTCCGGCCCAGGCATTCCGTCGTCGTCCAGAAACAGCACAACCGGGGCCGTTGTCTCCGCAACCCCTGTATTTCTCGCGTACGACACGCCCCGGCGGGGCTCGACGACGTAGCGGAGCCGTCCTCGAGGATCGCTCTGGGCCATCGCCTCGACAATTTGCCGGGTGGCGTCGGTCGAATTGTTGTCGACCACGACGATCTCGTACTGCAGGGGCCCGGTCTCCTGGGTCAGCAGGCACGCGAGCAGCGGCTCGAGCAGCCGGCCCCGGTTGTACGTCGGGACGATGACTGAGATATCCGGAGGGGCGGGCATGCGTCAGCGACCGGAGGACGCGCCCGCCGTGCCTCGGTCGCCGTCACTGGCAGCCGCAGCGATCGCCGCTCGTGCAGGGAGAGCGCACGCCGTGGTCTGCCGGTGGTCGGCGATCACGCGATAGATCCTCCGACCGAGCCAGGGCACGGGCGGCAGGTAGAGAAAAGGCAGGACGATCCAGCCGAGCGGAAGCACCCGTGCAAGGGCGCGGTAGGTTTCGAAGCCCGAGAACAGATGCCCGGCTCGATCGATGCCGTGCATGTCTGCCAGACACCGCTCGCGCGACAGTTGCGGGAATCGCCGATTGATCGAGGCCCAGTCGCCATGGACGTCGAGGAACTCGACACGCTGCCGGAGGTCCAGCCGCCGCAGCACCGCCACCGTGGGCTGGCACAGGCTGCACGCCCCGTCGTAGAACACCCGCATGTCCGTGCGACGGGGGAGCCAGGTGCGCAGGCGGGCGCCCACGCGATCCCACGGCACCCAGAAGACATTGATGACCAGGAACTGTTCGAACGTGGGGCCCATCAGGAAGCGGATGCCAAGGATGAGGCTGATCCCCCCGAGCACGAGCGGAACGCGCAGCCTGCGGCTGAAGAGCGACAGGGGATACGAGGTCTCGATCAGGATCGTGCCCGCTGCCATCACTCGGGGAGCGAGCGGAAGCTCGGCAATATGAGATCCCCAGTTGACGAGAGGGTCGGCATCCGAGATGTGATACTGCACCCGCCGCAGCAGGAAGGCCATGTGATCCGACATCACCCATTCCAGCCCGGACGTCCAAATCTTCGCCACGCCGGCGGCAAAAAAGACCAGCGACAGCGCGGTCAAGATCAGCTGAACCGGCCACGTGTATTCCGGGCTCGCCGCGGCGGGTGGCGCATCGCCCTCCCGCGCCGTGCGAATCAAGTGGTCGATGGACCAGGCGTCCCCCGCTCGAGAGAACGCCAGGATCCAGAACCCCAGGACGAGCAGCGCGTCGAAGTGATACGTCTGGCCGAAGTTATGGGGCAGACCCAGCAGGTACGTGCCGAACAGCGCCGCCACGGCCATGCTCGGACGCGTGAGCAATCCCACAGAGGACAATACCAGGGAGACTTTCCACGCGGCTTCGACGGCGTTCAGCATCGCCGGCGACAGCACCGGGACTCTGAAGGTCTGGAACAGCCAGATGGGTTGGAGCAGCGTCGAGGAGACGGTTCCCCAGATGGAAAAGTTGTGCGGAATATAGAAGGCGGCGAGCACGCCGAAGAAGATGACGCGCGACACACCGAGGTTCGTGGCGGAAGCTGGCGCGAACCAGAACGCCATCCAGCGGTCGCGAAGACGGAAGAGAAACCGTGTCATGGCGCCTCGTTCGATGCCGACTCAGCCACGAACTCGCGTGACGACGGGCTGTCGAGGTTGGCCGCAAAGGGCTCGAGAGTCCACCCCATCTTGTAGAGTCGGATGGCGCGCAACGCGGGTCCCCGGATTTCTCCTTTTTCCCGTCGCGCGTTATAGCGACGCATGACGTCCGTGAGCGCGCCTTGCAGCCGGGGAGGGCCGTCAGGGCCATCCGCGATGCGCCGCAAGCCCAGCGGCAGGCGCGACTGGTCGAGGGGCCATAACTCGTTGTAGCTCAGAAGCGCGATTTCCCGGTTGTCCGCGGTGACGCCGAAGAGACGCAGCCACGTGAGGGTCGGCTGCCGGTGCACGGTGGAAAACATGGGGTAATTCGAGAACGGCCAGTGCTCCTGCCGAGTGCCGATGTCGTACAGGGACCCACCGATGACGAACAGAATCAGGAGATGGGCAACGACCAAGCGACGGGTGGACATGGCGTTCGGCTCGCACGGGCAAACTGATGCCGCGATGACCTGGCGGCTTACTGTGCCGTTGCAAGCTCGACGCCAAGGCGTCCGGCACTGCGGAGTTGTAAAACGATCCCGTCGCTCGTACGCTGGACGTGTGATGGCGTCAAGAAATCAGCATCCGTACCGGCGCGGCGACGGCGGCACCTGGTGACGTCGGCGGCCGCGGGCGTCAGCGTCATCATCAACGAACATTCCGGCGGTGCATCCCGACCGGACACCGGCGTCCAGATCCAGGAGCTGTTCGCGGCCCAGGGTGTCCGGGTACGGCTGGAGCGCGTGCGCCATGGAGGCGATCTGGCCGCCCGGGCCCGCCAGGCTGCCGCCCGCGGGGATACGCTGGTGGCGTCCGGCGGCGACGGCACCGTTGGGACGATCGCGGCCGTCGCGGTCGAAACGGGCGCCCTCTTCGGCGTCCTTCCGACCGGGACGCTCAATCACTTCGCCAAGGATCTTCGAATCCCATTGGATCTGCCGCAGGCGGTGCACACCATCGTGGCCGGACGCGAGCGGCAGGTGGACGTCGGGGAGGTCAACGGGCGCATCTTCGTGAACAATTCCAGCCTGGGCATCTACCCCCGCATGGTGTGGGAGCGTGACGCCGAGCAGCGGCGCGGGCACAAGAAAGCGACAGCCTTTGCCATTGCCATGGTGCGTACCTGGCGCGCCTATCGGACGATCGTGGGCCGCCTGCTCATCGACGGCGCGCCACACGTCGTCCGCACGCCGTTCATTTTCATCGGCAACAACGAGTACGTCGCGGAGGGATTCAACCTCGGCGCCCGCACGTCCGTCGATCAGGGGCGTCTGTCGGTCTTCGTGGCTCCCGAGTGCGGCCGCTTCGAAATACTGGCGCTGCCGCTGAGGGCGCTGGTCGGGCGGCTCGATCCGGAGGCGCACCTTGCGCGGTTCGGCGGCGCGACCGTGGACGTGGAACTGGCGCGGCCGCGCGTCAGCGTGGCGCTCGACGGCGAGGTGGCGGTCCTGCGGTCGCCGATCCGTTATCGGATTCGACCGGGAGCGCTCCGCATGCTCGTTCCATCGGACCCGGCGACGTAGGGACGGCGCCATGCGCGTGATCGTGCATCTCTCGGACATCCATTTCGGGCGCCTCGAGGCGTCGCTCGTCGAGCCCCTGACCTCGACGATCCTGCAGCTGCGCCCGGACCTCCTGGCCGTGTCCGGCGACCTGACGCAGCGCGCCCGCCGTCGTGAGTTCGAGGCGGCCCGGCGCTTCCTCGATGCACTGCCGGTGCCGCGACTGGTCCTCCCGGGCAATCACGACGTGCCGCTGTACAACGTCTTCAGGCGTTTTGCGACGCCGCTGGCGCGCTACAAGCGGGCGATCACCCCCGACCTGTCGCCCGTGTACCGCGACGACGAGATGATTGTCGTGGGGGTGAACACCGCGCGCTCGCTGACGTGGGGGGAAGGGCGCATCAACGAAGCGCAGGTCGACCAGATTGTGCGGACGCTCGCGGGTGTACCGGCCGACCTGGTACGCGTGGTGGTGACGCACCATCCATTCGATCTCCCGGCCGGCGTGGGGGAGGACCGGCTGCTGGGCGGCGCCGCCGGGGCGATGGCAAAGCTGGCGGCCGCCAATGCGGATCTCTTCCTGGCCGGCCACCTCCACATCAGCCATGTCGGGCACACCGCGGCGCGGTACAAGATCGCGGGCCACTCCGCGCTGGTCGTCCAGGCCGGCACCGTCTCGACGCGGTCGCGCGGCGAACAGCCGTCGTTCAACGTGCTGCGGATTGCGCGCCCGAACATCACCGTCGAGCGGCTCGTCTGGGACCCGGCCGCCGGGGCGTTCACGGGCACGTCGGCGGGCACCTACTGCCACGGCGCCGACGGGTGGCGCGCCGCGGAGTGACGCGCCCGGCGCTCAGCCCGCGGTCGCCGGCATGATCGCGACGCGGCCGCGCAACACCTGCGTGCAGCGCCAGAGCGCACTCCCGATCACGACGATCACGCAGACCATCATCGTGATCGTCAGCGTGGTGTTCACGTATCCCTGTACGTGCCGCGACGGGTCGGCGCCGACGGCAAGCGGCCAGAAATTGTCGCGCACGCTCAGGACGCCGGCGGCGAGCGTCGTCACGGAGACGAACGCGAGCGGCACCGCGGTGATCCACGCGTACCGCGCCTTCCCCATGTTCACGATAATCGTCGTCCCCACCGCCAGCGCGACCGATGCCAGCAACTGGTTGGCGATGCCGAACATCGGCCAGATCGTGCTGATGCTGCCGGTCCGGATGAAATAGGCCCATGATGCGACGACGAGCAGGGTCGAGACGATCGATCCGGGGATCCAGTCCTGACGCGCCATCGGCGCGTGGAACTGCCCGAGGAACTCCTGGACGAGGAAGCGCGCGACTCGCGTGCCGGTGTCGATCGTCGTCAGGATGAAGAGCGCCTCGAACATCACCGCGAAGTGATACCAGTAGTCCATCAGCCCGCGCATGCCCGGGAGGCCGCTGAAAATCTGCGCGATCCCGATCGCGAGCGAGACCGCGCCGCCCGTCCTGCCGGCGACGCTCTCGCCCACGGCGCTCTCCAGTTGCGGCAGGTTGACAGCCGGAATGCCGAGATGGGCGAACACGGACGGGGGGGTGTTGATCGCGAAGTAGTCGCCCGGGAACATGGCCGTCGCGGCGATGAGCGCGACGATCCCGACGAGCCCTTCCGTGAGCATCGCGCCGTAGCCAATCGGCCGGATGTCGGACTCCCGATCGATCATCTTGGGGGTCGTGCCGGACGCGATGAGGGCGTGAAAGCCCGAGATGGCCCCGCACGCAATCGTGATGAACGCGAACGGGTAGACGGGGCCCGGGATGATGGGGCCGCCGCCTGCGGTGAACCGGGTGAACGCCCCCATCTTCAGTTCGGGATTGACGACAATCACGGCGAGCACGAGAAACGCGATCGTGCCGATTTTCATGAACGAGCTCAGGTAGTCGCGCGGGCAGAGCAGCATCCAGACCGGCAGCACCGAGGCGACGAACCCGTAGGCCGCCATCGCCAGGATCAGTTGATCGCCCGACAGCGTGAACCACGGCCCGATCGCCGACGCCGCGACGGGCTTGCCGAGCACGACCGCGAGGAGCATCCCGACCACGCCGATCACCGTCGCTTCCGCGATGCGCCCTTTGCGGAAGCGGTACATATACAGACCCATGAAGAGGGCGAGCGGGATCGACAGGCCGATCGTGAACGTGCCCCAGGGGCTCTCGTGGAGCGCGTTGACCACGGCGAGGCCGAGCCCCGCCAGCGCGATCACGATGATGAAGAGGATGGCGACGGCCGCGGTCGCGCCCGCGACCGGTCCGATTTCGAGCCGGGTGATCTCGGCGAGTGAGCGGCCACCCCTCCGGACGGAAGCCCAGAGGACGATGAAGTCGTGGACCGCCCCGGCCAGACAGACGCCAGCCACGAGCCAGATGAGCCCGGGCGCATATCCGAATTGCGCCGCGAGTACCGGCCCGATGAGAGGGCCGGCTCCGGTGATGGCCGCAAAATGATGTCCGAAGAGCACCAGCCGGTGCGTGGGATGGTAGTTCTGGCCGTCGTTCCGGATGTGCGCGGGCGTCAGCCGCGCATCGTCCAGCGACATGATACGCGCGGCGATGAACGCGCTGTAATAGCGATATGCGATCGCCAGGACGCAGAGGATCGGCAGCAGGACGTACAGCGCACGCATGAGTGCCGCGCAGTGTAGCGCAGATTGGCTATTCCCAGCTTCCAGCTCCCAGCTTCCAGCTCCCAGCTTTCAGCTTTCAGCTTTCAGCGTCCGCGCTTCCAGCTGCCGGCTTTCAGCTGCCAGTCTTCAGCGTTCGGACTTCAGCCTTTCCCCTGTGTCTTCGCGACCGATTCGATCTGTTTCAAATGGTGGAGGTCGTGGCCGGCCAGCTGATTCAGGATCCACCGCACCGTGA
>JANMCN010000191.1:0-15072 GCA_031361295.1 Acidobacteriota bacterium | reverse complement strand
GGCTGCCGCGGCCGCCGGCACCAGCGTGATGGTGTAGCCGGACTTGTTCGAGGGATCCGCCGACAGGTCCGGTGAAATGAATCCCGAGTCCCCACCCGGGCAGGGGGCCGAGAGCGCCACGAGTCCAGGCGCGAAGCCTCCTCGGCCGGCGACCGCCGCATAACTGGTCTGCGCGCTGCTGATTGCCCGGAGCGATCCGATGGCGGACGCTTCGTTCGCGGACATCATCGCGCGTCGAAGCCCCGGAATCGCGACCGCCGCAATGATCCCGATGATGGCGACGACGATGAGGAGCTCGATGAGGGTGAACCCCCCGTCAGCACGGCGTCGTGACTGTCGGTTGCCCATGTCCATTTGCTGCTGGTGTCGCCTACGCACGGGCGCGGGCGTTCCTGTCCGAAAATTGTGCCGCGATTACAAATTAGGCGACCACGACTCACAAGGATGCGATCACGTACGTATTCTGAAATCCAACCCAGCCTATACTTTGCAGTGAGCCGGACCGATTCAGCACACGGACCGCGCATGTGGAGGTGCAAGCGGAGCACCAGCCTCGGAAGGGCCCGGGTTCGAGCCCGGAACGCCCCGCGGTCCGACCGGGCATCATGTCGAGAGCCGTCCCATGCGCCTGATACGCCGCCTGCCTGTTGTAACGGTCGTCGGGCTGCTGATCGCCGTCTCGACGACCGGTGGAGCGGCCGATCCGGCCCTGACAGGCTTCGCCGCCCAAATCAACGCGCTGTCAGAGCCCGGCGGCTACTTCGACACCGACAACCTGATCTCGAACGAGCGCTCGTACCTGCAGGTCCTGCCTGATCTCGAGCGGGCCGGTGTGCGGGGCGGAGCCTACGTCGGCGTCGGGCCCGATCAGAACTTTTCCTACATCGCCCACGTCCGTCCTGCGATCGCGTTCATCGTGGACATCCGGCGGGACAACCTGCTCCTGCACCTGCTCTTCAAGGCGTTGTTCGAACAGGCCCACACGCGGATCGAATATCTGGCCCTGCTCTTTGGGCGTCCGCCGCCTCCCGGCGCAGAGCACTGGAGGACTGATCCCGTCGAACGCCTCGTCGCGTATATCGACAGTACGCCTGCACAGCGACAGTCGATGGTTGCGAGCCGCGCGCGGGTCGACGCGGCAATCCGCCGGTACGGCGTGCCGCTGACGCCCGCGGATCGAGCTACCATCGGCGGGTTTCACGAGCGGTTCGCGGGGGCCGGCCTCGATTTGCGTTTCGAGAGCACGGGCCGCCCGCCCCAGAGTCATTACCCGACGTACCGCGAGCTGCTGCTCGCGGTGGATTCGCTCGGCCGACAGGGCCACTTCCTCGCGTCGGAGGAATACTTTCAGTTCGTGAAGTCGCTGGAGGGCAGGAACCTGGTGCTCCCTGTCGTCGGGGATCTCGCAGGGCCAACCGCGCTCATCAAGATTGGAACGGTCCTGGAGAACCGGCGCGAGCCGCTCTCCACGTTTTATACGTCCAACGTGGAGTTCTACCTCGCGCGAGCCGGAACGCAGCAAAGGTTCCTGGAGAATCTCGCGCACCTGCCCCGGCTGCCACGCGCGGTGATCATCAGATCGGTGTTCGGTCGATTCAATGGCGGGAGCACGTCGGTCACCGAGAACGTCGGCGACGTGCTCGCGGCGCGCGCACACTGAGCCGCGTCCGCTAGATGCTGCCTCGCTTCGCGAGCTCGCCTCGACGAAGTTTCCGGTACAACTCGAGCGCGTCCACGATGATGGCAATCGCATCCTGGGGGCCCAGCATGTCTTCGATCATCACCTGCTTCTGTTCGAGCACCTTGTAGTCCTCGAAGAAGCGCCGCACCTGCCGCAGCATGTGGTTCGGCAGCTGGGCCTTGTCGGTGTAGTCCGAGTACGACGGGTCACGCACGCTGACGGCGACGATCTTGTCGTCGATGCCTTTCTCGTCCCGCATCCGCATGACGCCGATGGCGCGGGCTTCGACAATCGTCAGCGGGTAAACCGGCTCCTGGCTGAGGACGAGGACGTCCAGGGGGTCGCCATCGTCGCAATAGGTGCGGGGGATGAAGCCATAATCCGCCGGATAGTACACCGCGCTGTGGAGGACCCGATCGAGTCGAAGGAGGCCCGTTTCCTTGTCGAGTTCGTATTTGTTCTTGCTGCCCTTCGGAATCTCGATGACGACCGGAAACGCGGTGGCGATCACCGAATCGTCGATGTAGCTGTCGTGCCAGGGATGCATGGTCGACGCAATTATACGTGCAGACCGGCGGCCTCGCGGCGCGGGCGGCTGGTGCCAAGGCGACACGTCGGAGCCGGGTGATATGCTGACTGGCCCTGTCCACGATGCCTGACGAGCCCAGCGGACGCACGACCGACTCCTTACCCCGCGGTATTCCCGGTGGACTCCGGACGCCGCCGCTCCGCAGACCTCATTCGCGCCCGTGGCGCCGCACGGTGCCGAAGCACTGGCGGTACCGACTCGCGCCGGACCCGCTCAAGCGCCGCCCGAAGGGCATGCTGCGCTTCTGGACGCGCGCGCGCCGGCTCCTCTGGTCCTGGTGGCCCTGGGCTGCCGTCTTCCTGTACGCGATGGTCCACGACAAGTGGGGCTGGGCGATCGGCACCGGCGCCATGGCCCTCATCAGCTATCTGATCGCGCCGATGGAGTTCCCTCCGCGTTACGGCCTCGACCACGAGTTCTCCGTCGGGGACGAAGAGTTCCTGCCCACGATGGCGGGCGCGACGGGCGTTCCCTTCGCCCACGGCAATCGCCTGGATATCCTGAACAACGGAGATGCGTTCTATCCCGCGATGCTCGGGGAGATCCGCGGCGCGCAGCTGTCGATCACGATCGAGGCCTACATCTACTGGGCGGGCGAGATTGGCCAGCAGTTCGCCGAGGCTCTGGCGGCGAAGGGCAGGGAAGGCATCAAGGTCAAGATCCTGCTCGACGCCGTCGGGTCCTCGACGATCGGGACGGACATCCTGACGACGCTGGAGTCCGGAGCGTGCCAGCTCGCCTGGTACAACCCGATGCGGTGGTACTCGCTCGGCCGGTACAACCACCGCACCCATCGCAAGTCGCTCATCATCGACGGCCGGATCGCGTTCACGGGGGGCGCCGGTATTGCCGACCACTGGAAAGGCAACGCGGAAGATCCTGAGCACTGGCGCGACACCCAGATCCGGCTCGAAGGGGCAGGTGTCACGCCGCTGCAGACGGGCTTCGCGCAGAACTGGCTGCAGACGACGGGAGAGCTGATCTCGGGGCCTCTCTATTACCCGCCTCACGCGCTCCCCGCCGGCCCGCTCGCCGTCCAGACCATCATGAGTTCTCCGGAGATCGGAGCCTCGACGGTGCGGACCATGTACTACCTGTCGATCATCTGTGCGCGGAAATCCATCTACATCGCCAACCCTTACTTCGTGCCGGACGAGGCGGCGATCGACGCGCTCGTCGACGCGAAGAAGCGCGGCGTGGACGTGCGCATCATGGTGTCCGGCATTCGCAACGACAACTGGCTCGCGCGCCAGAACAGCGTGAGGCTGTTCGGCCCCATTCTGCGGGCAGGAATCGAGATCCTCGAATACAACCGGACGATGCTGCACCACAAGACGATGGTCGTCGATGCGATCTGGGCCACGATCGGCACGACCAACTTCGACAACCGGTCATTTGCCTACAACGAGGAGAACAACGTCTGTTTTTTCGACGCGCAGATCGCCTGCGCGATGCACGAGACCTTTCTTGCGGACCTGGCAGGGTGCGAACGGATGACGCTCGACGGATGGCAGCGGCGGGGAGCGGGGCGCCGCGTGGGGGAGGTCATCGCGGCGTTTCTCCAGGAGCAGATTTGACCGCGCGCACCGCGCGGCAGGTGGCTTACGCCTGCCGGGCGCGGTAGCGCGCGACGTGCATCGCCGATTCGGTCCGTTCCGGATCGACCGTGCCGGTGAACTCGGCGCCGTCCGCGAGCGTGATGGCGGGCGTCGTCACATGGCCGCGCACCTTCGCGGTGGCCATCAGCCAGACGCGCTCCGCGGCGAGGATCGTGCCTTCCACCGCGCCGCCGATGGTCACCGAGCGCGCCACGATCTTCGCCTTGACCGACGCGGTCGCCTCGATCGACACGTGATGGCCGGGCGCGCTGATCTGCCCGTCGAAGCGGCCTCGAATCGCGACGTCCTCGGTCGCAGAGAGGTCGCCGGTGATTGAGAGACTGGGCGAAAAATCTTCGGGACTTCGCGTGAGCTGTGTCATCGGGCGGTTACTGATACAGATGGGATCGTCGCGCGATCGCAGGAACGCTATCGTATCATCCCACCGCGCCCCCGTGCGCACAGTCTGAGGCCTGTCGCCTGACTGCGCCCCGGATCCCCGAATCATGCCGGTCCTGACCGACGACGCTGTCTTCGATGTCTCCCGGGTCCAGGAGGTGTTTCCCCCGTCGGTGACGATCACCCGCACGTCCGAACAGGACTGCAAGTGGCGCCAGCTGATCGTCTCGATCGATGGCGCCGCAGTGGCAACCCTGCTCTGGGGTGATTCGTTTTCCACCGTGCTCATACCAGGGCCCCACCGGCTCCGCGTGAGCAACACGCTCGTCTGGAGGACGATCGACTTCGTGATCGGCCCCGGAGAACAGGTCTTCTTCGAAGCGCTGAACCGGCTCGGACCCGGGAGCCTCTTCTGCCTGCTCGTCCTTGGTGCCGGCCCACTTTATGTGGCAGTCAGGCGGATGAGCTGACCGCGCAGGAGCCCCTGCTGATCATCTGCCGTAATGAACCGCGCGCGATCCGTCGATAGGCAGGGTGAAGGTGTCGCGTGGATAATCAACCTGTGCATGAACGGCTGAGGCGGGCCCGGCTCGACCGTGGAGAAGATATCGCCACGATCGCCCGCCGTGTTGGCGTTGGTCCACGGCTCCTCATCGCGATCGATGAGGGCCGGTTCGGCGATCTGCCGGGCGGGCTTTATGCCCGAACGGCGCTCCGGCTTTACGCCAAAGGCGTGGCGCTGGACCCGGAAGAGATTCTCGCGGCGTCGGGTGAGTGGCTCCCGGCCGAGGAGGATCCCGTGTGCGCCCTTGCGCGCTTGCAAGGCCTCAAGCCGGCTACGGCCGCGGCACCGATGCGTGCCCGCACGCCCGACGCCGCCACGCGGGAGGAGCCGATCCCCGACGGGTGTCCGTTTCCACCGTGGCGTCCACTTGCGGCGGTCGCCATCGATGGATTCGTGATCGCGACGCTGCTCCTCGTCGCCGTCGCCGGCACGATTTCCATGTCAGGCGCCGGCGCCTCATCCCTCGGCCGCTCGGCGGCCCCGGTCTTCGCGCTGCTCGGCCTGATTCTCGGCAGTTCGTATTTCATGTGCTTCGGAGGGGTCGCGTGCGCCACGGCAGGCGAGCGATTGATTGGCATGCGTGTGGGCAGGCGCAGTCCGCGGCACACGAGTCCGCGTCGGCTGGCGGCACGCGCCGTCCGGTGCGCCGGGCGCGATGTGCGCTACCTGGTCAGGCTGGGCGCGTGGGCGGGGACGGTGCTGCCGTGGAGCGATGCGCGGGAGGAATCCGGGCGGACCCCGTCGATCGGACATGCCGCCGGACAGTGATCGCCGGCCGGAGGCGCCGCGCCGGAGTCAGCCGACCAGGTCCGCGTAGAACTCCGCCGTCTGTCTGGCGATACTCGTCCAGCTGAAGTGCGCTTCGACGCGCGCCCGCGATTGGCGCGCCATCGAGTGCCGCAGTTCGGCGTCATCGAGGAGTGCGTTGACCGCCGTCGCCAGCGCGCGCGAGAACCGATCGGGATCGGCAGGTTCGACATCGGTCGCACTCACCGGCTCGACTGGCACCAGCAGGCCCGTCGCGCCGTGATCGACGACCTCCGGGATCCCGCCGACCGCTGACGCGACGACCGGTGTTTCGCAGGCCATCGCTTCGAGATTGATGATCCCGAACGGTTCGTACACAGACGGGCAGACGAAAATCGCGGCGTGCGTGTAGAGCGTGATTGTCCGCTCCTTCGGCAGCATCTCCCGGATCCAGACAATCGGATGCGTGCTGTCGGCCCGCGCGCGCTCCACCGCGTCAGCCATCTCGATCGCGATCTCCGGCGTGTCGGGTGCTCCCGCGCAGAGCACGACCTGGACGCCCGCGTTCACGTACCGAATCGCGTTGACGAGGTGGACGATCCCCTTCTGCCGCGTGATCCTCCCGACGAACAGCACGTACGGCACGTCCGGATCGATCCCGTGCTCGCGCAGCGTCCGGATGTCCGGCCGCGGGCGATACTGCTCCAGATCGATGCCGTTGTGGATGATCCGGATGCGCTCCGGCGGCACACCGTATAGCGCCTGCACGTCCGTCTTCATCGATGCGGACACGGCAATCACGCCATCGGCGTTCTGATACGCCGTGCGCTCGATCCAGGTCGACACCTGGTACGCCGTGCCGAGCTGCTCCGCCTTCCACGGGCGGTGCGGCTCCAGCGAGTGCGTCGTGAGGACCAGCGGCACGCCCTGCAGATACTTGCCGATGCATCCGGCCAGGTGGGTGTACCACGTGTGGCAGTGCACGACGTCGACGTCGGCGAGCTTGCCGCTCATCACCAGGTCCTGCAGCATCGTCGCAAACAGCTTGGCATGCCGCGGATCGTCCGCCGGCAAGGTGACGGGCGGCAGGACGCCCTCGACCCGCACCCGGCCTGTCCGGGCCCGCTGTTCGCCGAAACACAGCACCTCGACCGAATGACGGCCGTTGTCGAGCGCGGCGAGCTCGCGCGTGAGATATTCGACGTGAACCCCGGCGCCGCCGTACACGTGCGGCGGGTACTCGTTCGTCAGGATTCCGATCCTCACCGCCCGTTCCCCGGACCCGGCCGCCATACCTCTGACATCAGCATCGCTCCCGCAAAGGCGCCATCTTAGCACCGCGCATCCCCGTGGCCTTCGGCCGGACACGCGATACGGGGATAATGAGGTCGATGAAAGCGCGGCTCCACCCCGACGCCTCCCTTCCGGCGGATCACGCCGACGCGGTACTCGTGGGCCGGGCGTGGGTGCCGGCCGTCGGGCCCACGCTGGTCCGCATCCGCGGGCACGAGATCCAGGATCTGTCCGCGGTCGCCGCGACGTCGAGCCAGCTCCTGGATCTGGACGACCCCGCCGGTGCCGTGCGGTCGGCGCGCGCGCTGCCCCGGCTCGCCTCCCTGGGTGACGTGCTCGCAAACTCCGCTTCCCGCGACAGGGACGAGACGAGGCCCTGGTTCCTAGCGCCCTGCGACCTCCAGGCGATCAAGGCGAGCGGCGTCACGTTCGTGTCGAGCCTGCTGGAACGCGTCATCGAGGAACAGGCGCGCGGAGACTCGGCAAAGGCGGCCGGCCTCCGCCGGTCCATCACCTCGGTCATCGGAGACAACCTGCAGTCGGTTCGCCCGGGGTCGGAGGAATCGCAGCGGTTGAAGGACGTGCTGATCGCCCAGGGGGCGTGGTCGCAGTACCTCGAGGTCGGCATCGGTCCGGACGCGGAAATCTTCACCAAGGCGCCGCCGATGTCGGCCGTCGGCACCGGCGCCGACGTGGGGATCCATCCGAAGTCGGCGTGGAACAACCCGGAACCCGAGATCGTGCTCGCCGTCAGCAGCGCCGGCCGCGCCGTGGGCGCCGCGCTCGGCAATGACGTGAACCTGCGCGACTTCGAGGGGCGCAGCGCCCTGCTGCTCGGCAAGGCCAAGGACAACAACGGGTCGTGCGCGATCGGGCCCTTCATCCGGCTGTTCGACGGCGCGTTCACCATGGACACGGTCCGCCAGTGCGATCTCGCGCTCCATATCGAGGGGACCGACGGATTCGCCCTGACCGCGCACAGCTCGATGTCGAAGATCAGCCGCGATCCGCTGGCGCTCGTCGAGCAGACGATTGGCCCGCACCATCAATATCCGGACGGGCTGATGCTGTTTCTCGGCACGATGTTCGCCCCGACGGTCGACCGCTCCGGCGCCGGGAAGGGCTTCACCCACCTTGCCGGTGATATCGTGACCGTCGAGACCCCGGGACTCGGGGCGCTCGTGAACCGCGTCGACTACACGGACCGGATTGCCCGCTGGACGTTCGGGACGGTGGCGTTGATGAAGAACCTGTCGAATCGCGGACTGCTCTGATCAGGAACATGGCCAACAGATTTCACAACTACATCGCGGGTGCCTGGACGGAAGGGGCCACGTGGTCGCCCAACCGGAATCCGTCGGATCTCTCGGACATCATCGGGGAATACGCCCAGGCGGATGTCGGAGGGACGAACGACGCGGTTGCCGCTGCGCGCCAGGCCTTTCAGACGTGGTCCGTCAGCTCGATCCAGGACCGCGCCAATATCCTGGACAAGGTTGGCTCCGACATCCTGGCGCGGAAAGACGAGATCGGCCGCCTGCTCGCCCGCGAGGAAGGCAAGACGCTGCCGGAGGGCATCGGCGAAACGGTGCGCGCCGGCCACATCTTCAAGTTCTTCGCCGGCGAGGCGCTGCGTCTCTCGGGAGAGAAGGTGCCCTCCGTCCGGCCGGGTGTGGACGTCGAGATCACACGCGAGCCGCTCGGCGTCGTCGGTCTCATCACGCCGTGGAACTTCCCGATCGCGATCCCCGCGTGGAAGATTGCGCCGGCGCTGGCGTTCGGCAATACCGTGGTGTTCAAGCCGGCGCAGTGGACGCCCGGCTGCGCGTGGGCGCTCACGGAGATCCTCGCGGCGTCCGGGCTGCCGCCCGGCGTCTTCAATCTCGTGGTCGGGTCCGGCGCTGTCGTCGGCGAGACTCTCGTGAACCACCGCGACGTGGCGGCGATCAGCTTCACCGGCTCGGTCGCCACCGGACGCGAAATCGCCCGCAAGGCCGTCGGACGGATGGCGCGTTTCCAGCTCGAGATGGGCAGCAAGAACCCGCTCGTCGTCCTGGACGACGCGGATATCGCGACGGCCGTCAACGTGGCGGTACAGGGCGCGTTCTTCTCCACCGGCCAGCGGTGCACGGCCTCGTCCCGGCTCATCGTCACCGAAGGCATCCACGATCGGTTCGTGGCCGCGCTGCTCCAGAAGCTCGCGGCGCTGCGCGTCGACAACGCGCTCACGCCGGGAACCGAGATCGGTCCCGTGGTGGAGAAGCCGCAGCTCGACCAGGACCTCGAGTACATCGCGCTCGGTCAGCGCGAAGGGGCGCGACTCGCCACGGGAGGCGGGCGTCTCGAGCGAGCGACCGAAGGGTATTACCTGGCGCCGGCGCTCTTCGTCGACGCCACGAATGCCATGCGGATTTCGCGCGAGGAAATTTTCGGGCCGGTCGCGTGCGTGATCCGCGCGCGCGACTACGACGAGGCGCTCGCCATCGCGAACGACACGGACTCAGGGCTGTCGTCGGGCATCGTCACGACCTCACTGAAGTTCGCCTCCCACTTCAAGCGGCATGCGGAGGCCGGGATGGTGATGGTCAACCTCCCGACCGCCGGCGTGGACTACCACGTGCCCTTCGGCGGCCGCAAAGCCTCGAGCTACGGTCCCCGCGAGCAGGGGCGCTACGCGGCCGAGTTCTACACGACGGTCAAGACCACGTACATCGCCCCGTAGCCATCTGCGTTCCGCTCTGAGCGGTGCGCTCGTATTCTCCGCTTCCGTGTTGCTGAGAGCCCGGCCCTTCACGACTACAGGCTCAGGCGGGCGCCGAGCTGCACGGTCCGCGCGGGGCGCGTACTCGAAATGGCGCCAAAGTCGGGCGCCCCCAGAGTGAACCCGGGGATGTTGAAATTGGCGCGATTCAGCAGGTTGTACGTCTCCACGCGCAGGTCGAACGACCGCCCTCCCGGAAGGGTGATTCGTTTCTCGAGGTTCAAATCCGTCGTGGCCACACCCGGTCCGCGCAGCACCGAGCGCGGGGAATTGCCGAAAGCGAAAGGAGCGGGGTTCAGGAATGCCGACGTGTTGAACCAGCGGGCGAGCGTCCGCTCGCTCGAGGGCAGCGCGGGATTGCCCGCGAGGTACGGGCGGAGCGGTCCCGCAGGAAACGCATTGGTCGTATTGGCCGTCGTGAGCACCGTAAAGGGCGCGCCCGACTGCATCGTCTCCAGCAGGCCCACCTTCCAGTGCCCCAGCAGCGAATTCGCGTAGCTGTTGCGGGTCACGTCCGGGACTTCATAGAGAATCGTCAGCACGAAATGGTGAGGGACGTCGCTGGCGCTCCGAGCCCAGTCGAGGCCGCGGCGATAGGCGTCCATGTAGCTTCCGGCATTCCCGTATTCGTTCGCCGATTCCGCGTCGTCCATGTAGCGCGACCAGGTGTAGTGCGTCAGCAGGGAGAAACCGCCGGCGAAACGCTTCTGCGCGCGGACGAACAGGGCGTGATAACTCGATCGGCCGATCGACGGGTTGATGAGGGTCACGTTGCTGAATTGCGGAAACGGCCGGCGCGCCTGCGTGTCCCCCGGCCCGACGCTCGCCGCGGGCACCTGGTTCAGGGAGAAGTCATTCGCGGTCAGGTGGCGGCTCACGTTCGCGAGGTACCCCGCCTCCACGACGAGACCTGAACGGAGTTCGTGCTGGATATTGAGGTTCGCCTGGTACGACGTGGGAGCCACCTGCTGCGGATCGAAGTACGATACCGCCGTGTTCGGCCGGGCGCCGGCAGGCACGGCGCCGAATCCGGGCGTAAGCGCCTGGCGCGCGTATGCCGGGAAGCCGTCCCGGAGCCGGAATGCGCTCTGGGTCGTGGCCTGGGAGACGACGAAACTCGCGGCCGTCGAGAACCCGAGCGCCGCGGTGTCGCCGATCGTGTTGCTCACCGTGGGGCCGTAAAAGATCCCGCTCCCGCCGCGCAGTACCGTCCGTCCGGAGAGTGTCAGCTGGTAGGCGAACCCGATCCGGGGCCCGAGATTGTTCCAGTCCGTTGCGTATGCCCGGACTGGCGTTCCGTCGACCCCCGCGAACGTCACGACACCGGGCGTGCCTGACACCGGGTTCACCGCGACGGGATCAAATGAGTTCATCCTGTTGTTCACTTCGCGACGCGGCAGCTCCGCCTCCCACCGCAGGCCGTAGTTGAGCGTCAGGCGGTCGCCGAGGCGCCAGTCGTCCTGCGCATAGAGAGCGACGTACGACGCACGGGTCCGGATGAGATCCGAAATCTGGATGCTGCCGGCATTCACTTCGCCCAGCAGGAACGACGCGAGGGCGTTCCCGGTGTTCGGTGCGCCAAGGTTGCTCGTGATGAGCGGCGAAAACGACAGATTCCCGGACGACCCGCGATCGCGGACCTCGTCGTTCGCGCCCGCGCGGAACTCCGCACCGAATTTCCACGCATGCCTGCCCGTGAACCAGGCGACCGACTCCAGGATCTGTCTGTCGAGGATGGGCGTCTGGAATCGGCTGACCGCGCCGCTGCTCAGCGCGCCGTAGCCCGGGATCACGAACGCCGGGAACGCCTGGTCCGTGACCCCGCCGAGGCCGATGACGCCGGCGAGGTTCGAACCGAGGCCCGGCCGCTGATCGACGAACTTCCGCCGCAGGTACGTGACACGGACCTCGTTGCTCAGTCTCGGACTGAAGATGTGGGTATGCGCGGCGAGCAGGCTCTGAACGCGGACCTCGGTCCGGTCCGCCAGGGGATCGGCGACCGGGTCGCCGTACGAGCCGCTCACGTCTGTACCGCTGTTGTTGATGTAGTAACGGACCGTCAGCATGTCGTTGCGGCGCAGGCGGTGATCGACGCGGCCGAGTGCGATATCACGGTCGAGGGTCGATCGGCTGTTGCCGACGAAGTTGTTCGCATTGGAGGCCGTGCCTTCGCGGTTCGGGAGAGGGTAGTACTGCAGCGCCGCGAAGGCCACCGGATCGAATCGGTCCGCCGGGATCACGTTGCCGGCGAACGCCTGCCTGGTGCCCGGATCGAAGATCGTCACGGTCCGGCCCGCGGCGTCGCGCAGATCCGCAAAATTCCCCTGTCGATTCTGCAGAGTCGGGACGGTGCTGACGACGGCGTCGCTCGTGAGCTGCCGTGTGCGCTCCCACGATCCGAAGAAGAACGTCCTGCCGGGCTTCAGCGGCCCGCCCGCCGTGCCTCCGAACTGATTGAGCCGGATGGGGGGTTTGGTTCTCGCAAAAACAGTGCGCGCGTCGAGCGCGTCGTTGCGCAGCGACTCGAACAGCGTCGCGCGGAAGTCACTCGTGCCCGACCGCGTGGACATCACGACCACGCCGCCGGTCGAGTGGCCGAACTCGGCGGAATAGTTGTTCGTGATCACTTTGAACTCCTGCATCGCGTCGACCGGCAGACTCGTCAGCTGCTGCGGGCGCGTCAGGCCGACGGCGTTCGACGCATTGCCGCCGTCAAGGATGAAGTTCTGGTTGCGCGTCCGGCCTCCGGCGACAGAGAACACCGGATAGTTCTCGGCCGTCCCGGTGCCCGTGTCCACCATCACGACCCCAGGGGCGAGGGCGGCGAGCGCCGCCGCCGCGCGGTTCGGCAGCGGCAGTGCGTCGAGCATCTGGCGCGTGACGGTCTGGGTGATGTTCGAGCTGTGCGACTCGATGACGAGCGGCGTCTCGTTCGAAACGGTGACGGTTTCGGACTGGGCGCCGATCGACAGCACCGCGTCCACCGGGAGCGTCTGGCTCACCTCGAGCGTGATCGGACGGCGCACCGCGCGCGCGAACCCCTCGAGGTTGATCTCGACGCGGTAGTGCCCCGGCACCAGGGATGGCACCCTGTACAGCCCCTCCCCATTCGACACGGTCTCGATCTCGACACCGGTGTCTTCGTTGACCACCTTCACGACCGCACCCGGCAGCGGCGCATCGGTGGAGTCGCGGACGACTCCGGAAATCGTACTGGTGCCCGATTGCGCGAATGCGGGCGTGGACAACACCCAGACAAGAGCGGCGAGGGCCGAGGCCCTCCGAATTGGACGTGATGACATCGTTTCTCCCGGGGCGCACCTGCTCGCAGGGCACCACTGATCCAGACAAACATGATCGAAGGAAATCGTCCGCGGGAGCCGGGGGATCAGCGAAGGAGAGAGGGAAAGGCTGGAAGGATCGTGCGCTCTTCAGCCTCTCACTTGCTGGTCGCCGGCACCATACACGCGCATCGACACGGCGTCGACGCGAGGAGGGAGCCGCAACAGGCAATGAGAGGGTCGTGCATTTCTGAAATATCGTCACCGACATCGTCAGTCGTGTCAAGGAGTCCGCCCCGCGGGCCCGCTCATCCAAGCCACGAGAACCGCGGCTCGTCGCACAAGAACGTGAGCGGTCGTCCTGGGCACGTGTCCCCGCGCACGCTCGCGGATCCGCCTTTTCAACACTTTAGGTGGACCTCCCCGAGCGGTCTGAATCCTGCACATGGCTCGTCCATACCGCGCTGCGAACGCGAGTGATCAACGAGGTCGTGATGCAAGTGAAAGTGAAGACACTCAGGGTCGTACTCCTCACTCTGGCGATGGGACTGGTACTGGCGCCAGTGGTCCTGGCCCAGAGCATCCTGGACGCACGCCGGGTCGAATTCACTCCTTCGACGGATCACACGGTCGTGGACGCGAACGGCAGCCCGCTCGTACAGAGCTATTCGCTCGACGTGTTTGTATCGGGAAGCACGCTGCCGACGCAGACGGTGAATCTCGGGAAGCCGGCGCTCGACGTGGACGGCATGATCCGCGTCGACTTCGTGTCGCTCCTGACGACGCCGCTGGCCGCCGGAGTCGTGTACGAAACGCGCGTGTCCGCCGTCGGCCCTGGAGGAACGAGCGCGAGCCTGCCGTCGAACACCTTTGGATTCTCCGTGCCGTGCACGCCTGCCATCTCGCCCGTCTCGCAGTCCTTCGCGGCGGCGGGAGGCACTGGCACCGTAGCGGTCACGGCAGGCACCGGCTGCGCGTGGGCGGCGACGAGCAACGCCGCGTGGCTGTCGGTCAGCATCGGCGCGACGGGCGCGGGCAACGGCACCGTGACGTTCGCGGTCGCGCCCACGACCGCGACGACAGCTCGGACTGGAACCCTCACAGTCGCGGGCAGCACATTCACGGTCACGCAGGCAGGCGCCGGCTGCGCATTCTCGATCTCCCCGACGAGCCAGGCTTTCGCGGCCGCGGGGGGTTCCGGGAGCGTCACCGTCACGACGACGGCCGGATGCGCGTGGACGGCGGCGAGCAGTGCGGGATGGGTGACGATCGCGACCGGGGCGACCGGAACCGGCAGCGGCACGGTGACGTTCACGGCCGCGGCCAACACCACGACCACGACCCGATCCGCGACGCTGACGGTCGCGGGCCAGACCTTCACCGTCACGCAGGCCGCCGCGAGCTGCGCGTTCAGCATCTCGCCGACGAGCCAGAGCTTCGTAGCCGCAGGAGGCTCGGGGTCGGTGGCCGTGACGACGAGTGCAGGATGTTCGTGGACCGCCACGAGCAGCGCGCCGTGGGCGACCGTCGTCACGGGCGCTACCGGCTCGGGGAGCGGCACGGTCAGTTTCGCCGTCGCGGCGAACACGACGACCGCCGCGCGCTCCGCAACCCTCACGGTCGCGGGCAGCACGTTCACGGTCACGCAGGCCGCCGCGAGCTGCGCGTTCAGCATCTCGCCGACGAGTCAGTCGTACGGATCCTCGGGCGGGTCCGGCACCGTGGCGGTGACGACTGCTGCTGGCTGCTCATGGACCGCGACGAGCAGCGCCGCGTGGGTCACCGTGATCATCGGTGCGAGCGGCAGCGGGAACGGAACCGTGAGCTTCAGCGTGTCGGCGAACACGACGACCGCGTCCCGGACGGCCACGCTGACGGTCGCCGGTAACAGCTTCACGGTGACAGAGGCCGCGCCGGCGACGTGCAGCTACACCGTCAGCCCGCTGAGCCTCACGCCGACGGGTGCGGGCGGCACCGGAACCCTGACGGTCACGACCCAGGCGGGCTGCACATGGACGTCGTCCACGGCCACGCCCTGGATTGCCGTGACGGGTTCGGGAACCGGATCCGGAACCGCCACCTACACGATCGGGTTGAACGCCACGACGGGCAGCCGCACTGGCAGCCTGCTGGTCGGCGGCCAGACGGTCACGGTGAC
>JANMCN010000064.1:0-6991 GCA_031361295.1 Acidobacteriota bacterium | reverse complement strand
GCGATGAGGTCGGACTCGTGGCACACGACGCAGCGCCTGAGGACCTCGTCGCGTCCCGTGCCCGCCGGGAGCTCCTGCGCGGACGTCCGCACGCCACCGATCAGTGCCAGGACCATCAGCAGACGACGCACTACGTGACCTCGATGCGCACGCTGTCTGGTGCATTCCAGAGGTAACCCGACGGGTTCCACGGAGGCGTGATCGGCTGGACGCGTCCGCTGGAATCCCGGGCGCGCGACATGATCAGGTACGACTGCGGTGTCGTCGCGTCGAACGAGTACGCGAAGCGGCGCCACGTGTAGGGCATCCGTTCGCCAGTCAGGCGCGCCGGTGCCCACGTTGCGCCCTGATCGGTCGAGACGTCGACAGCAGTGATGTCGAATTCGCCGGCCCACGCGAATCCGCCGACCTCGACCGTGCCGGCGGCGGACGTGGCTCCGTCGAGCGGCTGCGTGATGAGCGACTTGACTGCGAGCCCCGACAGGGCCGCCATGTCCTTTGGATCGACGGCCGCGCCAGGGGCCACCCGCTTGACGGGGTATCGATACGCCGTGCTGACCCAGAACCCGTCGAACTCGCGATCGACCACGCGCAGGCTCGACAGCCACTTCATCCAGTAGGCCCCTTCCCAGCCTGGCACGATCGCGCGCAACGGGAACCCATGGAGGGCGGGCATGCGTTCGCCGTTCATTTCGTACGCAATCAGCGTGTCGGGATGCATGGCCTTTTCGATGGGCAGCTGCCGCACGAAGTCCGGCATGCTGCCGAACGGACGATCGGCCCCGTCCATGACGACAAATCGCGCGGCGCTTCGGATCCCGGCGCGCTTCAGGACGTCTGCCATCCGCACGCCGGTCCAGCGCGCGGTTCCGACCGCCCCACGGCCCCACTGGACCCCCGCGACGGCCGGCTGATAGAAGCCGCGTCCATTCCCCGCACACTCGAGCGTCGCCGTCATGGAGGTCGACGGCATGCGCCGCAGATCATCCACCGAGAGCGACATCGGAGCACTCACCTCGCCGTCGATCTGGAGCGCCCAGCTGCCCTCGTCGGTGGCCGCCGGAGGCGGCAGATGCGACCGTACAAAAAAGCTGTCGAACGGCGTGATCGACGAATCGAGGAGCGCCACCGGCGCTTCGTAATCCGGCGGCCGAACCGACCGGATGATGAGCTTCTCCTTGCCTGCGGGCGCGGACATTCCGCCCTGGGCGAACAGCCCCGACGGCAGCGCTCGCGAGACGGCCGCAAGCGCGCCCACTTCGGCGGCCGCGGCGAGGAGGTGGCGGCGCGTGAGCGTCATGCGGGAATTGTAATGCAGCAGAGAGCAGCACCGGGCTTCGCTTCGCGTGTCGGGTGAGGCAGACAGCCGGCGCCGACGGCTGGAGACTCACCCGGGCGCATGTAGTACAGTACACTTCAGAGCTGGCGAGGTCACCGGCCGGCGGTCCGCACCGCGGCCCGGTCCCTGTGCAATCTCAGCCTGCGAACCGCGTCAGGGCCGGAAGGCAGCAGCGCTAAGCAGATCCTGACATGTGCCGCAGGTCACCCGGGTCGCGGTGGGGTCCGTTCCCGGCGCTTCGCCGCCGGCTGCTGTGGCGGCTGAACACGCCGGCGCGTGCGCCAGTCGGCTGTCAGTGACGCAAATCAGCTCGAACATTTCATACCCGCAATTCTGCCCGTGCCCAGTTACCAGGTTCTCGCCCGCAAGTGGCGTCCGCAGCGCTTCGAGGACGTGATCGGCCAGCCCGGCGTCACGAAGACGCTGAGCAACGCGATTACTGCGAAGCGGATCGCGCAATCGTTCGTCTTCTCGGGGCCGCGCGGCGTCGGCAAGACGACGACGGCCCGCATCCTCGCGCGGTGCCTCAACTGCGAGAACGGACCGACTCCCCATCCGTGCGGCACCTGCGACGCCTGCGTCGAGATCGCGCAGGGCCGGGACATGGACGTGATGGAGATCGACGCGGCCACGAACACGCAGGTGGACAAGGTCCGCGAGATCATCATCAACGGGCTGAGCGTGGCCCCGGTGAGGAACCGCTACAAGATCTACATCATCGACGAGGTCCACAGGCTGTCGAGCAACGCGTTCGACGCGCTCCTGAAGTCGATCGAGGAGCCCCCGCCGCACGTGGTCTTCATGATGGCGACGACCGAGATCGACAAGGTCCCGCAGACGATCCAGTCGCGCTCCCAGGTCTTCGAGCTCAAGACGATCGGCGTCAAGGCCATCGCCGACCAGCTCCGCACCATCGCGCGCGCGGAACAGATCGATGTGCACGACGATGCGTTGATGCTGATCGCGAGGGCGGGCGACGGCAGCATGCGCGATGCGCAGAGCGCGTTCGATCAGGTCATCGCCTTCGCCGGTGACACCATCACGGCGGAAGACGTCGCGACCGTGCTGGGGCTCGTACGCCGCGATCTGCTGTTCGACATTGCCGACGCGGTCGCGCGCGAGGATGGCGCGGCGGCATTTGCCATGGCCGCGCATGCCGTCGAATCCGGCTACGATCTCCGGCTGGTGGTTCGTGAGCTCGCCCGTCTCACCCGGGACATTCTCGTCGTCAACGTCGACTCGAGGCGCGTCGACGATCCCGAGCTCGCGGCGGAATCCGAGCGCGAACGCCTCGCGGTTCTGGCGAAGCAGTTCTCGGCCGAGGACCTGATGCGCGCCTTCGAGGTGCTCACGAAGGCGGAGTCCGACATCCGCGGCTGCGCGTACCCCCGCTACCACCTCGAGATGGCTCTGCTCCGGTGGATCCACCTTCGACAGCTGGTGCCGATATCCGACCTGATCCAGGGGCTCGAGAAGGGTGGACTCCCCGCCGGGCGGCTTCAGAGAAGCGGCACCGCGGCCCTGCCGTCTCCGGCGACTCCTTCCCGGTCAGTTCCGCCGCCGGCGCCGCGAGAGGCCGTGCCCGCGGCTGCCGGAGCTTCGGAACCGCCGCGAAGGTCGGCTCCCCCGCCGCCCAGGCCGCCGTCCGTTGCGGCCGCAACCGTCAAGGCCGTGGAGGCGCGGCAGGACGCGCCAAAGACCCCGGCGCCAGCCGCGAGCGAACCGATGCCGGATGTGCAGCCCGTCGCCCCCGAGTTGCTGAAGGACGCATTCCTCACCGAAGTGCGCAAGGGCAAGAAGTTCTTCTACGGCACGGTTGTCGCGCAGGCCCAGCGCATCGACGTCGAGGGCGATCGCGTCGTCTTCACGTTCGCGCCTCAGCACCGTGCGCTGCGCGTGCAGCTGGATCAGTCACGCACCTGGCTCGACACGCTGGCGTCCCAGCTCTCGAATCGGAAGATGACAGTCGTGTCCGCGGAGGGTGGCACCGTCTCCGACAAGCCCGCCGCCGCCGTCAGCGCAGCGCCAGAGAAGACTCGGCAGTCGGAGCTCAGGCAACAGGCGCTCGCGGATTCGAGCGTGCAGGCGATGCTCGACGTCTTCGCGGCGGAAATCAAGGATGTCGAGGAAATGTAACGAGACCGAGGCTGATTCCGCATGCTGGAACCGGCAACCGGCAATATAACTGGCAACTGATGACTGGCAACGACAACTTTAACGCCCCAAGGGAGTCGTGATGGATTTGAAATTGATGATGAAACAGGCCCAGCAGATGCAGGACAAGCTGCAGAAGCAGATGGCCGACATGCGCGTCGAGGCGACGGCGGGCGGCGGGATGGTGTCGGTCGTCATCAACGGCGCCAAGCAGGTGCAGTCGTTGAAGCTCGATCCCGAGGCCGTGTCGAAGGACGACGTCGAGATGCTGCAGGACCTGATCCTCGCGGCGCTGAACGACGCCTACCGCAAGGCCGACGAGGAAATGTCCAAGCAGATGGGCGGGATGATGGGCGGCATGAAGATCCCCGGCCTCTTCTGATGGCGCGTTCCGAACCACTCGCGAAGCTCGTCGAACAGCTTCAGCGCCTCCCGGGGATAGGCGCGAAAAGCGCGCAGCGGCTCGCATTTCACGTGCTCAAGACACCCCGCGAGGAAGTGGATCGACTGACCGACGCGATGCGCGACGTGAAGGACCGGGTCACCTACTGCACGATCTGCAGCAACATCACGGACGTCGATCCGTGCTTCTACTGCACCGACTCAGGCCGCGATCCGCGCATCATCTGCGTCGTCGAGGAGCCCGAGAACGTGACAGGCGTCGAGAAGACCCGGGACTTCAAGGGGCTGTACCACGTCCTGATGGGCGCGCTGTCGCCGCTGCACGGCGTGGGCCCGGACGATCTGAAGATCAGGCCGCTGCTGACCCGGGTCAGCGCCGGCACGGTCGAAGAGGTGATTCTCGCGACGAATCCGAACGTGGAAGGCGAGGCGACGGCCATCTACCTGGCCAAGCTGCTCAAGCCCCTTGGCGTGCGCGTGACGCGTATCGCGATGGGGGTGCCGGTGGGGAGCGACCTCGAGTACGCGGACGAAGTGACGATGCAGCGCGCCATGGAAGGCCGGCGCGAGCTCTGACCGCGGCCCTTCGGCCGCCAGCAACACTTCCGCCCTCGCGGACAGGAGCCTGGTCACGACGCCTCCGTGCCGGAGCGCTCGAGGGACGCACGCAGCCTGCTACCCGTTCAATTCCGGGTCCTCCATCAACCGTCTTGCCGTAAGGCCCCGCCTGATGAGCAGGGCGGTGCCGGCGAGCGACCAGATGCCCATGCGCGCCTTGCGCACTATGGACAGTGTGACGCCCGGGGCGGCGCCCAGTCCGAGGATCTGCGTGACGAGGCCGGTCCCGACTTCACCGACGCCCACCTGAAACGGAACAAATTTGAAGGCCACCGTAATCAACCGGTCCGCGGTTTCAACGATGAAGGAGGTGAGGAGGGACGGGGGCGAAGGGAGGATCAACCAGAGCGCCAGGTGTTTTTCGGCTACGCCGAGCGCATGGAATGCCAGCTCGAGCGTGATCAGCGGGAGGACGGCGGCCCGCCGCCGCGACGCAAACGTGAAGACTTCCCGTTCGATCGCCCTGAGCCTGTCGACTTTTGAGGCCCAGCCATTCCTGGATCCCGCCACGCTACCGGGGCGCGCGCGCAGCAGGGTGTCCACGACGGCGGGACGCTTCCACGTGACCCATGCGGCCACCGCGAACAGGACGACGATCACGGCGACGGTGATTTCGCTGAACTGGCGGAGCGACGCGGGCAACTCGATGCCCGCTGACGTCGCCCCGACGACGAGCAACGCGGCAGCTCCCGCGGCAATCATGGCGGCCACCGACAACGTGTAGAACACGTTTTCGATCGCGAGCGCGGTCAGCGCGGTGGCCACCGGAATCCGATCGCGGACGCATGCGATCTTGGCGGGTTCGCCGACGAGAGGCCCAAGCGGTGTCGCGTTCCCGATCGCATCGCCGCAGACGACAGCGTTGAAGGCGTCGAGCAGGCGGAGACGGTGCGGCGGCTCGACGCAGAGGGCCCAGGCGGCCGCGCGGACGGCGAACCGGAGGCCCCCGAGCAGAAGAATCCAGCCGAGATTCCACCCGATTTGACGGAAGCCGCCCCAGATTTCCCTGGGCCCGATCGTCCAGACCAACCACGCGAACAGCCCCGTTCCGGCGAGCGCCGTGAGCAGGCCGACCGCGGTCATCCGGCGCCGCGGCGCTGTCGAAGGCACGGCGCCATCATATAATCGCCGGGCGATGCTCCCGGCTTCTTTCCAGATGCCCGCTGCCATCATCCTGGTGGTCGGCGGGCTGTTGTCCTGCTGTGCGGGGTACCGCGTGTTTCGGTTCGTCCTTGCGTTTTTCGGCTTCGTCATCGGCGCGCTCGCCACGAGCTCGGCCATGGGGGCCGATCAAACGCTCTGGATGATTGGGGGCGCGATTCTCGGCGGCCTTGTGGGCGCGCTCATTCTCGTCCTCGGCTACTTCATTGGGGTTGCCCTTATCGGCGCCGGGCTGGGCGCCGGGGCCGCCATGGCGATCTGGGCGGCGCTCGGCCGGGAGCCGGGGATCGTGCCCGTCGTGATCCTCTCGATCCTCGGGGCGCTCGGGGCCCTGGCGCTCCAGCGGTACGTCATTATCGTGAGCACCGCGTTCGGCGGCGCGCAGACCGCGATCGTGGGGGGCGCGGCGCTGTTTGGCGATCGCGCGGCGGCGGACGTCGCGGCCCGCAGCGTGTATCGGGTCTATCCGCTGGATCCCCTGCCGGGGACGAAGTGGGACCTGGTCGCGTGGTTCCTGCTCGGCACGATCGGGGTCATCGTGCAGATGGCGTTCACGGCGAAGGGAAGAAAATAGATCGGGACTTCGGATTTGAAGCATTCGTTCAATTCAGCAGATTGGAGACTGGCGACATGGCGACGTTTTCTCGGACGGTGACGGTGGACTGGGCGGGTTCGATCATGGAGGGCAAGGGCGAGGCGAAGGCGGGCTCCGGGGCGTTCACGCTGCCGGTGACGTTCCCGTCGCGCATCGGCGAGCCTGCGGGCAAGACGAGCCCGGAGGAGCTGATGGCCGCGTCGCACGCCGCATGCTATGCGATGGCGCTGAACGCGACGCTCGGCCGCAAAGGGGGCAGCGCCACGCGTACCGTGGTTTCCGCTACCGTGTCGGCGGACAAGACCGAATCAGGGATCAAGCTGACCGCTTCGAAGCTGAAGGTCGTGGCGGAAGGGCTGCAGGGAATCGAGAAGGCGCAGTTCGCGGACGTCGCGAAGGCGGCGGAAGCGGCCTGCCCGATCTCGAACGCGCTCCGCGGGTCGCTGCAGATCGACGTGGACGCGCAAGTGAAATAGCCGGAACCCGGGATTCGGGACGTGGGACTCGGGATTGCGCCTTCAGGCGGAATGGCGAGTCTGGTGGGATGTACGCGCGGGCGGGCGGCGCAGGACGACGATCTTGCGCCTCTCCGTCCGTATCCGCTAAACTAGTCCTCTTCCTGAGCGGTTCTGCGCTCGCTGTTCCTCAGTAGCTCAATGGCAGAGCATCCGGCTGTTAACCGGAGGGTTGTAGGTTCGAATCCTACCTGAGGAGCCATTTTC
>JANMCN010000165.1:0-11130 GCA_031361295.1 Acidobacteriota bacterium | reverse complement strand
CGATCCCCAATCAACGCCAACGTGGCGGGCGTTCGCGGCGACGGCCGGCGGAATCAGCTACGGCAAGACGGCGCTGTGGATGCACACGCTCGAACGGATGGTGGGTTGGCCCGTGCAGCAACGCATCCTGGCGACGTATTTCTCCCGCTGGACGTTCCGGCACCCGAAGCCGGACGATTTCTTCGCCGTCGTCAACGAGGTAACCGGCCGCGATTTCACGTGGTTCTTCGACCAGGTCTATCGGGGCTCCGGCGTGTTCGACTACAGCGTGGCGGCGCTTCGCAGCGAGCCGAATACCGCGCGCGGGTATTTCGGCGAGGGAGCCGGCCGCAGGTTCATGGCGGCCGAAGGGGCGCCGACGGAGTACGTGACGACGGTCGTCGCGCGACGCCTGGGGGACGGGATCTTTCCCGTGGACGTGCGGGTCGTTCTGGAGAACAGGGAAGAGATCCGCTGGCATTGGGACGGGCGCGATCGGGCCAGGACGTTCCGGGTGGTGAAGCCCTCGCGCGCGTCGTTCGCCCAGGTCGATCCGGAGCGCGTGCTCGTCCTCGACGTGAACTCCACGAACAACTCCGCCAGCCTCGCGCCGCGGACGACCGGCGCCGCGCGCAAGTGGTCGCTCACATGGCTGGTCTGGCTCCAGGATCACCTTCTCACGTACGGGTTCTTCGTCTGATGCCGGTGATGAGCGCGTTCAGGGACGGAGCGCGGCGGGTGCGCGGCGCGCCGATGGTACTGGCCGGCCTCTTCGGCGTCACGCTCCTCATCGGGCTGCCCCTGTCGTACGTGCTCCGGGGCATGCTGGCGGCCCATCTCGGCGTCAGCCTTGCGGCAGACACCGCCGCCGCCGGTACAAACTACGAATGGTGGCAGGAATTCTCGGCGCAGGCGTCAGGGCTCGGCAAGACGTTCGTCCCGTCGATCGTGGGCTTCGGTGCGGTCCTCGACAACCTGCAGGGCATCCTCGACAACCTCCCGCTCGCGACGGCGGTCGTCGGGGTCACGGCCGCGTGGCTGATCGTGTGGTCGTTCCTGACGGGCGGCGTGATCGATCGGCTGGCGCGGGGACGCCGCACCCGGTCGCACGGCTTCTTTGCCGCCTGCGGAATGCATTTCTGGCGCCTGCTCCGGCTCGGAGCGCTCGCGTGGGCCGCCTACGGGTTCCTCTTCCGTTACGTCCACGGCTGGATTTTTTCGGGGATTCTCGGACTGCTCACCCGCGACGTCACGGTCGAGCGGACCGCGTTCGCTTATCGGGCCGCGGGGTACCTGTTGTTCGGAACCCTTCTCATCGCCTGCAACGTGGTTTTCGACTACGCCCGCGTACGGCTCGTGGTGGAAGATCGGCGCAGTGCCATCGGGGCGCTCCTGGCCGCCGGCCGCTTCATCCGCCGGCACGCGGCAGGAGTTGTTGGTCTTTATGCGCTGAATGCCATAGCATTCTTCCTGCTCATCGGACTCTACGCCCTGGTGGCGCCACGAACGCCTGGCGGGCGGCTGTCCACGGCGGCGATGCTCGGGATCGGCGAGGCCTATATCATTGCGAGGCTCTTTCTGAAGCTGCTGTTCTATGCGTCTGAAACGGCGCTCTTCCAGGCGGCGCTCGCCCACGCGGCCTACACGGCCGCCCCCGCGGTTGTCTGGCCGGATTCCCCGGCCGCCGAGAGCATCGCGAACGCGGACGGTTCGCCCGCGTCCTGACGGACGACGCCCATCATGGCCCCCCGGATCTTCAAGAACGCGCGCATCCTCATCGTCGACGATGAGCCCGGGAACGTCGACCTGCTGCTGCGGTTGCTCCAGCGCGCCGGGTTCAGCCGCATCGAGAGCACGAACGACGCCCGCGAGGTCGCGGACCTGTATGTCAAGTTCCGGCCCGATCTGATCCTGCTGGATTTGCACATGCCGCACCGGGACGGCCTGGCCGTCATGGACGAGCTGAATCAGATCGCGGAGGCGAGCTATCTTCCCATCCTCATGCTGACGGGCGACGACACGCCGGAGGCGAAGCGGGAGGCGCTCTCGCGGGGCGCCAAGGACTTCCTCCACAAGCCGTTCCACAGCGACGAGGTGCTGCTCAGGATCAACACGCTGCTCGAGACCCGGTTCCTCTACCTGCAGATCCAGAGTCAGAACCAGATCCTCGAAGCCAAGGTGCGGGATCGCACACGCGAGCTCGAATCGGCGCAGATCGAGATCATCGAGCGGCTCGCGCGCGCGGCGGAGTTCCGCGACGACAACACGGGCCAGCACACCGAGCGCGTCGGGCAGATGGCCGCGCTCCTCGCCAGGCAGGTCGGCCTCCCGGACCCGCAGGTCTCGCTCATCCGGCGCGCGGCGCCGCTGCACGATGTCGGCAAGATCGGCATACCGGACTCGATCCTGCTGAAGCTCGGCAAGCTGACTGCGGACGAATTCGCGCTGGTTAAGACCCATACGACCATCGGCGCGCGCATCCTGTCCGGGAGTCGCTTCACGATCCTGCGACTCGCCGAAGAGATCGCGTTCAATCATCACGAACGGTGGGACGGAGACGGGTACGCGGGGGTGGCCGGCGCCGCGATCCCGCTGGCCGGACGCATCGTCGCGGTCGCCGACGTATTCGACGCCCTGACGCAGAAGCGCCCCTACAAGGCCGCGTGGCCGGTGAGTGACGCGATCGCCGAGATGGACCGGCAGCGCGGGAAGCAGTTCGATCCAACTCTCGTCGATGCATTTCTGCGCGTCATCGAACAGCGCGAACCGCAGATGCCGGTCACGTAGCGCCACGCATCAGGTCCCGGCCGAATGGGGGAGGTGCGCACGGACGCGACCCCCGGCAGCGGCCCTGGCGCTGGCCACAACCCGTCAGTAGATCCCATGAGCAAGACGTCCCGAGAGATTGCGGACTGGCTGCGGCAGCACCTGACGATGGGGGGCGCCCAGGGCTTCGCCGTCGGCTTGAGCGGGGGCATCGACTCCGCCGTGGTCGCGCGGCTCTGTCAGATGGCCGCCCCCGGCAACGTCGTCGGCGTCATCATGCCCTGTCACAGCGCCCAATCCGATGCCGCGGACGCCCGGCTCGTGGCCGAACATTTCGCGATTCCCACCATGCACATCGACCTTGGGTCCGCCTTCGATCGTCTCGTCGAGGACGTGCGCGCGTCGTTCGCGCAGGCGCTGGACGACCAGACGCCGACGGCGGGTGGCGGCGAGGACGACGCGCGCGCGCAGCGGACGATTGGAAACCTGAAGGCGAGGCTGCGCATGTCGAACCTGTACTTCGTGGCCAACTCACTCAACTATCTCGTGGCCGGGACGGGCAATCGCAGCGAGCTCATGATCGGCTATTTCACCAAGTACGGCGACGGCGGCGTCGACGTCCTTCCGGTTGGCAACCTGCTCAAGGGTGAAGTACGGAGGCTCGCCCGGGAGCTCGACGTGCCTGACGCGATCCTGGACAAGGCGCCGAGCGCAGGACTCTGGGTCGGACAGACCGACGAACAGGAAATGGGATTCACGTACGCAGAACTCGAGCGCTACGTGACCGAGGGACCCGACGCCGTGTCACCAGCGCTCGCGATGCGCATCGAGCGGCTCGTCCGCGCCAGCGACCACAAGCGCGCCCTCCCTCCGTTTCCCGAAGTCGAATAATTTCGGCGAACCGGGAACCGGGACCCCGCACTCATCCCACTCCCATCGTCATCTCCGCCGGCGCGGGCGGCTGGAGCATGGAGTCGGTCTCCCCGGCGAGCCGCTGCCGCGCCGCCCGCGCCGCCTCTCGAAGCAGCGGGTCCGACGACGTCTCGAAGCGCTGAAGCTCGCCCTGGAGACCGTGCAGTTGGAGGCTGCCCACGGCGTGCAGGGCACAGGATCGGAGCCATCCGTCCTCGCTGCCGAGCAGCGTGCTGACCGCCTGCTCCGCGGTTTCGAGTGGGGCCCCGACCAGCCTGTCGGCAAGCTCGATTCGTGCGTCGACGCTCACCTGGCTGTCGAGGAGGGGCACCAGGACACGCCGGAGCTCCGGCTTCAGCACGTTGTCGAGGAACTCGAGTGCGTTGGCGCGCACGGTCTGATTGGCGGAACGGACCCCGACGTACGCGTCATGCAACCCGTGGCCATCGAAGAGAAGCGCCATCAGCCTGAACACGCGCTCCAGCTCCTGCTCCATCGTCTGATGGAGCGCCAGGAGGATGACGTCGTCGTCCTTGAGTTGCCGGCGGAGCGGCCCGAGCACCTGGTACGACCGGTAGTGGCCTGCAATTTCTGCCGCGAGGAGCAGTTCGATGAGTTGAGTGTCGAGCGGCACGTCCGGGTGCGTATCGTGCAGCTTGTTCAATGAGACGACGATGCGATGGCGCAAGGTGACGTCCGCCTGAAGGAGCCCGTCGATGAGTACGTGTTGCGCCAGTGGCGTCCCGATCCGGACGAGCACCGCGGGTAATTCGCGCTTGAGATCGGCGGAGGCCGTCGAATCGTGCAGGAGCGCCTCGATTTCGGGAACGACGGCATCGCCGTAGCGAGCCAGCGCGGCACCCGCGGCCCCTGCTAGTTGGGGGCGTTCGAGTGCTTCGACGAGCGGAGCGACGAGCGCGGTTGCCGCGGTGCGCCGAGTCGCGAGAATCGCGTCGCGCGCGACCGCCGGCTCCGGGTCCCGAACCAGCCGGGTGAGCAGGTCGGCAAACGGCACCCGGACGACCCCCAGGACGCGCGCCGCCTGACGCCGGTCCTCGAGGCTCGCCTCACCGGGCGCACCGACCATCCGCTCCAGGATGAGGCGCGCAGCTTCCAGATTCTGCGAGCGCCCGGGAGAGGCGAGAAATGCCGCCAGCCCTGCGCGAATCGAGACGTCCTCGAATTCTCCGAGCTCCTCCAGCTGGCGCAAGGGATCCGCCCCGAGCTCACGCGTGACATAGAGCAGCGCTTCGGTCCTGACCCCGAGATCACGGTCTCGCAACAGCGCTGTGGCTCGGGCTGCCACCGTCCGGTCGCCGGTGGCACTGAGCAGCGCGAGGGCACGGCGGCGGATCTCCGCATCCGCGTGACCAAGGAGGCTGCGGACGGCGACTTCGAGCCCCACCACGGGCTGCGACTCGATCGCGGCGAGCGCATCGCGCACGCGGGAGGCGTCGTTGCTGGCGAGCGCCGCGGCGAGGGCGTCGACCGCGCCCCGATCGAGTTCGTCGGACGAGGCACGCTCCGCATCCATCCGGTGGCGGTGAATGCTCTGCTGAATCGTGCGCACGTACTCGAGTCGAAGGCGCCACGCCACCGTGGTCCAGATGGCGATGACGATCAGGTTCACAGCGGCCGTGCCCCGCAGTCCGAGGCCGAGCCCCCCCAGCATGAGGAACCCGTGCGTCGCGCATCCGAGGAGGACTGCGCCGGCGGCATCCGCCACGCGGCTGACCACGATGTCGATCGCACCCTTCACCGATCCGCGCTGACCTGGCGCCAGCGGCAGGTACAGGAGCTCGTATGTGGACTTGTCGATCGAGAAGCGAAACCCCTGATCGCAGGTATTGGTCAGCAGGACGGTCCAGAACCCCGGCAGGAGAAGGATCAGGGCACTGCCGGCACCGAGCGTGAGCGGCAGAATCAGGATCGTGACCGCGACCCCGAAGCGGCGGAGCATCGGGCCGCTCAGCAGCAGCTGGAGCGCGAAGGTGACCATCCCCATCGCGAAGTAGAAGGTGCCGAAGAACGCCGTCAGGGCATCCACATGCCCCCCGAAACGCGCGTCGGCCACGAGACTCAACTGGAAGGCGGTCCACTGCGTCGAAATGGCGACGAGGAACACCAGCGCGGCGAGGAGCCGCAGGTAACGCGACGCGGCGATCTGCCGGATGCTGTCGGAGAACGGATGCCTGGCCGGCGGGCGGCGGGTCGTCACCCCGCCGCGTCGCAGGCGCACCGCGGCCGTGGCCACGATCCCGGCCGCGGCCAGGATCAGCGCCGCGAGGACCAGCATCAGGTTGACGGTCCCGCCGACCGGTCCGACCAGCACACGAGCCAGCAGTCCGGCGGTGACGGCGCCCAGTGAGGCGCCCGCGCCGACGAGGCCGAACAGTCGCCGGGCCTGCCTCGTGTCGAACAGCGCGCTGGCGAACGTCCACGCCTGCACGGGCGCGATGGCGCCGAAGCAGTTCACCCAGACGTAGAAGAGGCCCGGCAGCAGCCAGGCGATCGTCCCCGGCCTGGCGCCCGCTCCTGGATGCGCGCGGAAGCCGTACCAGAACAGCAGGACGTTCGTGCTGAAGAACACGAGTGTCCCGACGGTGACGAGCCGGGAGCCCAGCCGCGCGGCGATTCGTGTATAGACCGGCACGAAGAGCGACAGCGCGATCGGGACCGCGGCGTACACGTAGACGAGCGCATACGGCCCGTACTGTTTCAGGAACAGGCTGTTGCGAATGGGCCTGGCGAGCAGGAACGCCGCGACCACCACGGCGACATACAGGAACGACAGGAGGACGCGCACCCCCTCCCCGGGTCTCACGTCGAAGAAGCGCCGGATCCGCGGGAGCATCGGGTCAGGGGCAGTTTACTTCAGCTGGCCTATGTCTTAGGCTCTCTCGCATGCTGCAGCGTCTGCTGTCGCCGATCGTCGAAGTCCGCAAGGAAGAGAGCGTCACGGCCTTCCTCATGTTTGCGTACTCCTGCCTCGCGATGACGGCGTACAACGTCATCAAGCCGCTCACCCGATCGAAGTTCATCTCGCATCTCGGCGCCGACAACCTTCCGTACGTCCTGCTCGGGGCGGGATTGGTCATCGGCGTGCTGATGGCGGGCTATGCCTGGTTGATGGCGCGCCTGCCCCGCCGATGGGGACTGCCGATCACGCAGGCCGGCATGGCGGGGTTGCTGCTCGTGTTCTGGTTCCTCTTCCAATCGAATGCCACGTGGGTCTCCGTGGCTTTCTACGTGGCCGGGCTGTTCCTCGGCCTCCTCTTGATCAGCCAGTTCTGGACCCTCGCCAATGTCGTCTACGACCCGCGTCAGGCAAAGCGGCTGTTCGGCTTCATCGGCGGGGGGGCGCCCCTCGGCGGCATCGCCGGTTCGGCGCTCGCGACCTACGCGCCTCGACTCGGGTCCGTCAATCTGCTCCTGCCGAGCGCAGCGCTCATGGGACTGTGCGCCGTGCTGGTCGTGCTCATCATCCGGCGCGAGCGCGTCGAAGCGGACTCCGTGGCCACGGTGAAGAGGGAAAAGGGCGTGAGTCCCCTCGAAGCGTTCCAGCTGCTGCGCGGGTCGAAACACCTGCAGATCATCGCGCTCGTCATCAGCTTCGCCGCGGTGGGAGGCTCAATCATCGAACAGCAGCTGAACATGGCGGCGCAGGCAGCCAAGGGCGCCGGCGCGACAGACTCGATCACGGGATTCCTGGCCAGCGTCGGGCTCTGGACGTCCTCCATCGGCTTTGTCATCCAGGTGTGGCTGACGAGCCGCATCCATCGCTATCTCGGCATCGGCTTCGCCCTGATGGTGCTGCCGGTCAGCCTCGGCTCCACGGCGGTCGTCATGCTGCTGAACGGCGCGCTGTGGGCGCCGGGCCTCGCCCGCGTCCTCGATCAGTCCCTCCGCTACACAGTCGACAAGACCACCCGCGAAATCCTGTTCCTCCCGCTTCCCGCAGCCATCAAGCTCAAAGCGAAGACGTTCGTGGACGTGACCGTGGATCGCATCGCCAAGGCGCTGGGCGCGCTCATCCTGCTCGTGCTGGTCAAGCCGTGGGGCCTGCACCTGGACTGGCAGCGTCTGAGCTACGCGAGCCTCGCGGTGACAGCGCTCTGGATGTACATGTCGCTGCGCGCCCGGAAGGGATACCTCACCGCGTTCCGGCAGAGCATCGAGCGCCGGGACGTGATTCCGGACGACGTGCGACTGAGTGGGGGCGATCTCTCGACCATCGAAACGCTGGTGCAGGAGCTGTCGCAGCCTGATGCCGCGCGCGTGATCTACGCCGTCGACATGCTCGAGTCGCTCGACAAGCGGAACCTCGTCACGCCGCTGCTGCTCTACCACGACTCCCCGGAGGTGCGGCGGCGGGCGCTTCGCGCAATCGGAGCCGTGCGGCCCGACATCGCGACACGGTGGCTGCCCCAGGTGCGGCGCATGCTGACCGATGCGGATCCCGCGGTCCGGGCCGCGGCGATCGTGGCGATCGGCGCGATCAGCAACGAGGACGCCGCGACGCTGTCGCGGCCCTTGCTCGCCGACCCCGATCCACGCATTCGCGTGACGGCCGCCGTCGCGCTGGCGGCGAGCGCCGTGCCGGAGGAAATCGAGGCAGCGGAGGCGGCACTGCTCGACCTGGCCAGCGATGGACGGGACCAGGCGGCGGGCGCGCGGAGACAGGTGGCTGCGGCCATCCGGCACATCGGCCAGCCGCGCTTCCGGAGACTCCTGATCCCGCTCCTCTATGATTCGTCGCCCGACGTGGCGAACGAGGCCATGGACAGCGTGCGGGCCGTCGGCGCGTCCGATTTCGTGTTCGTCCCCGCCCTCGTGTCGCTGCTCAGGAGTCGGGCGCTCAAGGGATCGGCGCGACAGGTGCTCGTGAGCTACGGGGAACCGGTGGTCAACGCGCTGGCCCACTTCATGCGTGACCCTGACGAAGACATCTGGGTCAGGCGGCACATCCCGGGCACGCTCGCACTCATCACCTCCCAGGCGTCGGTCGATGCCCTCACCGGCGCACTCGAAGAACCCGATGGGTTCCTCCGCTTCAAGGTGATCGCCGCGCTGGACCGGCTGCGCCGGACCGATGCGCCGCTCACGTTCCCGACCGAGAAGCTGGCCGGGCTTGCGCTGCGCGAAGGGCGCCAGTTCTTCAACTACCTGTCGTTGCTCGACGACCTGTTGAAGGCGAACGTGGCGGGCGATTCGCTCCTCGTACAGGCGCTCCGCCAGAAACTGGAACGAATCCGCAACCGCATCTTCGACCTCCTCGCGCAGATGCACCCGTGGAGGGACATCGCGGCGGCCGAATGGACGATGCGGCACGGCGACCCGCGCGCGCGCGCGAGCGCCTCCGAGTACCTCGACAACATCCTCACGGGCAACCTCCGCAAGCAGATCATGCCCGTCATCGAAGACCTGCCGCCCGACGAGAAGGTGCGCCGGGGACACGCCCTGCTCAGGACACGCCCGCGCGACCTCGAAGAGACACTGTTGCGCCTGATCAACGACGACGACCAGGTCATCGCCGCGACGGCGATCGAAGTCGTCCGCGAACGGCGCTTCTGGGCCCTCGGCGACGACGTCGAGCACGTGCTCGCCTTCCGCGATCCCCGCGACTGGTATGTGTTCGAATCGGCGTCGTGGGCGCTCGCCGAGCGCCGCATGCCGGCCTCGAGACGACGGGAACTCTGGCTGGAGCCGTTGCCCGCATCGGAGATCGCCGGCCGCATCCGCGCGCTGCCGCTGTTCGGCTCCGTCAGCGTCGACGAACTGTTCCGCATCGCGCACGCCTCGACGCAGGTGCGCCACGACGGCGGGACCGTGCTGTTGAAGGCGGGGGCCGTGGCCGACACGGTGCACGTCCTGCTCGACGGTCGCGTGACCGCGGCGGGGCGCGACACCGAGCCGCGCGCGATCGACGCCCCCGCGGCGTTCGGGTTCGTGGAGGCGTTGCAGGGGGCGCAGGGGCGCCGCACGATCCGGACGATCGACGCCGCGGTGACCCTCGCACTGAGCGCCGCCGAGCTCCACACGCTCCTCGCGGACAACACCGCGCTCGTGCGCGGCCTGTTCGCGACCCTGGCGGACCGGGTGAGCCCCGCACAGGCCAGCGACGTGCAGTCCACGGACGCGGCCGTCGAGTTCCAGCAGCTCGCCGCCGACGGGCTGCGGCCCGTCGAAAAAGTCCTCGCGCTTCAGCGGATTCCGGTGTTCGGACGTCTCGCGGTGGACGAAATGCGGGCGCTCTCGGACATCACCCACACGCGACCGATGACTGCCGGTGAGGCCCTGTTTCCCGAGTCCGCCCCGGCGGCGCTCTGGATCATCATGTCGGGCGAGGCAGCGCTGACGGACACGACAGCGGGCCGCGATCTGATCGTTCGTGGCGGCGACATCATCGGGTCGCTCTGCATGCTCTCGGGCCGACCGCTGAACTACTCGGCCCGGGTCGTGAGGAGCGGGGTCGCGCTGCGGATCGACCGCGAAGACCTGTTCGATCTGCTCGAGGAGCGGCCGGAACTCCTGCGCGGGCTCTTCGAAGGGATGTTCCGCATCGGGAGCGACGCCGAGGCGGTGCCCGCCGGGCTCTAGCCGCCCGGCACTCAGGCGCCTTCGCGGATCTCAGCGCGTGCGGGCCGCCGACGCCCGCACCGCGTCGACGATGTGCCGGGCCGAAATGCCGTACCGATCGATCAGTTCCTCAGGCTGACCGCTGCGCGGGACTTCCCGCACCGCTAGCCGATGGACCGCGAATCCGCCCGCCGCGATCACCTCGCTGACGGCATCGCCAATCCCGCCGGGCGCATAATGGTCCTCGACGGTGATGACGTGGCCCCGAGTGGCCGTCGCGGCCTCCAGCATGGTCTTCGCGTCGATCGGCTGAACCGAGTACGCGTCAATCACGCGGATGCTGACGCCTTCCGCCTTCAGCTGGTCGTACGCCTTCAGCGCCTCGAACACGGTGATCCCGGCGCCGACGACCACCGCGGCGTCGTTCGCGCTCTGCCTGAGCACCTTGGAACCGCCGATCGGAAACGTCTCATCGGGCCCGTAGAGCACCGGCGTCTTTGGACGGGAGGTGCGCATGTACGCCATGCCCTGCCGCCGCGTCATCTCGACGATGAGCCGCTCCGTGCTCATCCCGTCGCAGGGGTAGAGCACCGCGCATCCCGGCACGCTCCGCATCATGGCCAGATCCTCGAGCGCCATCTGGGAGGGGCCATCTTCCCCGATGGACACGCCGCAATGCGAGCCCGAGAACTTCACGTTCGAGAATGAGACGCCGCCCATCCGCACGAAGTCACTGGCGCGCGTCAGGAAGCACGCGAATGTCGAGGGAAAGGGGATGGCCCCCCGCGCGGCCAGGCCCATCGCGGCGCCAACCATGACCTGTTCGGCGATGAAATTCTCGTAGAAACGGTCGGGCGCGACTTTCTCGAACTTGTCGCTGAACGTCGAGTTCTT
>JANMCN010000164.1:0-2098 GCA_031361295.1 Acidobacteriota bacterium | reverse complement strand
GAACGGTGCCATGCCGGTGACCGTCAACGGACAGAAGCTCGACATCAAGGTGCGCGGCGGAAACGTGTATGTGAACGGCGCGCAGGTTACTACTGCCGACGTCTACGCTTCGAACGGCGTCATCCACGTGATCGACGGAGTGCTGCTGCCCAAGGCCCAACCCGCAATGTCGGGTCGCTAACGGCAAAGCTCAATCGTGCGGCGGTCACTTGCCGCCGCACGATCGCTTTCTTTTGGGTCCCCCCTCCACGCAGTCTCTTACCCTGGAGGCGCTCGCAGCCAGAGGTTGTTCTGGCGATCGATGTCCGGCAGTGCCCGCCTTTGATCTACCTCGACGCGTGTGACGCGTTTTCTCTCCGGCACGCGATAGACGAACTGTGAGCCGAGGTTCCACATCTCGATCGGCAGCTTGACGCTGGCTCGAGATCCGTCAGCGAAGGTGAGCGAGAGCTCCGCCGGCATCACCATCGTCCCGCGATTCGCGAGATAGACGGCGGACCCACCGTCGGTGCGAGTGGTGACTGAATCGACTGCCTGGTCGAGCCGAGCAGTCGAGTAAATCCATCCGCGCCAGAACCAGTCGAGATCCATTCCGGACTGATCGCGCATCATGCGGAAGAAATCGGCCGGAGTGGGATGCTTGAATGCCCAGGCCTTGATGTACTCGCGGAAGGCTGCGTCGAAGCGCTCCTTGCCGAGCACCTCGTAGCGGAGCATCTGCAGCATCAGGGCAGGCTTCTGGTAGCCGCCCCAGAAGAGGTCACGGACCTCGGTCGGCTTGGTGATCATCGGCTGCTCCGCGCCTGGGACGGCGTGATCGAGGTAGAGGTGCAACGGATGCACCTCGATCGAGTCGCCGTACCGCGTTCCCTGAAAGTATTTCGCGGTGTTGGCGAGGTCGATGAAGGTATTGAAGCCCTCATCCATCCAGGGATAGAGCCGCTCGTTGCTCCCCACCACCATTGGAAACCATTCGTGCCCGAATTCGTGTGCCACGACCCATTGCGTCTCCTCCCGCGTGGGGCCGTTCGGGACGAACGTCAGCATCGGATATTCCATCCCTTCGATCGGCCCCTCGATGGTGGTCGCGTGGGAGTAGGGATAGCGATACCACTGCTCGCTGAAATACTTGATGCTCTCCCGTGCCATCCGGTTGGCTTCCTCCCATTTGTCGGCCGATGTGCGATAGAGGGTCTCGATCAGGATGCCGTCGTAGTTGCTGGCATCCCAGCGGAAGGCGGGGCCTGCCGCGAAGGCGAAGTCACGCACGCTGTCGGCGGTGAAGTGCCACGTGAGAGTGCCGGTCGTGACGGGGCGGGTTCGTGCCGCATTGCCCGCCTCTTCGCGCGTGATGATCGCGACAGGAGTCTCCGACCGGCGCGCCTGTGCCAGGCGGCTGCGCTGTGCCGGCGTCAGCACCGCCTCGGGATTCTTCAACTGGCCGGTCGCGGCCACGATGTGGGTGGCTGGCACCGTGAGGGTCACGTCGAACTTGCCGTACTCGAGGTAGAACTCCCCCGCCCCGATGTAAGGCTCGTGGTTCCAGCCGCGGACGTCGTCATACACCGCCACCCGCGGATACCACTGCGCGATTTCGTAAATCGGCCCGTCGTGTCCCATCCGGCCTCCGCCCTGCGGCGGGACATCGAAATGCCACGCAATGGCGACATCCACGCTGTCTCCCGAAGCGAGCGTACGCGGCAAGTCCAGCCGCATCGTGGTGCCGGTCACCAACGGCTTGATCGCCACGCCTCGCACGCTCACCGACTCAAGCGTCACGCCGCCCTTGAAGCCCTGACAGGAGAAATCGAAGCTACTGCCCAGGAAGACCAGCGGCGGCTGGTTCAGCTGGTTGGTCACCGACTCCGTCGCACAGAGGTTCTGCTCAACGAAGAGCCAGAGGTAGGGGAGCCGGTCGGGCGACTTGTTGACGTAGTGAATCGTCTCGTGTCCGCTGAGCCGGTTCCGAGCCACGTCGAGTGTTGCCACGATTCGGTAGCCTGCGTGCTGCTGCCAATACCCCGCCGCGGGACGCCCGGCTGCGTTACGTACCGCATTGGGCGTGGGCAGTGCGAGGGGACGGAACGGCGAAGAATCG
>JANMCN010000143.1:0-1831 GCA_031361295.1 Acidobacteriota bacterium | reverse complement strand
CGGCCGTCCGAGGCTCGGAAAAGGAGATTTCTGATGCGAGTGAGGGTGCTGGCGGTGGCGGTGTGCGCGTCCGTGGCCGCTGTCGGATTCGCGGCGAGCGGCATGGCGGTAAGTCCCAACAAGACGGTGGTCGTCTACGACGACTTCTCGAGCGGCACCAACGCGAAGTGGTCGAACCCCTACGGATCTGGTGAGACCGCGATCAACGACGCCGATCATCGAGAGACCTTTCCGGGTGGCAAGGAGCGCGTTCGCGCCGTGCCGTTCCGGACCGGGGCCGACTTCAGCGTCTTCGACCATCTCAAGTACATGGAAGTCAGCAACAGCTCGTTCGCCGTGCCCGCGAAGGGGTCGGTGGAATTCTCGGCGGACATGACGGCCGAGACGCCGGGCACCGTGCCGCGGCTCACACAGCAGGGAATCTACGGCCCGAGCGGCACCTGGTCGGATCCTCTGGCGCCGCCTTATGCGCCCGACTATCAAGCGAGGGTGCTGCAGGGCCAGCAGGCCGGCGTGGTCCTCAACATGGTCGACTTCTGTACCGGTCAGCTGTTCGACTGGTTCCTGGCCGGCGATACAGCTTTCACGCTGATCGAGCGCCTTCCGACGAATGTCACCGGCAATACCTCGAACCCGAACTGTCCAGGTGCCACGACTGTCGGGCGAGGGCAGATGTACACACAGATCGTCGACGAGGTGAGGGTTTCAGGCGGCTCGCACCACGTCTCGATCAGGTACTCGGCGACGCAAAACTCAGTCGAGTACTTCCTCGACGGCGCCCGGATCACGAAGGTCAAGAACGTCGGCATCCCCCTCGACAAGCAGGGCGTCAACTACACCGGAACCTACCCCTCGCTCGGACCCGGCGAATCGCTCGCCGGCAAGATCAGCTCGTTCTCGATCGGACACGGGCTGTTCAGTCTGCTCGACGCGTTCCCGTACCAGCACCCGGAGGCGCCCGAGCTCAGCGTCTCGATCCCGGTCGGGAATACCGCTAGTCCCAATCCCGCCGACGCCGGACGGGCGCGACTCTTCGGCCAAGGCGCCGACGGCACCTGGGACAACATCACCGTCACGACCGTCGACAAGGACTGATGCTCGGCGACGCTCACTGACAGCTAGCCGGCGGACGGGTGGAGCGGCGGTCCGGCGCTCCACCGTCCGCGGGGAAGGCAAGTGAACCTCGCGTCGCCGCACCGGCCGACGCCATGCCGCGTCCGTTCATCCGAACTCCCGCAGAACGACGCCCGCCCTATGGGCGGCGCGACCGGAGAGGTGCGAGCCGGCGTGACGGCGGGGGCGAAGACAGACGACCAAAGCCTCAGCTCTGTTTACACCTCGCCACGGGGGCTGTCCGGTTCTCTGTGTATGTAGGTGGTCCTGACTGCTGGCTTCGGGGGCTGGCGGAGAGGAGCGCTGGGATGGTGTGAAGCGTCCCGGGTTTCGCGCCGGAAGTGGTCATTTGGTCTTCTCGTGCCGTTCTCGATGTTGCGGTGGTACTCGGCGATGATCTCCGCCGGTGTCTGTGCCTTCCCTCGTATCGACCTTCGCACGGATGCGCTGCTCGTGCTTGGCGGGACGGCGCTGATCGCGCTCTGCGCGCAGATCTCGATCCCGCTCGGATTCACGCCCGTGCCGATCACCGGCCAGACCTTCGCGGTGCTGCTCGTGGGCTCCGCGCTCGGCACCATGCGGGGCATCGGCAGCACCCTGCTGTACCTGCTCGTGGGCATCGCAGGAGCGCCCGTGTATGCAGACCAGTCGCACGGCTGGGACGTCGTCAACGGCCCCACGGGCGGCTACATCGTCGGCTTCATCTTCGCCGCGGCGC
>JANMCN010000081.1:0-2026 GCA_031361295.1 Acidobacteriota bacterium | reverse complement strand
CGGCCGTGACCGCGCGCATGGCCGGCGACGTTCTCGCACCGGGGGCATACGAGATCCTGCTGTCCGATGTCACCGCGGCCGATGCGCCGGCCGAGGCCGGCGCCTACGAAGTGGCGGTGCGCGCCGCATCAGATCGCTCGCCCGGCCGCTGATGCCTCAGGCCCTCCGGGTCCTGTCCGCCCGGCGGCGGCCAGCTCGCGTGTCTCGCCCGATTCCTCTGTGCGGATCCGTCGAATCCGTGTCATCCGCGCTTGGAAGGTCTGTCCGTTGACGCACGTTGGGCCGGTTCTCAGACCGTGACAGTCTGCGAGTACTCGCGAGCCACGACATCCGCGGATTCGAATCCGGTCCACGGATCATACGGTTATGTTGCGGCCGTAGTTATGTGACGCAGACGCTTGAAGGTCAGCGGCGAGCCGGCCCACGGCCTCCCAGGAGGGACCGATTGGCAGGTTGTGGTCGCGATAGATCTCTGGACCATGCAGCGTGTCGGCGAGTCCAGCGGCGCACCATCGCGGCGCTCCGCGTGGCGGATGAACGCACGGACGGCATTAGTGAGAATCTTCATCGCGTGCAGGTCACAGGCCGCGGTCACCACGATCCCAGCGAGAGTCGGAGGACCGGCGGCTGTTCAATTGTGCACACTATTGGCGTTCACAGGCATATGATCAAACGGTGGCAGTCTCTCGCAGTGTGCCCGCCCGCGTTCGTGTCGTCGCCCGAGCCCGAGGGGCATCAAGAGGGGCGCCGCGGCCATCGGTCCCGCCAGCTTTGCCACAGGGGCCGGCCATCGAATCGAAGCGGGATGTGACGTTCAATGTTCAGGCGTTTCTCAACTCCGCGGGCGTTGCGAAAACGATCGTGGAATATCAGCGCGGCGATGCCATCTTCACCCAAGGCGATCCCTGTGAGAGCTTTCTGTACATCCAAAAAGGTCGCGTGAAGGTCTCGACGGTCTCGAAGACGGGGCGAGAGGTGATTGTGGCGGTCCTCGGTGTCGGTGACTTCTTTGGCGAAGGAGGCTTGGCGGGTCAACCCGTCCGGATGGGGAGCGCGACCGCAATCACTCGCAGCACCATCCTCGTCGTGGACCAGAACGAGATGGCGCGCCTCCTGCACCATGAGCACGCGCTGTCTGATTGGTTCATCGCTCGCCTGCTGGTGCGCAACATCCGGATCGAGGGAGACCTCGTCGACCAGTTCTTCAGCACCAGCGAGAAACGACTGGCGCGAAAGCTGTTGCTGCTCGCGCGGTACGGCGACCAGCACGACACACCGGCCATGCCTATCCCGACGATCTCGCAGGAGGCATTGGCGACAATGATCGGCACGACACGATCGCGCGTGAATTTTTTTATGAAGAAATTTCAGCGCCTGGGCTTCATCGACTACACGGATGGGCTCAAGGTGAAGAAATCACTGCTCTCGGTCGTCTTGCACGATTAAGGAGACAGGCCAACGCGAGCGCAGCGGTTGGTGTGTCGGTCGATCGTCTTTGGTCGAGCGGCGCTCGGCTGCCAAGAGAGAAAAGCACACGCGCGCGCGGTCCAGTAGTCACGCTCGTAAAGCTGGTCAGTTTAGAGCATAGTAGTTGCGTGGATTGCCGCCCGCACCTTCCGTTGCCGTTTTCTGACGCTTCGCTGCAAACCCAACACATGCTTGATACGTGTCTGTTCGTCCCCGCGTGCGGTCTGGCAGCGGCATGACGGCCCTTGGAAACCCGGCGCTGCGGCAGCTGGCGCTGAGAGCGCTCGCGGAGCGCAAGGGGTCGACTGCGGGTGCGGGGGCTCTCGCCGCGGCGGCGCAACGCGCCTACGAGGATCTCTCTCGGGTGTCGGCCCCCCTGATCGGCGACGTTGGCGTCAATGCGCTGACGGGCCGCACATTGTATCTGGCGCAACGGCAATATCCCTGGCTGGTCCAGACGCGCGAGCCGGAGGAATGGAACGGCCCATTTGAGCAGATCGTGTTCTGTCTGGAGCGACAAGATTCCGCCGTCGCGACGGAGGCCGCCGGAGCCGTCCTC
>JANMCN010000078.1:0-19776 GCA_031361295.1 Acidobacteriota bacterium | reverse complement strand
CCGCGAAGGCGTGTTCATGGCGTTCCAGTATCCCGTCGAGATTGCCGGCGTGAACAACGCCTATTTCCTGAAGGCCGCGCTCAACGCGAAGCGCAAGCATCACGGCGAGCCGGAGCTCGACGCGATGGAGTTCATGGCGCTCATCAAGGCGAAGTCGTCGCTGCTCGACATCGACCAGAGCATGCTCAGCCGGGCGGTCAACGAGGGCTTCTCCGGCGGCGAGAAGAAGCGGAACGAAATCTTCCAGATGGCGCTGCTCGAGCCCAAGCTGGCGATTCTCGACGAGACCGATTCGGGTCTCGACATCGATGCGCTCAAGCTCGTGGCGACGGGCGTCAACGCGATGCGCGGCCCCGCACGCGCGTTCATCGTCGTCACGCATTATCAGCGGCTCCTCGACTACATCGTCCCCGATTATGTCCACGTGCTGAGCGGCGGACGGATCGTCCGCTCGGGCGGGAGGGAGCTCGCCCTCGAGCTCGAGAAGAAGGGCTACGGCTGGATCGAGACCGGCGCGCAGCCGGTTGGAGCATGAGCGCGATGACGCCGGTAGCCGAGAAGCTTCAACCCTGGCTCGCCGTCACGGACGGACGGCCGCGCACGGGTCCCCGCTGGCTCCAGGATCTGCGCGACCGGGCAGCCGCGCGGTTCAGCGCGCTCGGGTTCCCGACCGTGCGCGACGAGGAGTGGCGCTTCACGAACGTCGCCCCTGTCGCGGCGGCGGAATTCAAGCCGACCGGGGCGGACGCGGCCCAGGCGACCGAAGCGGAGCTGGCCGGGTACCTGTACAGCGATGCGGCCATCCGCATCGTGATCGTGAACGGGCACCTCGCCCCCGCGCTGTCGCGCACCGCGGCGCTTCCGGCCGGCGTGCGCGTCGGTTCGCTGGCCGCGGCCGTCACGGATCACACGGAAGTCGTGCAGCGCTATCTCGGCCGTCTCGCCGAGTTCGGCGACCGCGCCTTCACGGCGCTCAACACCGCGCTCGCGATCGATGGCGCATATGTGCACATCGCCGACGGCGTGGTGCTCGACCAGCCGATCCACCTGCTGTTCGTGACGACCGCTTCGGCGACGTCCGGTCCGATCATGTCGAATGCCCGGGCGCTCATCGTGGCCGGCGACCGCAGCCAGGCCCGCATTGTCGAAACGTATGTGGGTCCGCGCGGCGCGTCCTACTTCACGAATGCCGTGACGGAAGTGGTGGCGGGGGAGCACTCCGTGCTCGACCATTACAAGGTGCAGCAGGAGAGCGTCGACGCCTTTCACGTCGCGAGCATGCACGTGCACGCCGCGCGCGGGGCGAACTTCTCCTCGCACTCCTTCTCGCTCGGCGGCCGGCTGGTGCGGAACGACGCGAGCGCGCTGCTCGACGGCGAGGGGGCCGAGTGCACGCTCAACGGCCTGTACCTCGCTGACGGCGACCGGCTCGTCGACAATCACACGACCATCGACCACGCCAAGGCGCACTGCCCGAGCCACGAGATCTACAAGGGCATCCTCGGCGGACGCGCCCGCGCGATCTTCAACGGGAAGATCATCGTCCGGCAGGACGCGCAGAAGACGGACGCGAAGCAGACCAACCGGGCGCTGCTGCTGTCCGACGACGCGACCATCAACACCAAGCCGCAGCTGGAGATTTTTGCCGACGACGTGAAGTGCACGCACGGCGCGGCGATCGGGCAGCTGGACGACGACGCGATCTTCTATCTGCGCGCGCGCGGGCTGACGTACTTCGAGGCCCGCGACATGCTGATTCACGCGTTCGCGGGAGACATCCTCGACCGCGTGAAGATCGAGCCGCTCCGGATTGCGCTCGAGGCGGAGCTGTACGCGCAGCTGGCCAGGGATCTGGCGGAGCTCGACGCGGCATGACCCCCGCCGCGGCGTCGGTTGCACGGTCGACGTTCGACGTTCAGAAGGTCCGCGCGGATTTTCCCATCCTCTCGGAGCGGGTCCATGGCAAGCCGCTCGTATACCTGGACAGCGCGAATACCAGCCAGAAGCCCCTGCCGGTGCTCGAGGCGATGGACGCGTACTATCGGCACGCGAACGCGAACATCCACCGGGCGACGCATCTCCTGAGCGAGCGCGCGACGGCGCTGTACGAGGGTGCGCGCGTCAAGGCAGCGGCCTTCGTGCACGCGCCGGACCCCCGCGCCATCGTGCTCACCAAGGGGACGACCGACGGCATCAACCTGGTGGCGCAGAGCTACGGCCGGTCGACGCTGCGCGCCGGCGACGAAATCCTCATCTCGTGGCTCGAGCATCACTCGAACATCGTGCCGTGGCAGCTGCTCTGCGAGCAGACCGGCGCCGTCCTGCGGGTCGTGCCGATCAACACGAAGGGCGAAGTCGAGATGGACGCGTACGCCGCGCTCCTGTCGCCGCGCACGCGCATCGTGGCGATGGGCCACGTCTCGAACGCGCTCGGCACCATCAACCCCGTGCGGCAGGTCGTCGAGCAGGCGCACGCGCGCGGGGCGGTCGTCCTCATCGACGGCGCGCAGGCGGCCCCGCATCTCGTCATCGACGTGCAGGCGCTCGATTGCGATTTCTACGTCTTCTCGAGCCACAAGATGTTCGGCCCCACCGGAGTGGGGGTGCTGTACGGCCGTCCGTCGCTCCTCGAGTCGATGCCTCCGTACCAGGGCGGAGGCGACATGATTCAGTCGGTGACATTCGAGAAGACGACCTACAACGCCGTCCCGTACAAGTTCGAAGCCGGCACGCCCAACATCGGCGGCGTCGTCGGGTTCGGGGCGGCCATCGACTACCTGATGGGCATCGATCGTGCGGCCGCGCTCGCGCACGAGGATGGCGTGCTCGAGTACGCGACCGCGCAGGTGCGCGGCATCCCGGGCGCCCGCATCATCGGGGAGGCCCGGCAGAAAACGGGCGTCCTGTCGTTCGTGCTCGAGGGCGTGCATCCGCACGACGCGGGCACGATCCTGGACCGGGAAGGGGTCGCCGTCCGGACCGGTCAGCATTGCGCCCAGCCCGTGATGGACCGCTACCGCATCACCTCGACCATTCGCGCGTCGCTGGGGATCTACAACACCCGCGACGACATCGACGTGCTCGCAGGCGCGCTCGAAAAAGTGCGCGCGGTATTCGCCTGATGTCCGACCTCACCGATCTCTACCAGGAAGTGATTCTCGACCACAACCGGCGGCCGAGAAATTTCCGTGCGATCCAGGCGCCGAGCCACCATGCCGAGGGCTACAATCCGCTCTGTGGCGACCGGCTCAGCCTCTACGTACAGGTGAGCGGCGGCACGATTACCGACGTCGCGTTCGAAGGATCCGGCTGCGCCATATCCAAGGCCTCCGCGTCGCTGATGACCGACGCGCTGAAGGGGCGGTCGGTTGCGGAGGCCAACAGCCTGTTCGAGCGTTTCCACCGCGTCGTGACGACGCCGCCGGATCAACCCGTGGAGGATCTCGGGAAGCTGTCGGTCCTTGCCGGCGTGCGCGAGTTTCCCGTCCGCGTCAAGTGCGCGAGCCTGGCGTGGCACACGTTGAAAGCGGCGCTCGATCGCGAGCCGATCGTCTCGACCGAATAGTTCAGGACGCGTCAGCCATGAAGCCCCTGCCCATGATTTCACCGGATCCCGTGCCCACACCCGAGCCGACGCCGCCCACGCCGCTCGTGGCTGACCCGCAGAACACCGAGGCGTTGAGGCCGGCCATCGTCCAGGCGATCTCGACCGTGTTCGACCCGGAAATCCCGGTCAACATCTGGGAGCTCGGCCTGATTTACGACATCGCAGTCGATGCGTCCAGGACCGCCGTGATCACGATGACACTCACGGCGCCCGGGTGCCCCGCGGCGCAGTCGCTTCCGTCGGAAGTGGCGTCCAAGGTGAAGGCCGTGCCCGGCGTCACCGACGCCAAGGTCGACGTCGTCTGGGAACCGGGCTGGACGAAGGACCGGATGTCCGAGGCGGCCAAGCTGCAGCTCGGGATGTGGTAACGCGTGGCGCGTGGCGCGTGGCACGTTGAACGTTGAACGTTGCACGACAAGGATCAAGTAATGCTGCGACTCTCGAAAAAGGCTGACTACGCGCTGATGGCGTTGAAGCACCTGGCGACGCGCACCGATCTCGCGTCGGCGAGCGCACGCGAGATCGCGGAGGCGTACGACATCCCCGTCGAGCTCATGGCCAAGGTGCTGCAGCGCCTCGCCCGGCGCGGCCTGCTCTCGTCGCACCAGGGCACGCACGGCGGGTACCGCCTGGCGAAAGCGCCGAGTGCGATTTCGGTCGCCGACATCATCCAGGCGATCGACGGTCCGCTGACGGTCACCGCCTGCTCGACCGAGGCTGAGAACTGCGGGCAGTACTCGAAATGCAGCGTTCGCGATCCACTCTGGCGCATCAAGGACCGCATCCTCGCCGCGCTGGCGACCTGCTCGCTGCAGGAGGTGTCGGCCGAAACGCCGGCCGACGAGCCCCCCGTGCCGCTGGCGTTCACCAAGATCTCCCGCTGACATGACGGCGCGACCCGTATACCTGGACTTCCACGCGACCACGCCCGTGGATCCGCGCGTCCTCGAGGCGATGCTGCCGTATTTCACCCAGCAGTTCGGCAACCCGGCCAGCCGGCAGCATCCGTACGGCTGGGAGGCACAGCAGGCGGTCGAGACCGCTCGCCAGCAGGTCGCCGCGCTCATCGGCGCGTCTGCGCAGGAAATCGTCTTCACGAGCGGCGCGACCGAGTCTAACAACCTGGCCATCAAGGGAGTCGCCCACGCCCTGCGGGAACGCGGTGATCACATCGTGACCGTCGCGACGGAACACAAATCGGTGCTCGACTCCTGCAAGCGGCTCGAGCGCGAGGGTTGCCGGGTGACGCGGCTGGGGGTCGACCGGCAGGGCTTCCTCGATCTCGATGAGCTGCGGGCCGCGATGACCGAGCGCACGGTCCTCCTCTCGGTCATGGCGGCCAACAACGAGATCGGCGTGCTGCAGTCGCTCGCCGAGATCGGCGCGATCGCCCAGGCGCGTGGAGTGCTCCTCCACACCGACGCGGCGCAGGCCGCCGGAAAGATTCCGCTCGACGTCGCGCAGCTTGGCGTCGACCTGCTGTCGCTGACGGCCCACAAGTGTTACGGCCCCAAGGGCGCCGGAGCGCTCTACGTTCGCCGCCGCAAGCCCAAGCTCGCGCTGTCCTGCCAGATTGACGGCGGTGGCCACGAGAACGGCCTGCGCTCCGGCACGCTGAACGTCCCCGGCATCGTCGGGCTCGGCCGCGCCGCCGAAATCTGCCGCGAGAGCATGGCTGTCGAAGGGCCGCGCCTGGCCGTCATGCGCGATCGGCTCTTCGCAGGGCTCCAGCGTGAAGTCTCGGGCGTGCGGATGAACGGCCCTGAGGGCGACCGCCGCCTGCCGCACAACCTCCACGTGAGCTTCGACGATGTGGAAGGGGAGGCGCTCGTGATGGCGCTCGGCGACGTCGCGGTCTCGACCGGATCCGCGTGCAGCTCAGGCAGCCAGGCCCCCTCGCACGTGCTCCAGGCCATCGGCGCGACGGGCGATCGGGCGGGGGCGTCGATCCGCTTCGGACTCGGCCGGACCACCACCGACGCCGAGATCGACTTCGCCATCGAGCGCGTGAGCACGGTCGTCCGATCTCTCCAGAACGCCAGGGCGTAGCCGACGTACGCAAATCCGCCACGACAGAAGCATCATCAATCATGAGTGAAACGCGCATCACCGTTGCCCACAGCCCGGACTCCGACGACGCCTTCATGTTCTTCGGACTTGCCAGCGGCAAGGTCGATACCGGGGGCATCGTCGTCGAACAGGTGCTCAAGGACATCGAGTCGCTCAATCGCGCGGCGTTCGACGGGAAGTACGAAGTCACCGCCGTGTCCTTCCACGCATACGCCCATCTCGTCGACAAATACGCGCTCCTGCCGCACGGTGCGAGCATGGGCGACAAGTACGGCCCCATCGTGGTGGCGCCCCAGGGTTCGGGTCCGACGGGTGTGAAGGGGAGCCGCATCGCGATCCCGGGCACGCTCACGACCGCCTATCTGGCGCTGCGGATCTACGAGCCTGACTTTCAGTTCGTCGTCGTGCCGTTCGACGAAATCCAGCAGGCCGTTCTCGACGGGAAGGCGGAGGCCGGCCTGCTCATCCACGAGGGGCAGCTGACGTACCAGGATGAGGGGCTGAGAAAGATCGTGGATCTCGGCGAGTGGTGGTCATCGCGGACGGGAGGCCTGCCGCTGCCGCTCGGGGGAAACGTGATCCGCCGGGACCTGGGCCCCGAAATGATCGCACAGGTCTCGAAGATGCTGCACGACAGCATCGCGTATGCGCTGTCGCATCGCGCAGAGGCCGTCGAGTATGCGCTCCAGTTCGGTCGAGGGCTCGATCGCGGCAAGACGGATACATTCGTCGGGATGTACGTGAACGACCTGACGCTGGCGTATGGCGATCGCGGCCGCCGCGGGCTCGAGAGGCTGATGGCCGATGCGTTCGAGTGCGGGCTCATCCCTCAGCGCGTCCAGGTCGAGTTCGCGGCGTCAGACTCAGCTGATTGGCATCGGCTGCCAGCGTCCAGCTCCAGGCTTCCAGCTTCCGGCGTCTAGAGTCCTCGGTTCGCGGTTGGTCAAAACGCAAATTCCAGCCAGACTCGTTGCCTCTCCGTCTCGAACTTCTCCGTATTTGTCCCGAGAGTAAAACCACGTCAGCTCTGCGGTACGGGCTTGGCAGTTGCGTTGCACTTGCACTGGTGAAGGAGTGCTGATGAGCAACACGATTGAGACGCTGTACGAAAAGATCGACGAGCTGGAAATTGCGATGATGACCACGCGGCGGCACGACGGCCACCTGGTGTCGCGCGCGATGGCGAACCAGAAGCACGCACCAGGCGCCGACCTGTGGTTCGTCACGATGGAAGGCACCGGCAAGCTCGACGACATCCAGTACGACCCCCACGTGAACGTCGGGTACTACAAGGATCGCACCCGCGAGTGGGTGTCGGTTGCCGGCGTGGCGAAAATCTCGCGGGACCGGGCGCTGATCCACCGCCTGTACGCAGAGGACTGGCGTGCCTGGTTCGCCGAGGCCGGAGACCCGCGTCATGGCACGCCGGACGATCCCCGGATGGTGCTCGTCGGCGTGGACGTGCATTCGGCGACCTTCCTGGAAGTGAACAAGCCCCAGCCGGTGATCCTTTTCGAAATCGCGAAAGCGTGGCTGACCGGCACCGCGCCGGACGTGGGCGAGCTGCACGAGGTCGGACCCGGCGCGACGTCGCGGCCCGATCGCTGACAGACCCGGGGGGCGATTCAGCGCGAAAAGGCTTCGGGGTGAATCGTCCGTCCCAGGACCTGTACGACCTCCCCCACCCGCGGCCCGGCGATGCTCATTCGCTGATCCGCGAACAGATACAGTCGTCCGGTTCGCACGGCCGGGAGCGCGCCCAGTCCGCTCCACGTCGCGAGCTCCCGGCGCTGATCCGACTCCGTCGCGACCGACGAGCGCAGCTCGATGATGATCGCCGGCCGCCGCGCCAGGATCAGCTCCGTCGTCGCCTGCACCGCCTGTCGAGCGATGTCGGCGAAGACGTTGGCGCCGCCCGCGGCCTCCACCATGTCGTGAATGAATCCGGTCCCGCCGCTCGCAAAAATCCCGCGCAGCGTGAAGGGCTCCCGCTCGAACACAATCAGGGTAGCCACCCGTGGCAAACCCGCGACCCGGGTACGCACCGCGTCGATCTGCCGATCGATCTCTCGAGCGAGCCGCACCGCCGCAACACCCTTCCCGACCCGCGTCCCGACTTCGCGAATCGTCGCCGTGACGTCCGACAGCCCCGCGTGCCTGTAGACGTACATCGGAATGTGCGCCCGTTCGAGCTGCGCCCGCAGATCTGTCTGGCTCGCGTACACGACGACCAGATCGGGGCGCAGAGAAAGGATGCGTTCGACGTCCGGATCGAGCAGCGCTCCCACGCGCTGGAGCTTTGCCACGTCGGGAGGGTAATTGTCGAAGCTGCTGACCGCGATGACCTCGGGCCCGGCACCGATCGCAAAAAGCGTCTCCGTGACCGGCGGGATGAGGGAGATGATGCGCGTCGGTCCGGTGTTGGACCGGGCACCGGCGCCTCCGCTTCCCGCTGGAATGGAGTACCCGACGGACGCGGGGACACCACCCGTGGCGGCCAGGCACGCCGCGGCGATCATCGATACGAGCAGTCTCATGATTTCCTCACGAGCAGCCACAGGAAGAAGGGTCCGCCGATGAGCGCGGTGATCACGCCCACCGGGAGCTCGACCGGAGCCAGGGCGGTGCGGGCGACGACGTCGCAGCCGATGAGAAACGCGGCGCCGAACAGCGCCGATGCGGGCAGGACGACGCGATGATCGGAGCCGACCATCAGGCGGACCAGATGCGGAATGATGATGCCGACGAACCCGACCGGGCCTCCCACCGACACGGCCGCGCCCGTCGCCAGCGAGGCGCTGATGAACGCGGCGCGCTGTGCGCGCGTGACGTCGATGCCGTGCGTGGCAGCGCTGTCCGGTCCAAGGCTCAGGAGATTCAGCGGGCGGGCGAGCCAGGCAAAGACCGCGAACGACAGGACCACGAGCGGGAGGGCCGTCACGATCGGCTGGTAGCTGCTGACGTCCAGATCGCCCATCAGCCATCGGAGGATGCGGTACGTCTGCGAAAAATCCGCAAAGTACTGAACGAACAGAATGAGCGCGGAGAAAAACGCGTTCATCGTGACGCCGGCGAGCAGCAGGACGTTCGTGGACATCCCGCCCTGCCTGGCCCGGGCCAACGCGTACACGATGCCGACGGCGGCGAGGGATCCAGCGAAGCTGGCGGCCGGCGCAGCCGGAACACCGGCCCACGCGAACGACCAGTTGAAGGTGATGGCGAGCATGGCCCCGAGCGCGGCGCCCGCCGACACGCCAAGGGTGAACGGCGTGGCGAGTGGATTGCGGAGCAGACCCTGGAAGACGACGCCGGCGCACGCGAGCATCGAACCGACCAGCGCCCCCGCCAGCGTGCGCGGAAGACGCGCGACGAAGAAGATCTGCGCATCGACATTGTCCGCAAACGGGATGGCGGTGTCGAACGCACGGCGGAGGCTGATGTGGGTGGAGCCGATGAGCGGCCCTCCGGCCAGTGCGGCGAGCGCGAGGGCCGCGAACCAGGGCAGCGTCGTCCACAACCGCCGGCCCAGCGGTGCGGGCGTCACCGGCAGGGTCCGCTGGGGATGCGGTGCATCGGAATGACCACGATCCGTCCCGACGCGGGGTGACGGGTCACATCCGCCTCGACCCCGTAGAGGGCGCGGATGTGCGCCGGTGTCAGCACGTCCGCGGTCGGCCCCGCGGCGAGCACGGCGCCGTCCTTCAGCAGCACGAGCGTCCGGCAGACGCTCGCGGCGAAGTTCAGATCGTGCGTCGACACGGCGATCGCCATCGGGATTCTCCGCTGGAGATCGAGCAGCAAGGCGGCCAGCTCGAGCTGATAGGAGAGATCGAGTGCGACCGTCGGCTCGTCGAGCAGCAGCAGTCCGTCGCGCGCGGCGCCGGCGATCTGCGCGAGGGCGGCGGCGATGATTACCCGCTGTTTCTCCCCGCCGCTCAGGGTGCCGAACCCGCGATCTTCGAGCGGGAGCGTGCCGGTGGCGGCAAGGGACTGCCGCGCGATGGCGAAATCCGCCGGACCTTCGATTTCGAGCGCGCCGAGATGGGGATATCGGCCCATCAGGACGACTTCGAGCACCGTATAGTCGAAGGCGAGGTGGGTCTCCTGCGGCACGACCGCCATCCGGCGGGCGAGTGCCTGCCGCGATGTCCGAGCGAGCTCCTGGCCGTCGAGCAGGACGCGCCCCCCCGCCGGCCGCAGCAGGCCCGCCAGCACGCGCAGCAACGTCGTCTTTCCGGAGCCGTTGGGGCCGAGGATGCCGACGAACCCGTTCGCCGGCACCTCCATCGTGACGCCGCGGAGCACCGCGGCGGATCCGTACGAAAAAGAAACGTCAGCGGCCCGAAGCAATACGCAGCCCTGCCATGAGCCCGCGAGGCAGCGCGGGGAACCCGAACACCTCTTCGTAGGACCGGTCCAGCAGATTCTCGACCCGTCCGAAGACCTCGATCTGCCGCGTGAGCCGCGCCGAGGCTCCCACGTTCCAGACCGCGTAGCCGTCGGCGTCGAAGAGCCCGCCGAAGGTCCCGTACGAGGGTTCCACGGCAAGGACCCGGCCCCGGCCGCCGCCGCGCGTCCACGCGGTCCAGCGACCGTGCGTGGCACTCGCGTCGATCGCCCACTGGTGACGAGGCCGCTGGAGCAGCGGCTGGCCGGCCTTGAAGGGCGGAGGCGCGGCGCCGGCGCGGTCCACGTTCAGGATCTCGCTGTCGAGGAACGTGTACGTGACGCGCGCCTGGAGATCGACCGCGGCGGCCCGCCCGCGGAGCGTGGTCGCGAGCTCCAGACCACGCGCACGCGCGTTCGAGATGTTGTCCGTGCGGTAGCGGCTGGACCCGGAGAAGCGGCCCACCGCGACGATCAGGTCGTCGAACGTGTTCCGGAAGTACGTAGCTTCGACCAGCGCGCGGCCCGCGGCGAACGACTGATCGAGCCCCGCCTCGAGGCTGCGGCTGCGTTCCGGCTTCAGCGACGGATTGTCGGTGAAGGCGATGTCGAAGCCGTCCGGCGGTTTGATTCCCGTGCCGGCCGCGCCGCGCAGCCTCGTTTGCGCCCCCGGATCCGACCGGACGTAATACGCCGCCGCGACCCGCGGGTTGAGGGATACGACGCTGTCGGCCGACATCGCGGGCCTCGGGCTGAACTGATCGTTCAACGGGGCGACGGCGTCACGCCTGATGTCTTCGAGCCGCACGCCGGTCGTCACGAACAGCCGATCGGACGGGCTCCAGCGCGCCTCGCCGAAATAGCCGGCCACCTGTCGCGTGACGGGAATCGGCCCGCGGTTGTCCGTGATGTACGTGCTCGTGACGCGCTCGCGCTGAAGCTCGAGGCCGGCCGACAGGTCGAGCGCCGCGCCAAGGGTCACGTCCGTCTGCGCGCGTCCGGAGAGCCGCCGGGAGCCCGAGTCCGACACGCTCGTTCCGGTGGGAGAAAACGATGACTCCGCGACGTACTGACCGTCAGACGTGTTCCACGTCAGCTGGCCGTGCGTGCGGACGCGGCGGCCCATGGGCCGCGATGCGCCGATCGATGCGCTCCATCGGTCGTCCGTGCCGTTCGAGGTGGTGTCGATGGCCGTGAAGATTCCGGCCGGGTTCGACCCGAACGGTCCGGGGAAGCCGCGATGGTCGTGTTCGAAGCGAAGCTCGCCGCGGACCGTCGTCCCGCCGCCGCTGCGCCAGCCCGCGTTGCCGCCGGCCTCGGTGCGCTCGTACGCGTCGTTGTCGACGCGAGCGCCCGTGCTCGTGTGGCGGCCGTTCCACCCGTCGCTGGCGAGGCGATCCGCGCCAGCCCCCCACGACCACGAGCCCGTCGTGCCGGAGGAGCTCGCGGCGGCGCGGCTCGTGCCGAACGTGCCGCCCTCGATCGACGCGTCGCCGCGCACGGGGCCGCCGGTTCTGGTCACGATCCGGACCACCGCCCCGATCGCGTTGGAGCCGTACAGAGCGCTCTGCGGGCCCCGCACGATCTCGATCCGGTCGATGTTCGCGGCCGAGAGATGCGCGAGATCGAACCCGCCGCCGAACGCATTCAACTGGATCCCATCGAGGAACACGAGCGTGTAGTCCGACTCGCCGCCTCGGGGGAAGATCGTGGTGAGGGCGCCGCGGCCGCCGGACTGGGCGATCGTCAGGCCGGGCACTTGTCGCAATGCCTCGCTCACGCTCGTGAGCTGCCGCGCCTGGAGCTCGGCCCCCGAGATGACCGTGACCGAGGAGGAGGCGCGCGACAGCGGGATCTCGACCTGCGCGGCCGAGACGATCAGCGACTCGGACACGGCGCCGATCTGCAGCGGCACGGGCCCGAGATCGCGCGGCTGCGCAGACCCTTCTACCGGCATGCTGCCGGCGCGGAAGCCGTCGAGCGCCACCCGCAGCTCGTATTGACCGGCGTCAGGCGCCTGGAGCCTGAATTCGCCGCTCGCGCTGCTGATCGTGCTGCGCACCGCCGCCCCCTCTCCAAGCAGCAGCACCTGGGCGCCCGCCACCGCACGCCCGGCGGGGTCCACGACGCGGCCCGTCACCGGGCCCGCGTACACAGCAGCAGCCGGGAGAGACAGGAGGATGGCAGAAAAGACGTGACGAATGGATCGCGATCGCATGGGGCTCCTTTTCGGCGTGGAACGCGCCGATGCCTCGGTGAGGCGGAAAAGGACGAGCCCGGCGTCGAATATCCTGGCTTGCGGATCGTCACGTGCATCCCGAACCTTCCCACGAAGAAACATCCTTCGCAGTGGCTGCCGGCCAATCCGGCTGGGGGATGCAGCTCCCCGCTTACAGTGGCGGCACCGCGTGGGACTCACACCCACTTCGCGCGACCGCCGGGCAGAACCGGTGAAATGCGAGCTCACCGGTTCGAGCGTCAGTTGTCCATCGAGTATACACCGGCGCCTCTCGGTCATTGGCGCGTTCTGTTCGCACGTCGGACGTGTTGCACGTTGCACGTTGGACGTTGCACGTTGGATTTACTCCCTCCCCTTGGCCCCCTCCCCCCGTTCCCTGTAAGATTAAGTGTTTGCAGGTGTTGACTGCAGGCGACAGGCGAGCGCCCCCAAGCGGCCCAGAGGCGATCGCCAATCCGACGTGCGCCCCCCCGAAACGGGACACTGATGACCAAGAGCTCCGCCGTCAACGCGCCCGATTCGCCCGTCGCCTCGACATCACTGTCCACGTCCGCCAGCAGCTTCCTGGTGCACGCTGAGAGCCTCGTCGTGCAGACGGATCAGCGCATCGAGCTGATCGATCTGACGGAGCGGATTGGCGCGATCGTCGCCGCATCCGGAGTCCGCGAAGGCCTCGTCAGCCTCTGGTCCATGCACACCACGCTCGCCGTGTTCATGAACGAGTCCCAGCAGGCGCTCCACGCCGACATCACGCGGCTCCTCGAGCAGATCGTCGATCGCGACGCCGACTGGAAGCACAACGATCCGGAGCACTCGGATTGCGACCGGTTCAACGCGGACGCGCATCTGCGCGCCATGCTCCTGGGGCACAGCCTGTCGCTCCAGGTGAGCGGGTCGAGGCTCGTCCTCGGGCAGTGGCAGCGGGTGCTCGTCGCCGAGCTCGACGGCCCCCGCGCCCGCACGGTGCGGGTGCAGGCGATGGGCACGGCGTGAACACGTGCAACGTGCAACGTGCAACGTGCAACGTGCAACGTGCGTAAAGAACGATGAGTAGGCAACGTGTCATGGCCGCGGGGCTCTCGGACATCGCCGAGAAGCTCGACGCCTCCGAGCGCCTCACGTTCGATGAAGGCGTACGGCTGTTCGGCTGTCCCGATCTCCTCGCGCTCGGATGGATGGCCAACCGGGAGCGCGAGAGGCGGCACGGCGCGCGCACGTACTACAACTTCAACATCCGGGTGGAAGCGACCAATGTGTGCGTCGCGAGCTGTCTCTTCTGCTCGTTCGCCCGCCTGAAGCCAGGCGACCCCGGCTCGTACACCATGTCGCTCGAGCAGACGTGGGACAAGCTACGCAGCCGCGCGGCCCAGCCCCTGACCGAAATCCACGTCGTCAACGGCCTCCACCCCGAGCTGCCGTTTACGTATTACCTGGACATGCTGCGCGGCTTCAAACGCATCCGTCCCGGCATCCACCTGAAATGCTTCACCGCGGTGGAGATCGCGTTCTTCGCGGATCTCTACGGGATGTCCGACGAACAGGTGCTGCGCGAGCTGCAGCATGCGGGGCTCGACTCGCTGCCAGGCGGAGGGGCGGAAATCTTCGCCGAACGCGTGCGGCGGAAGATCTGCCACGACAAGTGCGGAGCGGATCGCTACCTCGAGATCCACCGGCTGGCCCACGGCCTCGGCATGCGCACCAACGTCACGATGCTGTACGGGCACATCGAGACGGTGGAGGAGCGCGTGGATCACATGCTCCGCGCACGCACGCTGCAGGACGACACGGGCGGGTTCCAGGCGTTCATCCCGCTGGCGTTCCATCCCGACAACAACCAGATGCGCAAGCTCCCCGCGCCGAGCGCCGCCGATACCCTGCGCGTGCATGCGGTCGCCCGGCTGATGCTCGACAACTTCGCCCACGTGAAGGGGTTCTGGATCGCCACCGGCGTCGAGGTGGCGCAGCTCGCGCTGTGGTTCGGCGTCGACGACCTGGATGGGACGGTGCAGGAGGAGAAGATTTACCACATGGCCGGCGCCGTCACGCCTGAGGCCATGACCACCGGCGCCATCCGGCGGCTCATTCGCGCGGCGGGCCGCGAGCCCGTCGAACGCGACACGCTGTACAACGTCGTCACGGGCCCCGAAGCCCCCGACGAGGTTCCCGCGCTGGTACAATAGGGGAGCTTCCGCTTGGGGCCCGGAGCGGCAAGCCGGCAGCCGCAAGGCCGAACCTGCGGGCCGGACCCCGAAACGCAGGCGAACCGGCGAGCGGGAATCCGGGAGCTCGGAAAGCCCTGATATGGACATCAAACTGCTCACGGACGTCGAGAAGGCGAGCATCGGCGAGCGGCAGCCGCTTCCCGAACGTTATCTCCGCCTGTCGGACGACGAGATGGACGCGAGGATTGCCGAAGCCAAGCGGCAGCTCGGCGACCGGGTAGTGATCCTCGGCCACCACTACCAGCGCGACGAAGTCATCAGGTTCGCCGACTACATCGGGGACTCCCTCAAGCTCTCGCGCGCCGCCGCAAGCCGGGGCGCCGCCGAGTTCATCATCTTCTGCGGCGTCCACTTCATGGCGGAAAGCGCGGATATCCTCCGCGGGCCGAATCAGAAGGTCCTGCTGCCGGATCTCGCCGCGGGCTGCTCGATGGCCGACATGGCCGCGCCCGATCAGCTCGAGGTCTGCTGGCGTGAGCTCGGCGAAATGGGCGTGCGGACCGACGCGGTGGAGAACGGACGCGCCGGCGTCGTCCCCGTCACGTACATCAACTCCACGGCCGGTGTGAAATCGTTCGTCGGCACGCACGGCGGGATCGTGTGCACGTCCACCAACGCGGCCGGCGTGATGGCCTGGGGCTGGGAGCAGGGCGACAAGCTGCTGATGCTCCCCGACCAGCATCTCGGGCGCAACACCGCTTACAAGATGGGCGTGCCGCTCGACGAGATGGTCGTGTGGGACCCCGACGAGGTCTGGGGCGGGCTCACGCGGGAAGAGGTTGCCAGGGCGAAGCTGATCCTCTGGAAGGGGTTCTGCTCGGTTCACACCCGCTTCTCCGTCGCGCAGATCGACGCGTTCCGGAAGCAATATCCGGGCGGGCAGGTCATCGCGCATCCCGAGTGCACGTTCGATGTCGTCCAGGCGGCCGACTGCTCGGGGTCGACCGAGTACATCATCAACACGGTCAAGGCGAGTCCAAAAGGAACCGTATGGGCCGTCGCAACCGAGGTTCACCTGGTGAACCGGCTGCGCCACGACGTCGCAGATGATCAGACGGTCGTGACGCTCGATCCGTTCGGCTGCCTCTGCTCGACCATGTTCCGCGTATCGCCCAACCACCTGCTCTGGATCCTCGAGGGGCTGCTCGAGGGGCAGGTGCACAACCAGATCGTCGTTCCCGAAGAGCAGAAGCGCGGCGCCAGGCTGGCGCTCGACCGCATGCTGCAGGTCAGAAGTTAAGGAGACAGACATGGCGCATGAAGTTCCACCGCTCCCCTACGATTACGCGGCGCTCGAGCCCCACATCGACGAACAGACGATGCGGATTCATCACGACAAGCATCACGCGGCCTACGTGACGAATCTGAACGCCGCGCTGGAGAAGTATCCGGAGCTTCAGAAGAAGAGCATCGACGAGCTGATTCGCGGGATCAACACGGTGCCCGAGGACATCCGGACGGCGGTGCGAAACAACGGCGGCGGCCACGTGAACCACACGATGTTCTGGCAGATCATGGGGCCCGGCAAGGGTGGCGCGCCGTCGGGTGCGGTCGGCGAGGCGATCAAGTCCGCCTTCGGCAGCCTCGAGACCTTCAAGGAGCAGCTCGCGAAGGCGGGCGTGACGAGATTCGGCAGCGGCTGGGCGTGGCTGATCGACGCGGGCGGCAAGCTCGTCATCGAGAGCACGCCGAACCAGGACAGCCCGCTGATGGAAGGCAAGAAGCCGATCCTCGGCCTCGACGTCTGGGAACACGCGTACTACCTGAAGTACCAGAACCGCCGCCCCGACTACATCGGCGCGTGGTGGAACGTCGTCAACTGGGACGAAGTCAACAAGCGCTTCGGAAAGTAGGGTCGAACTTCAGCCTTTCGATCGCCTCCATGATCTCGTCGTGCGCCGGGAACTCGTGCTGTCGCTCGGCGACGAACGAGTACCGGATCGCGCCCGACTGATCGATGAGGAACAGCGCGGGCCTGGCGATGTTCCACGATGCCAGGCCCACGGCATGCCAGACGCCGTACGCCTTGAGCACGTCCCGGGACGTGTCCACGAGGATGTTGAAGGGGATCCCCGACTCTTCGACGTACTTGCGCACGGCGTCGGAGGCCTGGGCCACGACCGCCACGGTCTGGACGCCTCGTTCGGCGTACGCGCGGGAGTTGCATGCCAGTTCACCGAACCGGCGGCGGCAGTTGGGTCACCAGGTGCCGCGATGGAACGCAAGCAGCAGCGGGCCCGTCTCGAGCAAGTGTGCGAGCGATCGCCGATCCCCTTTCTGCGTGGGCAGCTCGAACGGCGGGGCGGTGTGCAGCGGCGAGGGTTTGGACATCAGAACACCTTCACTTCCACGATTTCGCCCGCCTCGACCATGTCGGTCTGGGCCGGGATCTCGATGTATCCGTCCGCATGCGCCATGCTCGTGATGTCGCCCGAGGCTTTGAACGCCGGCGTCGCGACACCGTCCACGATCCGCACCGTGTAGAACTGGCGCCGGCCTGTCGTCGAGACGATCCGGCGGGACAGCGGCATGCGGACGCTGAGGGGATGATGTTCGGGCAGCCGCGCGATCAAGCGAAGGAGCGGGACGAGGAGCAGATACGCGTTCGACAGGCAGGACGTCGGGTAGCCCGGCATCCCGAGCACCGGGGTTTGCCCGACCCTGCCGAACACCATCGGCTTGCCCGGCTTGACGGCGATCCCGTGGAAGATCACCTCCCCGGCCGACTGCAGCGCGTCGAGGAGGAGGTCGCGCGCGCCCACCGAGCTGCCGCCGGAAAAGACGACCATGTCCTCGATCGCTGCGTGTCGCATCGCATCGACGAGCGCGGCGAGGGTGTCCGGGGCTGTCTCGCCGCGGACGGCGACGCCGCCGTGAGCGCCAATGACCGACGAGAGCGTGAACTGGTTGATGTCGTAAATCTGTCCCGGTGCGAGCGGCTGTCCGGGCTCCACGATCTCGTTGCCGGTCGAGAGGATCGCGACGCGCGGCCTGGCGAAGACGTCGACGTCTCCGGCGCCGATGGCGGCAAGGGCGCCGATCCGGCTCGGATTGAGCAGCTGCCCCATCGTGAGGATGCGCTGCCCGGCGGCAATGTCGGCGGCGCGAGGCCCGACGTGCTGCCGGGGGTACACCGGGGTGAAGATACGGACCGCCGCCCCATCTGCCTTCTCCGTCTCTTCCACCATCACGACCGCGTCGGCCCCATCGGGCATCGGCGCGCCTGTCGCGATCTCGATGCATTCGCCGGGCGATATCCGGCGCGCAGGCATCTGGCCGGTGTAGACCGTCTCGATGCAGCGGAGGACCTTGGGCTCGTACCGGCCCGCGCCGAACGTGTCCCGGGCGATGACGGCGTAGCCATCCATCGCGGCGCGATCGAACGGCGGCACGTCGTGCCAGGAGACGATGTCGCACGCGAGGACGCGGTTGTGGGCGTCGCGGATCGGCACCCGCTCGGTGCGGGCGACGGGGACGGCGGCCGCGGTCAGCAGCGCGAGCGCCTCCTCGAGCGGGATCGTTTCGCGGATGGGCCGCATCGTCGTCATCGCTGCAGCTCGCGCACGACGTGGCCGATCTCGGGCAGGATCAGCTTCGTGAGAGCCAGGCGCACCGCCTGCTCGGAGCCGGGCAGCGCGAACACGGCCGTGCGGCCGATCGTGCCTGCGCAGGCGCGGCTCATCATCGCGGCGGCTCCGACCTGTTCGTAGCTGAGGCTCCGGAAGAGCTCACCGAAGCCGTCGATCCTCTTTTCGAACACCGATGTGATCGCCTCGTAGGTGCTGTCGCGCGAGGTGAGGCCCGTGCCTCCAGTGGTCACGATCACTTGCGCGATGCCGGCATTGGACGTCACGGCGTGTCGCACGTCCGCGGGCTCGTCCCTGACGATCTGGCGCCCGACGATCTCGTGGCCGGCGCCTTCGAGGGCGGCCGCGATGGCGGCGCCGCTGCGGTCGGAGGCAGGGGTCCGCGTGTCGCTGATCGTGAGCACGAAGCAGCGGACGCTCTTCGGCGCGTCCTCGCGGTGCAGCTGGGTGGACACGGACGTGCTCAGACGGCCACCGGCTGCTCGAGGCAGGCGAAGACCTCCCGGTAGAAGGCCGGGTGCTCCTTCCATGTGGGCGCGGAGACGAGACGTCCGTCGCGAACGCTCTCCGCCGCGACGTACCGGCCCCCCGCCGCCTCGGCTTCGAGGCGCACGTGCTCGTAGCACGTCACGCGCTTGCCCTGGAGGAGCCCTGCGGCGGCGACGAGCTGGACGCCGTGGCAGATCGCGAAGATCCATTTTCCCCCGGCGTCGAACTCGCGGAGGATGGCCAGGACCGTCGGGTCGTTGCGGAGGTACTCCGGGGCGCGGCCGCCGATGCACATCACGGCGGTGTATTCGGCCACGCGCACATCCTGGAACGTCAGGTGCGATTCGAGCACGTATCCCGGGGATTCCTTGTAGGTGTCCCATCCCGGCTCGAAGTCGTGCATGACGAGGTGCAGCCGCCGCTTTGAAGGCGCGGCAATCCGGGCGTCGTACCCGGCTTCCTGGAACCGGTGCAGGGCATAGAGCACCTCGTAGCTCTCGCCGCCGTCGCCTGTGATGATCAGAATGCTCTTCGTCATCGGAGGTCCGCCCTTCCTGTTGCCGGCGCGTTCATTATGTGGCACAGCGGCGGCGGCCCGGTCCACGGCCTCTGCTGGCGGGTGTGTGCGCTGAGCCAAACAATCATGGCACGGCCGCGAGCCAACCCATGCAGGCCGAGGTGATATAATCACTATCTTCCCGCTCAGGCGGGCCGGGGCTTCGAGAGGAGCGCCGGCCGTAGAGCGCGCCCTTAGCTCAGTTGGATAGAGCGTCTGGCTACGAACCAGGAGGTCGCAAGTTCGAGTCTTGCAGGGCGCACCAATTCCTACCGTCCTCAGGTATTGACCCGCACCGCCCCGGCGGCTTGGTCTCGCCATTGGGCCATCGGTTCCGCCAAATTGCGTTCGCCGCGTGCGACACTCACCGAGCCAAGCCACGTCTCGAACCCTTCGCTTATGTTCTCAAGGCGGCATCCACCACATCAGCTCGCCCCCGTCAGTCTCGTCTCGAGCCTCCGTCGAGTGTGTCGCCGACAGGGATGTCGAAGTGGTGAACGTCCTCCCGCGTGCCCAGGGATTCGTAGAGTCGAATCGCCGGGTCATCCTCGGGGTCAGCCTGGACATAGATCACATACGCCTTCCGCTGGACCGCCAGGCGCTGCAGTTCCTTGATGAGT
>JANMCN010000065.1:0-3065 GCA_031361295.1 Acidobacteriota bacterium | reverse complement strand
TCGAGGACGGTTGACCTGTCGCCCACGATTATACTGAACGTCAATGCCCTCCATCACGTTCGCCGGTGCCGCCCGGGCCTCACCGGATCCAGGAACCTGCTCGGGACCGATGCGGCGAGGGTGCCCGTGGACGCGGGCCTCTTCCAGGGGGTCGCCGAGCGGCGTGGGCGGGCCGGCCTCTGCCTGCCTCCGGACTCTCGACAGCGGTTCAATGGATTGGAGCAGTCACGACGGTGCGAACGATGAGTTGCGGGACAGATCACGACAGAGGCGGCAACACGCCCGTCACGGACACGCCGGCGACCGCGGGCCGGACGTATCTGCTGGAGCGTGTCGAAGAGGCCGCGGTCGTGCAGTTGTACACGGACGGCTTCACGGCCCTGCCTCCCGATCAGAAGATCCTCATCTGGCACCTGTACCGGGCGGCGCTCGCCGGGCGCGACATCTTCTACGATCAGCGGTACGCGCACAATCTCGAGATGCGCGACGTGCTGGAGGAGATCCTCACGCACCCGTCGGGTGTGGATCCTCGAACCCTCGACGAGATCGAGCGGTACACGAAGTTGTTCTGGCTGAACACCGGCCCGTTCAACAACCTCACCGCGCGCAAGTTCGTGCCGAAGTGCACCGCCGACGCTTTCGCGGTCGCCGCGCGCACTGCCGCGGCCTCCGGTGCGCGCTTCCCGCTCCGCGGTGGCGAAACCCTCGACGCATTTTTCGCCAGGATGCAGCCGATTTTCTTCGATCCTGCCGTGGACGGGATTGTGACGAGCAAGACGCCCGGCGAAGGGCGCGACATCCTGACGTCGAGCGCCAACAATCTGTACGTCAGCGTGTCGATGGCCGATCTGGAAGGCTTCGAGGAGAAGTATCCGCTCAACTCGCGCCTCGTCAAGGACACCGTCCGCGGGACCGTCACCGAGGAGGTCTACCGGGTGGGGGGCCGATACGACACCGAGATCCGCGCGATCGTCAGCCACCTCCGGGACGCGATTCCGTACGCAACGGCCCCCATGGCCGCGGCCCTGGGGGCGCTCATCACGTTCTACACGACGGGCGAGGCGGCGGACCGGGCCGCGTACGACGTCGCCTGGGTCCACGACAAGGAGTCGCCCGTCGACACGATCAATGGGTTCGTCGAAGTGTACATGGACCCGCGCGGCATGAAGGGATCGTGGGAAGCGCTGGTGTTCTACGTGAATCGCGAGAAGACCGCCGGCATCCGGCGGCTCGCGGCCGACGCGCAATGGTTCGAGGATCGGATGCCGTGGTCCCCGCAGTATCGCAAGCAGGGGGTGCGCGGCATCACCGCGAACGCGATCGACGTGGTCGTCGAGGGGGGCGAATCGGCGCCCATCACGCCCGTGGGCATCAACCTGCCGAACGACCAGGACATCCGCGAGAAATACGGCAGCAAGTCCGTGTCGCTGGCCAACGTGAACGAGGCGTACGACAAGTCGACGTCGGCCGAGTTCCGGCGCGAATTCGCGTGGTCGCCCGAGGAGGCCGCCCGGGCGGAAAAGTGGAGCAGCCTGGCGGGGGAACTGACGACCGACCTGCACGAAGTGATCGGCCATGGATCCGGCAGGATCGCCGAGCACCTCAAGGGCAGTCCGCAATCGGTCCTGAAAGAGCAGTATTCCGCGCTCGAAGAATCGCGGGCGGACCTGGTCGCCCTCTATTTTCTGCCCAGTCCGCGCATGGTAGAGCTGGGGTTGCTCAGCGCCGGCGATCAGGCCGAAATCGTCCTGGCCGAGTACGAGGGATACGCCCGGAATGCCCTCGTCCAGCTCCGGCGGGTCCGCGAGGGCACGCAAATCGAAGAAGACCATATGCGCAACCGGCAGATGATCGTCCGCTGGCTGCTCGCACATTCGACGGCCATCGACGTCCGTCGTCGCGACGGGAAAACGTACTACGTCATGTGCGATGCCGCCGCGTTCCAGGAGAGCGTCGGCGTGCTGCTCGCAGAGGTCCAGCGGATCAAGTCGGAGGGAGACTATCGGGCCGCCCGGGCGCTGTTCGATACATACGGCATTCATTTCGAGGCCTCGCTCCGCGACGAGGTGGTCGCGCGCGTGGACCATCTGAACATGCCGTCCTACACCGGCTTCGTTCAGCCCAGGCTCGAGGCGGTGACCGGCCCGGACGGAGCCATCGTGGATGTCAGGATCTCGTACCCGCTGGATCTCAAGGCGCAGATGCTGGAGTACTCAGGCCGGCACCTCTGACGTGCAGCGTGCAACGTGCAACGTGCAACGTGCGACGGGCAACGTGCGACGGGCAACTCCAGGCTTAAAGCCTACACGACGGCGGGTTCGAGCATGCGGATCGTTCCGGCGTCCGCATTCGCCTCGACGTGAAGGCCTTCGGCCAGCGTCCATTGCGGAGCGCCGTGGCCGATCATCGCGCCCGCCCAGGCGGGGATGCCCAGCGGCTTGATGTGGTCCGCGAAAATCTCCTCGAGCGTCAGCGCCCCGAAGGCGGCGGCTCCGGGTCCGCAGTCGGCGCAGGTCCCGAAGATGAAGCCGGACAGGCGCGCGAGGATGCCCGCGAGCTTCAGCTGCGTGAGCATCCGATCGATCCGGTAGTAGTCCTCGCCGATATCCTCGCAGAACAGGATGGCGCCGTCCCACACCGGCAGGTACGGCGAACCGACAATCGTGGTGAGCACCGTCAGGTTACCCCCGAGAAGAGGGCCACGCGCCCGGCCGCCGGAGATGGTCATGACGCGGTTCTCGGTCTGGGTGAGCACGTTCCGGTCGGCGAGCTGGCGGGGGTTCTCGAAGGTGACGGCTTCACCCTGCATCAGGATCCGCTTGAAGTAGTCCAGGGAGAACGCGTCCCAGCGGCCCATGCCGTTTGGGCCGTGGAAGGTGACGAGTCCGGTCCGTGCGTGGACCGCGAGCAGGAGCGCTGAAATGTCGCTGAACCCGACCAGGATCTTCGGGTTGCGCCGGATGACGTCAAAATCCAGGTACGGGAGTACCCGGCTGCTGCCCCACCCCCCGCGAATCGGCAGCACCGCACGGATCGACGAGTCGTCGAAGAAAGCGTTGATGTCG
>JANMCN010000010.1:0-21315 GCA_031361295.1 Acidobacteriota bacterium | reverse complement strand
TCTACAACAACAACAACAGCGACGGGCAGATTCGGGACGAGGAGTTCGTCGAGCTTGGCAGGAAGCATGCTATCCCCACGTTGAACGATGCGGCCGCCGACGTGCCGCCGGTCGAGAACCTCTGGAAGTACACGGCCATGGGGTTCGACCTCGTGGCGTTCTCGGGCGGGAAGGGCATCCGCGGACCCCAGAGCGCGGGCCTGCTGCTAGGCCGCAAAGCCCTCATCGCGGCGGCGCGTCAGAACGCCTCCCCGAACGGGAACGCGATCGGCAGGGGCATGAAGGTCAACAAGGAGGAGATGGTCGGGATGCTGGCCGCCCTGGAGCTGTTCGTTCAGAAGGACCACGCGGCCGAAATGCGCGACTTCGAGGGGCGCGCGGATCTGATCAGGAAGGCCGCGGAGTCGGTCCGCGGCGTGAAAGCCGAGGTCTTCGTACCGGAGGTGGCCAACCACGTGCCGCACGTCCGTGTGTCGTGGGATCGCACCGCCGTCCCCCTCGTTGCAGCCGCCGTCGTCCGTACCTTGCAGGACGGGGACCCGTCGATTGTCATCCGATCGGAAGGCGACGTGCTCGTGATCGGCGTCTGGATGATGCAGCCAGGCGAGGATCGCGTTGTCGCGACGCGCCTGCGCCAGGTGCTCCAGGCGAAGGCGTAGACCGAGTGCCGGGAGAGCACCGCAATGGATCGACGAACGTTTGTGTTCAGCGCGACGCTCGGCACGCTGAACCTCGGCATCGCGGGCCTGCCATGGCGGCAGGCGGACGCCCCGCGCAAGTCACTGAAGATCGACGTGCGCGCCCCCGAGATGGCGCTGTCCCCGCTCGGCATGCCCGGACTGTTTCCGGGCCGGGTCGTCGAAGTGGTCCACGCCGGCGCCATCGTCCGCCGGCGCGTCTCGCAGCCGGCCGTCCGCGCGATGGTCGACGCCGGCATGACGGCGTTGACTGGAGAGACGGCCGCGAAGAATGCCTGGGGCCGGCTGTTCACGTCCGCCGATGTGGTGGCCATCAAGGTCAATCCATCCGGGGTTCCGCAGACAACCACGTCGATTCCACTGGTGCGCGAAGTCGTGCAGGGGCTGAACTCCGTGGGGGTGCCGAACAGGCACATCATCGTCTACGACAGGAATTCGAATCAGCTCGAAGTGAACGGATACCACGCCCTGCTCCCCGCGGGTATCCGCGTCGTCGGGCTCGATCAGCGTTGGGCCGTCGGCGGTGAGACGCGCGGCGGGTACGATCCCGCCGTGTTCTGCGAAATGGATTGCTTCGGCGAGCTGGAGACCCGCTCCTACCTGGCCGGCATCGTGTCGACGGAAGCGACCAAGATCATCAACCTGCCATGCCTGAAGGAGCACAACGCCTCCGGCGTCACGGGCTGCCTGAAGAACCTGGCATATGGATCCTTCAACAACGTCGCGCGCACCCACGTCGATCCGAAGACTTACACGGACCCGGTGATCGCGGTGATGTGCAGCGTCGCTCCGCTGAGGTCGAAGGCCGTCCTGAACATCATGGACGGCATCCGGGCCGTGTATCACAGCGGGCCGTTCGCGTGGAACCCCGAGTTCGTGTGGGAGGCGCGCACCCTGCTGTTCGGGACCGATCCGGTGGCGGTCGACCGCATCGAGCTCGAGATCGTGGAGCAGAAGCGACGCGAAGTGGGAGCGCCTTCAGTCTGGGATCGCAATCCTGATCATCTCGGGAGCAGTGCCGACATGCAGCGATCGTTCATGAAGAGCCCCTTCTACCGGGAGCCTGGCCACATCAAGACCGCCTCGGATCTGGGACTCGGCCGGTGGGAGCTGGAACATATCGATCGCCGACTGATCAGGATGGCGTGAGTATGGATCGTCCCGACGCGAACTGGGTGACGCTGCTCGGCGGGAACGATCGGCGGGGCGGCATATCCGCCAGCCGACGGTCGCCACCGAAGGACCTGGTGTGGAAAGTGCCGCTGCCGGATGCCGTTCGATCCAGCCCGGTGCTCCGCGACGGCGTGCTCTTCGTCACGTGCCGCGATGGATGCGCGTACGCGCTCGACAGCCGTACGGGCAAGGTGCGCTGGACGTTCCAGGCTGGTGCAGCCATCGACTCGACTCCATCCATTTCCCGGAACCTGATGTTCTTCGGCTGTGACGACGGCGCGTTGTATGCCGTGGATCACACATCGGGGAAGCTCCAGTGGCGCGCCGAGGGAGCCGGCGCCATCTGGACGACGCCCGTCGTGCGGGAGGACTCGGTCTACGCCGGATCCACGGATGGTTCATTCAAGGCCGTCGACCGAAGCAGCGGACGAACGCGTTGGACGCGACAGATGGAAGGACGGATCTGCTCGACCGCGTATGCGGCAGAGCGGCTGGTGTACTTCGGCTGCACTGATGGGCGGGTCTACGCCGTCGAGAATGCGTCGGGGAGAGACGCCTGGACGTACAGGACGGACGACGGCGTGATTGCGTCTCCCGCCGTCGTGGACGGGATGGTCCTGGTTGGCTCGGAAGATTCCTGCTTCTATGCTCTCGACGCCGCATCCGGCGCCCTGCGCTGGAAAGTCGAGACGGACCTCGGGATTGCGTCGTCGGCAGCCGTGGCCGATGGCCGGGTGTTCTTCGGCGGGAAGGACGGATTCGTCTACGCGCGGGCCCTGCGCGATGGAAGTGAGATCTGGAAATCGAAATCGCTGAGGACGATTACGGCGTCGCCGATGGCGGGCGGTTCCATCGTGTGCATCCAGACGTTCTACGGCGTCACGCAGGCGTACGATTCGCAGACGGGCGAGGAGCTCTGGCGGGCGAATCTGGGGGGCTCGCTGCAGTCGACCCCGATCGTGACGGACGACGCCGTGTACCTGGCGACGTATCCTGGCGTCGTGTATGCGCTTCGTTAGAGCCGGAACGCAGGCCGGTGCGCTGATGGCAGTGGTGCTCTCCTCGTCGCCGACCGCCGATACCCTGGTCCAGGTCCATCTGCAGCGCTACTGCATGGGGACGATGTTCGACATCGTGGCGTACCACCCCTCGCGTCCTGACGGGCAGGCGGCGGTGGAGCGCGCGATGCTCGAAATTCTCCGGCTGGATCAGGTAATGAGCGACTACAAGGCCGACAGCGACCTCTCCAGATTGAATCGTGAGGGCAGCCGAGGATTCATGTCGGTCGAGCCGGCCTTGTACGAGGTGATCCAGCAGTCGCTGATGGTGTCGAGGCGCTCGGGAGGTGTATTCGACGTGACCATTGCGCCGCTGCTGAAGGCGTGGAAACGGGCCAGGCTGGAAGGGCGCCCTGCCTCGGCCTCGGAAATCGCCGCGGCGAAGCGCTGTGTCGGGTACGAAAAGATCGAGACCGCCGAGCCCGATCGAATCCGGTTCCGCACCGATTGCGTCGAGATCGACCTTGGCGGGATCGGCAAAGGGTATGCCGTGGACCGGGCGATTGCGCTGCTCAAGTCGGCGGGGATCCGCAGCGCCGTGGTCAATGGAGGCGGCAGTTCGATCGCATCCATCGGGGCGCCGCCGGGGGAAGAGGGTTGGCCCGTCCGGCTGGGGGACGCCTCGTCCGGCAGCACCACGCTGCGGCTTCGCGATCGCGCGCTCTCGACGTCGCAACAGAACCTGGTCCCGTTTCAATCCGTGGCCGGGGCGTTCGGCGCGATTCTCGATCCGCGTTCCGCCGCGCCCGCCGGATCGAGGACAGCCGTGACCGTCGTCACGGACAGCGCCAGCGTCGCGGACGCGCTCTCCACGACGCTCGTCATCCTGCCCTTCGCCGAGGCCGCCGGACTCCTCGCCCAATTCGGCGATGTCTCGGCTGTGTGGATGTCACCGACCGGCGAGCTGAAGAACGGGTACCGACTCTCGGGGCTCCTGATGTCCGATGCGCATTGACCAGCGGACCATGTCCTCCGCATCCCGTTCGACGTGCGTTCGTCGCGTGACGGCGTGCGGCGTCCTCGTAATCTCGCTCATCGCCGCGACGCCAGGGGCCGGGGAGGTCCTGATCCGGTGGGACCAGGGCGACGTGCCGTCCGCCGCGAGCCTCGGTATCTCCACGATCGTGATCCCGACCGGGAACGCCCAGGCGCTGCGGAGGGCGGTCGCGCTCGGGTACCGCGTTTACGTGGAAGTGGCGGTCCGGGGTCTTTCGGCATTCGTTCCTCCCGTCGAAGGGCTCGCCGGCGTGGTCGTGCGAGGCCAGGCATCCCCGCAGCAACTGGGTCTTCTCAGATCGCGCCTCGGGCGCCGGGCCCGCGTCATCACCCTGGACGCGCGCGGGAAATGGCCACACATCCGCTCCAACTGGGTCACCCGCGACAATGAGATGCTCCAGGTCTCGAGCCGCTCGGCACAGCCATGGATCGAGAACAACGCGGCCCTCTTGCGGATCATTCACGCAACGCCGCAGAAGGGCGCCGTCAAAGAGCCGGCGGGCGAGCCGTCCAGCGTGTTCCTGACCTACGCCTGGCAATCCGAGACGCAGTCGGAGATCGACGAGGGGCCGGACATCGAGAACTACCTCGTCGCAATTTCGGAAGCCGGGAGCTTTGGAGGCGATCTGCTGCTGCCGCTTCACCCGCGTTTCGAAAAAGACCTGCTCCTCGGTCGTCCGCAGGCACGCGAGGCGTGGCAGCGGATCCTGCGGTATGTGGAGTTCTACTCGTGGGAGCTCCCCGGGCGCTATACGCCGACGGCGAATATCGGCGTGACGACGGCGGATCCTCTGGCGTGGTTCGAGGTGATGAGCCTGCTGGCGCGTCACAACCTTCCGTTCCAGTTGATCGCGCCGGACCGGCTGTCGGCGGACGTCGCCGCGTCGCTCGACGTGTTGATCATGCTCGATCCGCCGAGTGCCGCTCAGTACAAGATTTTGGACACTGTCGCGAAACGCGGCGGGACGGTCGTCCTCCATGCCGGGGCCGCGGGGTCCGTCCGCCCGCCCGCGCGGCCATGGGCCGCCCTGGCCCCGCTGGTGGTGTCGGATGAGCGCGCCAGTTACCAGGTCGGCGAGGGGCGTGTCCTCGAAGTGCGTAACGGCATTGCGGATCCCGACAAATTCGCGCTGGAGATTCGTGAGGTGCTCGGTCCGGCGCACCGCACCATCGATATCTGGAACGGGATTACCGTCATCGCCGCGCCGTACACCGATCCGGACGGAGGCTCGGTGCTCGTCAGCGTGCTGAACTACGCGCATCAGGCGCTCCCGGTCCAGATGCGTATTGCGGGGACCTACTCGCTCGTGCAGTACGAATCGCCCGAGGACGCCCCGACACGGCTGCCGTACCAGCACCGCGACGGGTTCACGGAGGTGGTACTGCCCGCATTACGTACCGGCGGCCGGTTATTTTTGTCGAACAATCCTTGACTCTGCCGGCGCCCTGCGACATGGTTACGGCAAAACGGGTGCCCATACTGGGTCACAGTGAGGCCGGCCCTGATCCCGTAACCACGGGCCTGTGTGAGCATTGCTCATCGCACCTCCGGAGAAACCATGAAGCCCTCTCGCTGGCTACCGCTTCTGGTCGCGTTCGGGCTGCTCGGTCCAGTCGCGGCATCTGCGCAGACCGGTGCGGCATCCCTTACCGGCATCGTCACCGACCAGAGCGGTGCGGCGGTGCCCGGCGCGACCGTGACCGCCACCAACCAGGCAACGAACGTCGGCTACACCGCCGTCTCGAACGATGCCGGCAATTACACCGTGACCGCACTGCCCGTCGGGGTCTACGTGATCAAGGCGGAGCTCTCCCGGTTCAAGACCGCCGCCACGAAGCCGGTCCAGATGGAGGCGCAGCAGGTCGTGCGGCTCGACGTCAAGCTGGAGCTGGGCGGGCTGGAGGAGACCGTCGAAGTGAGCTCCGAGTCCCAGGTGCTCCAGACCGAAACGGCGACGGTGGGCGAAGTCATCTCCGGCACGACACTCACCGCCCTCCCTCTGAATGGCCGGAACAGCGGCCAGCTCTCGCTCCTGCTGCCAGGCGTCGTCACGCCGAATCCGGGCTCGTTCACCGGGTCGCGTAATTTCGGGGGGGGCCGGCCCTACGTGAACGGCAATCGCGAGCAGACGAACAACTACACGATCGACGGCGTGGACATGAACGAGTCCATCGACAACCTGGTCGCGTACCAGCCGAGCCCTGACGCGCTCGCGCAGATCAGCGTGGAGACCAACAACTACGGAGCGGACACGGGGAACGTGGCGGGCGCGGTGATCAGCAACGTCATCAAGTCCGGCACGAACGTCATTCGCGGCAACGTGTTCGAGTTCTATCGCGACAGCAGCATGGACGCGAATTCGTGGGCCAACAATCGATCGCACGCGGCAAAGCCCCAACGTACCCAGCATATCTACGGTGGCACGCTCGGCGGTCCGATCGTGAAGAACAGGCTGTTTCTCTTCGGCAATTACCAGGGGACTCGGTTCGACGCGCCGGGCTCGGAGACCGTTTCGGTGGCACCGGAAACGTGGCGCCGCGGAGACCTGTCGAGCGTGACGGCGACCATCAAGGATCCGTTGACCGGCCAGGTCTTCGTCGGCAACCAGATTCCGGCGAGCCGCATCAGCCCGATTGCGGCCGCCATTCTCGGCAATACGACCCTCTACCCGCTGCCGAATCGGAGCGTCACGGGTGTGACCGGCAACTACGTCGGACAGACGTTGACGACCAACCGCGCGAACCAGGGGGACGTCCGCGCCGACTGGAACACGTCGGCGAAGGACAAGATCTTCGGGCGGTTTTCGTTCGCGGAGTATCAAGCCAGGACCAGCAAGCGGGCGCTGCCGCTGCTGCTCGGAAGCCAGACCGATGCGCCGTTTCGCAACGTGGCCTTCAACTGGAACCGCGTGCTGAACCCGTCGCTCGTCAACGAAGTGCTCGTCGGGTTCAATCAGATCACGATCGTCAGTAGCACAGCCGACTGGGCGGGGATCGGCAACGCCAATGCCACGTTCGGCATCGCGGGAGGCCAGCCGATTCCGGGACTGAGCTCAATCGGGTGGGGCGGCGGCCTGACGTCCGCGGGCGCCGGCGCAAGCAACACCGACACGCTCGACAAGACCTACCAGGTCAACGAGAAGCTCACCTGGCTGGCCGGACGACATTCCGTCAAGGTTGGGGGCCAGCTCCTGCACTACGTGCAGCGCCGCTTCTACGCGGGCAACAATGGGTTGCTCGGCCTCTTCAACTATTCAGGTGCGTTTTCCGGCTTCGCCTTCTCCGATTTCCTGCTCGACCAGGTCGGAAGCAAGGGGCGCGGCAGCGCCGCAGCCCCGTGGACGCATCTGCACAACCGCAGTGCGCTCTACGTGCAGGACGACTTCAAGCTCAAGCCGGAGTTCACCCTGAACCTGGGGATGCGGTGGGCCTACACCCAGCCCGTGGTCGAGAAGAACAACCTCGAGTCGAATTTCGATCTGATGACCGGGCAGCAGATCCTCGCCAAGAACGGCAGCCGGGAGAGCCGCGCGCTGTACCGCTCGTTCAAGAAGGGATTCGAGCCCAGACTGGGTTTCGCCTGGCACCCGGACGAACGGTGGGTCGTGCGAGGCGCGTACGGCATCTCTCAGTACATGGAGGGCACGGGAGCGAATTTGCGGCTGCCGCTGAATCCCCCGTATTTCTTCGAGTCCAACGTGACGTTCGACGCCACCACGGGAGCCGGCAACCTGGGGGCCGGATTCTCCGACGTCAGGCCGCTCGACAAGCCGTCCGGGCAGGTTCGCGCCTGGGATCCGAACCTGCGGCCGCAGTTGACACAGCAGTGGAACGTGTTCGGGGAATACCTGCTGACGTCCACCATGTCGCTGAACGTCGGGTATGTCGGTCATGACGCGAAACACCTGGTGACCCCGGTTGAAGGCAACCAGCCCTTTCCGGGCGTCGGCGATCCATCGACGTGGGCGCCGCTGCAAAGTCGGCGGCCGCTGTTCGCCACTGCGCCCCTCATCACCAACATCTCGACGACGGCGGCGCGCGGCCGGAGCGACTACAACGGCCTTCAGGCGAGCCTTCGCAAGCGCGCCTCGCACGGCCTCGAATATCTCGCCTCTTACACACTCAGCAGGACGAGGACGAACAACCTCGGCTACTACGGCTCCGGAGGCGTTGCGGCGGAAGGGGCCTACTGGATGAACGCCTACCGCCCGGACTGGAACTACGGCCCGGCCTTCTTCGACGCTCGGCACAACTTCGTGCTGTCTGCGAGCTACGAACTGCCGTACGGACGCGATCGGCGTTGGGGCAACGACGCGGGCGGCCTGATGAGCGCGGTGCTGGGCGGATGGCGGCTGGGCGGGATCTTCCAGGCCCGAACCGGATTTCCCATTACCGTTACCGACGGCCGCGGCTCGTCGTTGCAGGCGACGCGCGGGAACGAGCGGCCCAACTGCGTCGGGGATCCCACGCCGGCCGAGCAGACACTCACGCACTGGTTGAACATCGACGCCTTCGCCAGGGCACCGCTCGGGACGTGGGGGAACTGCGGGACCGGGGTGGCGCGCGCCCCGGGCTACAAGAACGTGGACCTCACGCTGGCGAAGCGATTCAACCTGGGCGGCGAGCGTTCGTTCGAGGTCCGCGGCGAAGCGTTCAACCTGACGAATACCCCGAGCTTCAGCCCGCCGGCGCGAGACATCTCGAACGTGAACACGTTCGGCACGATCTCGGGGACCGTCAGCACGGCGCGCACGGTGGAACTGGTCGTCAAGTTCTTTTTCTAGAATCGTGAATCCCAGGTCTCCGTCACGTCGCCGGCTCCTGCAGATCGGCGCGGGTATTACAGCGCGGGGCACCTTGGGGGCCGGGCCGGCTGCGCGGCCCGCGGCGCTGCCGGCCCCGAACCGCTCCCCGCAGCTTCAGCCGCTCGCCACCCGCGGGCTGTTCCTTCACGTCTGGGACCTGCAGGACGAGGGCGTGGACGACGTACTGGCGTGGATGCACGACGCCGGACTGAACCAGATGGTGATTGCCGGGTCGTACCACTCCGGCTGGTTCGTTCATCCAGGCAAGGCGCGGCGCCGGCTCTATATGACCGAGGGGGGAGCGCTCTACTTCCCGCCCGATCCGCGGATCTTCCGGGGCGCAGCCATCGAGCCCGCGGTGGCTGGCTGCGTTCGCGACACCAACTGGCTGCGTCTCGCGGGGGACAGGATTGACCGTTACGGTCTCCGGATGGTCTCCTGGACCGTCGGCGTCCACAACACGCGCCTGGGGCTGCGCTATCCACAGTACACACAGCGGAATGCGTACGGAGACAGTCTGCCGCACGCACTGTCGATCGGGCATGACGCGGTGCGCGCGTACCTCAAAGCGGTCTGCCGCGATCTCGCGACCAACTACCCGATGTACGGGCTGCAGCTCGAGGCGTTCGGATGGATGGGTGTCCGCCACGGCCACCACCACGAACGCGACCTGACGGATCTCAACGCATTCGAACAGGCGCTCCTGTCGATGTGCTTCAACCCGGAGACGATGGCGAAAGCCAAGGCCAGGGGCGTCGACGCGGAGCACGCTCGGCAGTCGGTGCTCGGCGTGCTCGACGGCGCGTTCCGGGACGCCCCCGACAGGGCCGCCAACCATCCGCGCTCGATGGCCGAGCTCGAAGACAGGGCGCCGGACCTGAAGGCGTACAACCGCGTTCGCCAGTCACTCGCAGACGAGTTGATCGTCGAGATCAAGCAGGAGGCGCTCAAGGGCACGCGCTGCAGGCTTCTGCTCCAGGGCGGATATCAACCTGAGCTCGCTGCGGTCGCCGACGGGTTCGCCTGCGGCGCATACGGCCAGTTACCGGAGGCGGTGCTCGCGGTCGTGCAAAAGGGAGCGGCCGCGTTACCACCCGGCTGGCAGGGTGAGTTTCCCTGTTTCATTCGGCTCGGCATGGGCGTCCCGGCGAGCGCCGAACAGCTGCGAGCCATCGTGCGCGCCGTTCAGGAGGGAGGCGCCACGGGACCGATCTTCTACAACTACTCCGAGGCGCCGCCCAGGATGCTCTCGTGGATCAAGGGTGCACTGCAGGGACTGTGACGTCGTCCGGCCGCATCGTCGATGAGGGCGCAGCCGGCGGGTGGTGAGGGCGGTAAACGTCGCCGAATTCAGTCAGGGAGGGCAGGATGCTGCGAGGAATATCGACGCTTCTGTGTGGCGCGCTGTTGATGGCTCCCGATGCCTCGGCGCAGCTGGCCTCCCAGACGGCCCTCGTCGGCACCGTGACCGACACCGGAGACCTCGTCGTCCCCGGCGCCAAGGTCGTGGCGGTCAACGTGGGCACGAGGGATACGTACGAGGCGACCACGAACGCGGACGGGTACTACAATATCCAGTTCGTGCGGAGCGGCGCGTACGAGATCACGATCTCGGTCGCCGGTTTCCAGACGTTCAGAGCAACGGGGGTCGAGGTCGCGAACAACCAGGTGACCCGGACGAACGCGGTCATGAAGGTCGGTGCGCTGGCCGAATCGGTGAACGTCGAAGCGAAAGCGCAGGTCCTCAACACGGATAGCGCCGTCGTGTCGGAAACGATTGGGCAACGCGCCGTAGTCGAGTTGCCGGTCAGCGGCCGCAATGTGTGGAGCCTCGCGAGCACGACCCCTGGCGTGCTGGGTGGCCTCAACAGCGACATCGGCCTGAGTTTCCGGGGCGCCGGCCAGCGGGAGATCCAGAACAGCCTCTCCCTCGACGGAATCAGTTCGTCCTCGAATCTGCTCGCGGCCACCAGCATGCGCCCGATCGCGGACGCGGTGACGGAAATCCAGGTGCAGACGGGGAGTACGTCCGCCGAGTACGGGTCGTACCTCGGGGTCCACGTGAACGTCGTCACCAAGAGCGGGACCAACGACTTCCACGGCTCCCTGTTCGAGTTCTTCCAGGACGACGCGCTCGACCAGCGCGGGCACTTCGAGAACCGCGCCAACCCGAAGAACCCGCGGCGCCGGAACCAATTCGGTTTCCAGGCTGATGGACCGGTGGTCCTTCCCAAGCTCTACAACGGCCATAACAGGACCTTCTTCATGGGGGCGTACGAAGGCGTCAGGGGAGAGGCGATTTCGAGCCCGTTCGCCGTCGTCCCGACGGCCCTCATGAGGCAGGGGAATTTTTCCGAGATCACGGCGGCGATCAGAAATCCACTGACCGGAGAGCCGTTTCCAGGCAACATCATTCCGCCATCGATGCTGTCGCCGGTTTCGCTGAAGCTCCTGCAGTACTACCCGGCGCCCACGGGACCGGGAACCGCGAACAATTTCCAGGCCACGAGTGCGAATACGGAGAACGTCGACCAGACTCTTGTACGGGTGGACCAGAACCTCGGCAACAAGGTCAGGCTGTTCGTGCGGCACAACTGGCACGACAGCTTCAACAGCAATGTCTTCAACAGCGCCATTCCGATCACGGAAGTGACCCAGCCCCGCGTCAACAAGAACTCGCTGCTTTCGTACACCCATACGTTGAGGCCGAACCTGCTCAACGACTTCCGCATCGGGTACCACCGCATCGATTTCAAGACGCTTAACTACTTTGCCGTCAATGGCGTGTCGTCGGCGGGCGCGGACCTCGGAATTCCGGGATTCAACGGAGACGTGCAGTATAAGAACCCCGGCATTCCCAGTGTCAACATCAGCAACTTCGCGAGCCTCGGCGTGGGCGGATCGAACTGGTACCAGTTCGATACGACGTTCCAGGCGTCGAACGTACTGGCGTACACGCGTGGGTCGCACAACGTACGAGGTGGGTTCGATCTGCGGCGGCTGGCGACGGGGCGCCGCGCCGCGAACGACCCGCGCGGTTTGTTCTCGTTCAACGGCGACATCAGCGGCTACGCGATGGCGGACTTCATGCTCGGCATGCCGAAGACGGTGATTCCCCCGACCGACCAGATCCAGGGGCACGTGGGCGGGTGGAGGAACGGGTTCTTCGTCAACGACGTCTGGCAGGCCTCGCGAAACCTGACGTTCAGCCTCGGCGTGCGCTACGAGATGAATACGCCGGTTCAGACCTATGCAGGCCTGGCCACGATGCTGGCCGAAGACTTCGAGACGATCATCCCGGCCACGCTGCCCTCGAAAGGCTTCGCATTCACCGAGCCCAACAACAGGGATATCGCGCCGCGACTCGGCGCCACCTACCGCCTCGGGGAAAAGACTGTCGTGCGCTCAGGATTCGGGATCTATTACAACCCGAACCAGATGAACTCGTTCACGTTCCTGACGAACAATCCGCCGCTCGCGGCGGTCACCACCTTCACGTCGGATCCGGCAAATCCGACGCTGTCGTTCGCGAACCCTTCCGGTCCGGTTGGCGCGGCCGGGCGGCCCGACATGATCTCGCCGACGCGCAAGCTGCCGAATGCGCGAAAGGATCAATGGAGCGTCGACGTCCAGCGTGAGCTCTGGCGCGGCGCCGCCCTCGATCTGCAGTATGTGGGCTCCCACACGAGCCACCTGGATCGGAGTTTCTTCAACAACACGCCCCAGCCGGGCCCTGGTGCGGTCGACCCGCGTCGCCCCAGCCAGAAGTTCCGCGACCGCCGCATCATCAAGAACGACCTCGAGGCGGACTACGATGCGGTCACCGTCATTCTGCGCAAGCGCATGAGTTTCGGGCTGCAGGCGAACGCGCACTACACCTGGTCGCGCACCCGCGACATGGCCACGCACTCGAATGGTGGGGGCGCGACGATGGACAATTACGACATCTGGAGGGATTACGGGCCGGCGAACTGGGACATTCCGCACCGGTTCGTCGCCAGCTATATCTACGAGGTGCCGTTCTGGAAGAACTCGTCACAACCGGTGGTGAAATATCTGGTGGCGGGGTGGCAGGTGGGCGGGGTGTCGACAGTCCAGAGCGGATCGCCGGTCAACGTCACATTTGGACGCGACATCGCGAACATCGGACGAACCGGCCTGCAGCGTCCTGATCTCGTAGGCCCGGTCCCCCAGCTCAATTGCCAGCCGAACGCGGCGGGGACGACGGCCACGGCCCGCCTCGAGCTCGTCCGGTGCTTCGATCCCGCGGCATTTGCGTTTCCGGCGGCATTCACGTTTGGCAACGCGTCGCGCAACCTGCTGCGGGGCCCCAGATTCGCAAGCACCGACCTGTCCCTGTTGAAGAACGTTCCGCTCGGTCGCGGCATGCGCTTCCAGGTCAGGGCGGAGATTTTCAACGTGTTCAACACGGTGAATTACGGAAATCCCAACGCGTCGTTCGACGGGGCGGCGTTCGGCCGCATCACGTCGGCCGGAAGCATGCGTCAGGTCCAGCTCGGCGGAAAGCTGCTCTTTTGACGTTGGCCGAAGAAGGACCCATGTCTACACGAACATTCCTGGCCGTCGCGGGCGCGTCGGTCGCGATCGTGATAACGCTCGCGGCCCAGCAGGGGGGCGCGCCATCTCCCCGCAAGGAGGTCTATCGCAAGCTGACTCCGACGTCGAAAACGGTGGAGGGCCGGCCTCTCTACAGTCCCGAGCTGTCCTTTGGGAACATGGTGTTCGTGTCCGGCAAGGGGCCGGGCACGAACTTCAAAGGAGACATCACCGCGCAGACGAGGAACGTGCTGGATCAGATCGACGAGTCGCTGAAGCTGGCCGGTTCCTCGATGGACAAGGTGCTGAAGGTCAACGTATATCTGACGGACATGAACAACTTCGCCGGGATGAACGCGGCCTACATCGATCGGTTCGGCGACCCGCCGCCTGTTCGCACGACCGTCGCCGTCAGCGCGATTCCCGACGGAACTCTCGTCGAGATCGACTGTATTGCGTACCGTTAGGAGAAAACGCGTGACGATGTGGCGATGTGTGTTGTTCTGTTCGGTCACCCCGCTGCTGCTGATGGCGCCGACCATCCTCTCGCACGCCGGCGGGCAGGCACCGGCGCCGCAGCGGCCGGTGCTGCAGGTGCGGCCCGTGGACGACTTCGAGGTCACCGGCGCGGGCGACAACGCGGCGTGGCGCCAGGCCGAGTGGACCGCGCTCAACCGGCGTCAGCCCGAAGGGCACCCGTACGACACCCGATTCAAGGTCGTCTACTCGAAGACGGGATTGTATTTCCTGATGGAAGGCACGGACCGCACCCTCACAGCCACAATGACGGCCGACTTCATGGACCTGTGGCATGAGGACGTGTTCGAAGTGTTCCTCTGGCCGGACGAGCGGTCCCCGCTCTATCTGGAGTACGAGATTTCGCCGCTCAATCACGAGCTTCCGATCCTGGTTCCCAACTTCGGCGGACAATTCCTCGGGTGGCGCCCGTGGCATTTCGAGGGTGAGCGGGCCACGCGAAAGGCCACCAGCACCATGGGCGGCCCCAAGACGTCCGGCGCGGCGATCGGAGGGTGGCGGGCGGAGTTCTTCATCCCCTACGCGTTGATGAAGCCGCTGCAGAACGTCCCGCCCAAGGCCGGGACGGAGTGGCGCGCCAACTTCTACCGTATGGACTACGACGACGGGAAGAACACGCAGTGGGACTGGGCGCGGGTGGGCCCGAGCTTTCACGAGTACGAGAAGTTTGGAGTACTGCGCTTCGCCGATCGCTGATGTGCGCCGTCGCTCTACCCGGCCACCAGGCGCGCAGTCAGATCCCCGTTCGTCACGCGCATGTCTTGCCCGGGGAGTGGGCCGCGATGAGTGAGAAGACGATGACACGACGCGAGTTGATCCGTCGAGGCAGCGCGCTCGGCGGTGTGCTGGCGTTCCCGGGCGTGATGCGCGCAACGGAGCAGACGCCGGCGGCCTCGATGGGCCTCCGCGCCGGCCCTGACATATATCAGTCCATTGGCGTGAAGCCGTTGATCAACGCCCGCGGCACGTTCACGATCATCAGCGGATCGACGATGTTGCCTGAGGTCCGCGCGGCGATGGACCAGGCCGCGCAGAAGTATGTCCACCTGGACGAGCTGACGGAGGCGGTGGGGGGGCGGCTCGCGGCGCTCACGGGCGCCGAGTGGGGCCTGGTGTCGAACGGCTGCTCGGCAGCTCTGACGCTGGCTACGGCCGCCTGCGTCGCGGGTGGAAATCCGGATCTGCACGTGCGGCTGCCGAACCTGAGCGGCTTTCCCAGGGACGAAGCGATCATCCCCGCCCATTCGCGCAACGTCTACGACGCTGCCCTCCGATCCATGGGGCTGCGGGTCGTCGAGGTCACGACGCCGGCCGAGTTCGAGGCGGCGCTGGGCCCGAGGACCGCGATGATCTACATCCTTGCGGGTCCGAACGCCGACAACAGCCCGCTCAACGTCACGGCAATGGCCCCCGTCGCGAAAGCCAGGGGCGTGCCGATCCTCGTCGATGCGGCTGCCGAGATCCTGACGATCCCCAACGTCCACCTGCAGAACGGCGCGACGCTGGTCGCCTACAGCGGCGGGAAGTGCCTGCGCGGACCTCAGACCGCCGGCCTGCTCCTCGGCCGCAAGGACCTCGTGCGGGCGGCGTGGGTCCACAGCGCGCCGCACCACGGCGTGACCCGGGCGCTGAAGGTCGGGAAGGAAAATGCCATCGGCATGCTGATGGCTGTCGAGATGTGGGTCAAGCGGGACCACGACGCGGAATGGAAACGCTGGAACGGGTGGCTCGATCACATCGCGCAGCGGGTCGCCGACGTACCCGGCGTCTCGACCACGGTTGCGCAGCCCAACGGATTGTCGAATCGTACCCCCTCCCTCAGGATTCTCTGGGACCGCCAGAGGCTCGGGATTACGGGGGAAGCGGTGGCACGCCTGCTCCTCGACGGCGATCCGCGCATCACGCTCGACGCCGCCCGCATCCCCGGGGAGCCTGCGCAAACGGGTGTGTCGGTGACGCCGTACATGCTCGCCCCGGGCGACGAGCGCCTGATCGCCGACCGCCTCGTCGCGGTCCTGGCGAAGCCTCCTGTCCAGCCGCCATCGACGCCGCCGGCCGTCCCTGCGATAGACCTCGCCGGCCAGTGGAACGTGCACATCCAGTATGCCGCGGCCACCTCGACCCACACGCTCCATCTGACGCAGAAGGGAAACGATCTCGGAGGCTTCCACCAGGGAGAGTTCATGACCCGGGAAGTGACCGGCACGGTTGACGGTGACGCGGTCCGGATCCGCAGCGCCTACGGCGAGCAGCACGGCGACGCGGTCACCCTGACGTTTGCGGGGAAGGCGGGTGCGGATCAGATGGGCGGGACGCTCGACATGGGCGAATATCTGGGGGCGACATGGACGGCCACCCGGCGCGAAGCCCGGAGGACCAGCTGATGGGTGCTTCGACGACGAGTTGCGGCACGAGGGGAGGCCGCGACGGCGAGCCTCGCGTGCCTCGGCGGCGTTCGCTGCTCGGCGGCGGCTTGTGCACGCTCCTGCTCCTGACGTGGGCGCCGATCGCTGCCCGCCAGGGAACACCGCCCGCGAGCCCGAAGTACGACCTGCTGCTGCAGGGTGGCCATGTCATCGACGCGCGTAACCACATCAGCGCCGTTCGCGACGTCGCCATCGCCGACGGGAAGATCGCCGCGGTCGGCCCAAAGCTCAATCCCGCGGACGCGGTGAAGTCGGTCAATGTGTCGGGACTCTACGTCACGCCAGGCCTGGTCGACATCCACGCGCACACCTATGCCGGCACGGGCGAGCGGCGATCCTACGCGGGCGATAACAGCGTCTATCCGGACGGATTCACCCTGCGCGCCGGCGTGACGACGGTTGCGGACGCCGGATGCGCCGGCTGGCGGAACTTCGAGGACTTCAAGCAGCGCGTCATCGATCGCTCGAAGACCCGTATCCTCGCCTTCCTCAACATCGTCGGGAACGGCATGCGCGGCGGGACGTACGAGCAGGACCTCGCCGACATGGAGGCAACGCCGACCGCCGACATGGCGCGCCGCTACCCTGGACTGATCGTGGGGATCAAGACCGCGCACTACGCCGGGCCCGAATGGGCGCCAGTCGAGCGCGCGGTCGAAGCCGGCACGCTCGCCGGGGTGCCGGTCATGGTCGATTTCGGCGCCAACAGGCCCGAACGGCCGCTGAGCGAGCTCGTCACGAAGAAGCTGCGCCCGGGGGACATCTACACCCACGTGTATTCAGGGTTGCGCGGGGAGCAGGATGCATCGGGGCACGTGAACCCGGCGCTGCTCGAGGGGCGGAAGCGCGGGGTCATTTTCGACGTCGGTCACGGTGGCGGCAGCTTCCTGTGGCGGATTGCGGTGCCGGCCATCAAGGAGGGATTCCTTCCCGACTCGATTTCGACCGACCTCCACATCGGGAGCATGAACGCCGGCATGAAGAGCATGCTCAACGTCATGGACAAGTTTCTCGCCATGGGTCTGTCCGTGGATGATGTCGTCGCGCGGTCGACGTGGAATCCGGCAAGGGAGATCAAACAGGACGGTCTGGGCCATCTCTCGGTGGGCGCCGTCGCAGACGTCGCCGTGCTGCGGCTCGAGCGCGGGCACTTCGGGCTGGCGGACATGAACGGCGCGCGCATGGACGGCAGCGAGCGGCTCTCGTGCGAACTGACGATCCGCGACGGCAAGGTCGTGTTCGACATGAACGGGATGACACGGCCGGACTGGCGGACGTTGCCGCCCGACTACGGCCCGGTTGGGGACGCACGATGGGACGGGCTCAACCCGGCGCCCGTCAGGAGGTGACGATGTCGGATTCGAATCGACGGGCATTCCTGAAGAGGGCGCCAGCCATGGCGGCCGTTGCAGCCGTTGCCGGACCGGCCGATGCGCTGGCCCAGGGCGCTGCAGACAAGCCGACCAAGAAAGTGCACTACGCGAGCGGCAAGCCTCCCGACAAACCGCCCCTGTTCAACGGCGTGGTCTCGTACGGCAACCTCGTGTTCCTCTCCGGCATCGGCGCGCACTTCGAGGGGGACATCAAGGCCCATACCACCCACGTGCTCGACGAGATGCAGAAGAATCTGGAACGCGTGGGCTCCTCGATGGAGAAGGTGCTGAAGGTCAACGTGTACCTCAACGACCTGAAGGACTATGCCGGCATGAACGAGGTGTTCCTCGGACGCTTCGGCGCGGAGCCCGGTGTGCGCACGACGATTGCCGCCGCTGGCGGGATCCCGGGCAACTCCCTTGTGGAGATCGACTGCATCGCGTACATCTGAGAGGGCGGCACAAATAAAAACGGCCGGCGTTTCCGCCGGCCGTGCCTTGCTTCGAGGGAGGGTCTTATCGACTGCTCCCGTTAGTGTCTGCCATGCATGCACCTCCCGGCCGCGACCGTATTTTTTGAGTGCCCCGGGTGTCGGGACGGGTCGCTCGAGCCTTTTTTTGACGCCGTCGCGAGTCGCGCGGCGAACCGACACCCTGAGAATAACATGCGATTTCCCCCGAAATCAAAGGGGGCGCCTCTTCCGGCAGGCCCGCCTGCGGTAATCTTGACGGGATGCTTCAACGGACCGACGACCTCCGGATCACCCAGGTACGCCCGCTCATTCCTCCCGCCATCCTGCTGGAAGAGATTCCGATCAGCGAAGGTGCGTCGAATGTCGTCTCCGACGCCCGCGCAGCCGTTGCCGAGGCGCTCGCCGGGCGAGACCCCCGGCTGGTCGTCATCGCGGGTCCATGCTCGATTCACGACGCCCGGGGCGCGCTCGACTATGCCGAACGGTTGAAGGTGCTGTCCGATCGATACGCCGGCGAGCTCATCGTGCTCATGCGGAGCTATTTCGAGAAGCCCCGCACGTCGGTCGGGTGGAAGGGCCTCATCAACGATCCCGACCTGGACGAGACGTTCCACATCAACAAGGGGCTCAGGCTCGCGCGGCAGCTGCTCCTCGATGTCAACAATATCGGGCTGCCAACCGCCTCCGAGTTCCTCGATACCCAGATCCCGCAGCACATCGCGGACCTGACTTCATGGGTCGCCATTGGCGCCCGCACGACCGAGAGCCAGGTCCATCGCGAGCTTGCATCCGGCCTGTCCATGCCGGTCGGGTTCAAGAACACGACGGACGGCACGACCAAGACCGCCATCGACGCGGTGCTCGCGGCGAGGTCGCCCCACTGGTTTCCGTCGGTGACCAAACAGGGGATTGCGGCCATCTCGCACACGACCGGCAACGACACGTGCCACGTGATCCTCCGCGGCGGGACGCGCACCGGGCCGAACCACGGCGCTGAACATGTGCGCGAGATCTGCGCCGGGCTTGCCGCCAGGGGGCTCCGGGATGCGGTCATGATCGATTGCTCCCACGGCAACAGCAACAAGGACTACCGCCTGCAGTCGGACGTGGCCCTGTCGATCGCCGAACAGGTCGCGTCAGGATCCTGGCAGATCTTCGGCGCCATGCTCGAGAGCAATATCGTCGAAGGGCGCCAGGATTACGTGCCCGGGCGCCCTGCCGTCTACGGTCAGAGCATCACGGATGCCTGCATCTCGCTCGAGCAGACGGAGCCCCTGTTCGAGCGGCTGGCGAAGGCCCAGCAGGCGAGGGGCCGGAGAGACTGACGGCTCGCCCTCACCGCGGGTGGACGATCCGCCCGCCCACGATCGTGAGCACGCTCGAGGTCGCGGGCAGAGCCTCGACCGGCATTTCCCGCGGGCCTCATCCGCGCCGGCTGCTGATCGCAGAGCGGCGGATCATTTTCGCCGCCGCGCCACCACCTGCGCGCTGCGGTTCCCACTGGTCACGGTCCCGGTCAGCTGATCGGTGTCGAGCGTCAGCTCGACATGGAACTCACGGCCGTCATCGGCCTTCGCGGTGAGCGTGACTTTCCTGCCTTCGAGGGTGCCGCTCGTGATCGGCATCTGATCGTTCTCGTTGCCGCCGATCGTGCCTGTAATCGTGCTGTCCTTCTGCGTGAGCACGAGCAGCGCCGTATCTTCGTTCGGGCTACCCTTCTGGGTCTGGGACGTGATCGTGCCATCCCAGGTCCCCTGGACGCTCGCGGGCCCGCCCTGGACCAGCGACAGCACCAGACTTGCGACGACAAATACCACGAGCGCCTCCTCCTCGAGTCCTGCGCCGGGCGATCATCGCGCGAGAGGACGGCACAAGGGACGAAGGAGTCGGGCCGAATGTTCCGGACGGGGCGGAAGGGGGGCGGAGCCGGCCCCGCCCCTCCTGATATCAGAAGTAGAACTTGAGGCCGAGCTGAATCTGCCGCGCGACCGATGTCGAGGTGATCGCGCCGAAGGCGCTCGACGAGCGATTGCCATTCGCCGGACCGAAGTTCGTCCGGTTGAGCAGGTTGAACGCTTCGACCCGTGCCTCGAGACGGGTCTGATCACGTCCGAGGCCGAAGTTCTTGTGCAGCCCCAGATCGAGCTGGTAGAAGGGATTGGCCCGCGCGGCATTGCGGGGCGCGTTGCCGAACGGCTGTGTGCGGTCGGTCGGGATCGCAACCGTCACGGGGTTCAGATAGCTGCCGACCGTGCGCTGGGCGCGAGGCGTGACCGGGTCGCCGGCCAGGTTCGGCCGATACGTGGGGCTCCCGCTGACATTGAAGGCAGACGCGGGGCTATAGGACAGGTTGATGGGTACGCCACTCGTCATCGTGTTGATGCCGACGACCCGCCAGCCGCCCAGCACGCCGTCCAGGATCGGGTTCAGGTTGGAGGCGAACCGGCGGTCGCGTCCGAACGGCAGTTCCCACACGAAGCTCGTCGTGTTGTTCAGCGGCTGGTCGTACCCGGACCTGCCGAACTCGGATTCCAGGTCCCGGTAGTTCACGCGGCTGTTGTCCCCGTTCTGCACTTCGAGATGGCCCGAGGCGTTGTCGCGTGCGCGCGAATACGTGAACGAGTTCAGCAAGTACAGCCCGCGTGCGTAGCGGCGTTCGATCTTGACCTGCAGCGCGTGGTAGTCCCCCTTGCCGCCACCCCACGCGCTCTGGATCTCCTGGAAGCCCGGGATTGGCCGCCGTGCCTGGAGCGACGCCGTTTCGCCGGGTCCGTTCGGCCGCGCCTGGTTGAAGTCACCGAGGATCATGATGTGCGAGCTCTTGTTGCCCACGTACCCGACATCGACCAGGAGGTTCGGGAGAATTTCGCGCTGGACCGACGCGTGCCAGCTCCGCACGCTGCCCGTCGGGTTGTCTTTCGGGATGTAGTTGACCCGCACGTTCAGCGGGTTGAAGTTCGCGGGGACGGTGAGTCCTTCCGGGTAACCCTGCTGCGTCGTCCGGAAGCAGGTCGTCGGCGCGCTCGTGGGCCCGCAGACGCCCTGCGACGGCTGCTGCGTGATGTTGACCCCCACGACGTGCGGGCCGTTGAACGAGAGCAGGTTCTCGCCCCCCATCCTGTTGAAGTGGATGTAGCTCACGCCGTACCCGGAGCGGATGACGGTCTTGTCGTTGAGGGTGAAGGCCAGGCCGAGCCGCGGTGCGACGTTGTTGCGGTC
>JANMCN010000305.1:0-45904 GCA_031361295.1 Acidobacteriota bacterium | reverse complement strand
GCTGGTGCGCCATCAGCCACGACGGCGCGGGCAGCTTCGGAAACCGCTGCACGATGATGGGGTAGACGCCGACGGCGAAAAAGAGGACGAAAACCGTCAGGCTGGTGATGAGTTTCCAGCGGAGATTCTTGTTCATGATTTATGAGCTGCCCGGGTCCTGCACGACGGGGTCCTGGCCCTGGTACCCGCCGACGGACGCGCGGGCCAGCTCGATGCGGACCTTGTCGGCGATCTGCACCTGCACGGACTTGTCGTTGACCTTGGTGATCAGGCCGTAGATTCCGCTCGTGGTGACGATTTTGTCGCCCGCCTTGAGCGCGTCCTGGAATTCCTGCACTTTCTTCTGCCGGCGCTGCATCGGCATCAGAATGAGGAAATAGAAAATCGCGAGGATGAGCGCAAATGGGAGGATCGACGCGATCTGGCTCGAGTCCCCAAGGCTCGACATCGACACTAATAAAGAATCAAGCACGCGCACCATCTCAATGTTGAGCCCGGCGGGAGAATGTCTGATGGAACTCCTGGCGGAGCTTTTCAAACGAGCCGAACACTATAGCCTCCCTAATTTGCCGCATGGTGTCAAGGTAAAAGTATAGATTATGCAACGAGTTGAGGGTCGCGGCGGTCATCTCGCCGGTCATGAAAAGATGGCGGAGGTACGCCCGGGAAAAGTTCCGGCAGGTGTAGCATCCGCAGTCCGGATCCGGCGCAGACAGGTCTTCGGCGTACCGGGCGTTCTTGATGACAATCACGCCGTGCCGCGTGAGCAGCTGGCCGTTGCGGCCGTTCCTGGTCGGCAGCACGCAGTCAAACATGTCGATGCCCCTGGCCACGCACTCGATCAGATCGTCCGGCATCCCCGTTCCCATCAGGTAGCGCGGCCGGTCCTCCGGCAGGAGCGGCGCGGTGTGCGAGACGACCTCGTACATCACCTCCACCGGCTCGCCGACGCTCAGCCCCCCGATCGCGTACGCGTCGAACCCGATCTCGACCGTCTGCTGGACGCTTTCGGTGCGCAGCGCCGGCGACGTCCCCCCCTGGATGATCCCGAACTGCGCCTGCCCCGGGTTGGCGATCAGGACGCCCGGAGCGGAGGCCGGGTCGTTGCGCAGCGCGAGCAGTCGATCGCGCCCCCGTCGGGCCCATCGGACCGACCGCTCCATCGCGTTCCGGACCGCATCGGCGCCCGCGTGCGCACCCGCGCGTCCGGGGTCGGGCCCCGGCCGGTCCGAAGCCACACACTCGTCGAGCACCATGGCGATATCCGACCCAAGCTGCAACTGGATATCAACCGCCTTCTCCGGCGTCAGCATGTGCAGCGAGCCGTCGATGTGCGACCGGAACTCGGCCCCTTCTTCGCGAATCTTCCGAATCGCCGACAGGCTGAAGACCTGGTACCCGCCGCTGTCGGTGAGGATCGGTCGATCCCACGACATGAATCGGTGCAGACCGCCGCACCGGGCGATGAGCCCGTCGCCCGGTTTCAGATACAGGTGATAGGTGTTGCCGAGGATGATCTCGGCGCCGAGATCCACGAGGTCGCGCTGGGTGACCGCCTTCACCGCCGCGCGCGTGCCCACCGGCATGAACGCCGGCGTCTGGATCACACCGTGCGCCGTCGTCAGCTCACCGCGCCGCGCCGCGCCGTCGCGGGAGAGGATCTTGAAACCGAAGGCTTGCGTCACGAGCTCTCAAGCATAACAACTCTGCCGTCTCCGAGCTTCCGCCCGAATCCCATCTCCTATATTCTTCCGGGGTGAAACGACTGCGAGTGGGCGTGCTGTACGGCGGCCGGTCCGGCGAACATGAAGTATCGCTGGCGTCGGCGGCCGCGGTGTTTGCGAATCTCGACCGGCAGCAATACGAGCCGGTGCCGATCCGCATAGACAAGGACGGGCGATGGGCCCTGGCGGACAAGCCCCCGACCGCCGTGTCGGCGGCGGACGTGATCGAACAGGCCCGCCTCGACTCGGCGCGTCCCGTGCGGAGCGGACGCGAGGTGCACCTCGTCGCCAGGCCGAGCGCGGAAACGATCCTCTCGATCGACCGCCGGAGCGCCGATCGGGCGGAGGAGGGACAGGCGGTCGTCACGGGGCTGAACCTGGATGCGATCTTCCCGGTGCTCCATGGGCCGTACGGCGAGGACGGCACGATCCAGGGGCTCCTCGAGCTCGCGAACGTCCCCTACGTCGGCGCCGGTGTGCTGGCGTCCGCGGTCGGCATGGACAAGGGCGTGATGAAGGTCGTGTTTGCGGCGACAGGCCTGCCGGTCTGTCCCTATCGCGTGGTGCTCCGGCACGACTGGCAGCGGCGCCGCGCCGAGGCGTCCGCCGAGATCGAGGGGGCGTTGGGCTTTCCGATGTTCGTGAAGCCGGCAAACCTCGGATCGAGTGTCGGCATCTCGAAAGCCAGGACCCGCGCGGAGCTCGTCGCCGCCCTCGATCTCGCGGGTGAGTTCGACCGGAAAATCGTCGTCGAAGCCGCGGTGCCGCAGGCGCGCGAAATCGAATGCGCCGTGCTCGGCAACGATGCCCCAGAAGCATCGGTCCCCGGCGAGGTGATTCCCTCGCGTGAGTTCTACGACTACGAAGCCAAGTATCTCGACGACGGGTCGAAAATCGTCATTCCTGCCGACCTGGCGCCGGCCGTGGCGTCCGAGATCCGGCGCCTGTCGATTGGCGCGTTTCGCGCGATCGACTGCGCCGGCATGGCGCGTGTCGATTTCCTCATCTCCGGCGTGTCGGGGGAGATTTTCGTGAACGAAGTGAACACCATCCCGGGGTTCACGACGATCAGCATGTACGCGAAGCTGTGGGCGGCCACTCAGGTGACCTACCCGGCGCTCCTCGATCGCCTGATTGCGCTCGCCCTCGAACGTCACGCCGAGAAGCAGCAGCTCCGCACCAGCGTCACATGAGGCAGCCCTCCTGGCGAGGATGCCTTGTCGTCGGCATGGCGCTCGCGACGATCGCGCCGTCGCCGCGCGACATCCGCGGAGTCGACGCCCTGGCCCGCGCCTACGATTTCATCCTGGAGGCGCGGTTCGATCAGGTCGAGGCAGAGCTGCGCCGCGCGTGCGGGCCGGCGCCCCCCGAAGCGTGCGAAGTCCTCGGCGCGACGGCACTCTGGTGGCGGATTCTGCTCGACCCCGAGAGCCAGGCGCTCGACACGGAGTTCTCGACGACCGTCGACAAGGCGATCCACTCCGCCGAAAGCTGGACGGCGCGATCGCCCGACGATGCGGAGCCCTGGTTCTACCTGGGAGGCGCGTACGCCGCGCGGGTGCAGTGGCGGGTGCTCAGAAACGAGAAGCTGGCCGCCGCCCGGGACGGCAAGAACATCAAGCTCGCGCTGGAACGCGCGGTGGCGCTCGATCCCAACCTCGACGACGCGTATTTCGGGATAGGCATGTACAAGTACTACGCGGATGTGGCGCCGGCCGCCGCGAAATTCCTCCGCTTCTTCCTGTTGCTGCCCGGCGGCGACCGCAGGGAAGGGCTCGACCAGATGCTCCGCGCGCGCAACCGCGGGCGGCTCCTGCAGGGCGAGGCGGACTACCAGCTGCACGTCATTTATCTCTGGTACGAGGGGAAGACCGCCCGGGCGCTCGCGCTGCTCCAGGGACTCCACGAGCGCTACCCCGCCAATCCTCTCTTCATCGCCCGGACCGCGGAGATCCAGGACGAGTACGACCACGACATCACGGCGAGCCTGGCGACATGGACGGCGCTGCTCGGAGCGGCGCGCGAGCAGCGGGTGAACGCACCGATCCTGAGCGAGGTCCGGGCGCGGCTGGGGCTCGCTCGCGGGCTGGAGGTGCTCCACCAGACCGACGATGCCATCGAGATGCTGCAGCGCGTGATCGCGCTGCGCCCGTCGGCCCCGTACGGGTCGCTGCGGCTCGCCCAGCTGCGCCTGGGCGAAGCCTACGACCGCATGGGCGCGCGGACCGCGGCCATCTCCGCGTATCGCGCCGCGCTGGCGACGACGCCGCCGGACGACCCCCAGGACATTCGTGAGCAGGCCGCCGAGCACGTGCGGCGGACGCCCAACCCCGCACGCGCGGAAGCGTATCGCCTGTCGCTGAACGGCTGGCGGCGGCTGGAGAACAACGACCTGGCGGGAGCGATGAGCGCACTGGAGCGCTCGCTCGCGCTGAACGGAACGGACCCGGTCGCCCATTATCGACTCGGCCGCGTCCTCCAGGCACGCAAGGACGATCCCGCGGCGCTCGCCCGCTTCGAGCAGGCGATCCGCGGGGCGCGCGCGTGCCCCGCCCCGCTCCTCGGCAATGCGTACCTCGAGGCGGCGCGCGTCTACGAACGGCTCGGGCAGCGGGACGATGCGATCGAGTACTACCGCACGGCGGCCGCCCTCTTCGGCGCCGCCACCGATACGCGCGTCGCGGCGACGCGCGCGCTCACGCGTCTCCACGCGCAGTGACGTCGAGCAGCCGCGTGCGATGCTGTCGGACCGATCACGCTTCCGCGATCTGATCGCGCGGCCGCGATCGATCGATCGAGGCGATGAGCGATCGCGATCGCGATCGCGCACCCCACCGGCTCTACAGGCCCCGCGCACTCGCGCCGACAAAACTTTTGTGTGCTTTTTTGACAAACGACAGCAGTTTGTGCTTGACACGTAGTTTTTCTCATCCATAATCTACATCTTGTATGAGGGTGGTTCGCTCAGCCCACCTGTTGTAACGGTTGAAGGTCGCTAACATAGCTGAGCTGCCGAATTCCAAGGAGGAATCATGGCTAAGAAGACTGCAAAGGGCGGAAAGAAGAAGGCGGGCGGGAAGAAGCGCTAGTCGCTTCCGCCTAACGACTGGGGGGTGTCGAGAGTTGACACCCCCAATTTTTTAGGTGACGACCTCCCGCGCCGGCGCGCGGGTTTCTGCAGAGAGCGACGAGCGCCGCGAGTGGCAGGCCGACGTGCCAGGCGGCAGCGAGCCTGCGAGCGGTGGAAGCTCCTCGCATCCTGAATCCCACAGTGAAGGGGGGGATGAGCGCGATGGCAAAGAAAGCAGCCAAGGGCGGCAAGAAGAAGGCCGGCAAGAAGCGGTAACCACCCCGCCTCGCCCGTAAAAAAAGGGGGCGCCCGGCGCCCCCTTTTTTGCGGTCCGGTCCTGCACGCCCCTCACCGCATCGTCTTCCCGTCCCACACGCGCACGCGCTGGATCACATCCCCCGCCTGGATCCGATCGACCACGTCCATCCCGTTCACCACCCGGCCGAACACCGTGTACTTCGCATCGAGGTGCGGCTGCGGCGAATGCGTGATGAAGAACTGGCTCCCCCCGGTGTCCTTCCCCGAGAGCGCCATGCCGACGCTGCCGCGGAGAAACGGGCGCTCGTTGAGCTCGTCGCGAATGGTATAGCCCGGTCCACCTTCGCCGTCGCCCCGCGGGTCGCCGTCCTGCACGACGAAGTTCGGCACGACGCGGTGCACCTGCAGTCCGTTGAAAAAACCGCGCGCCGCGAGCGCCATGAAGTTGCTCGCGGTCTGAGGCGCATCGAGCACCGCCAGCTCGAACTCGACGGTGCCCTTCGCGGTCTCGAGGAACACGTGCGGCGACAATGCCGGGGCAATGAGCTGAGGATCGTCGTACCGGGCGATCGGCCCACCAGGCGCCGGACGAATCGCCGCGCGGGCGTCGATGGAGGCCTCCAGCTTTGCGAGCGCGGCCGCCGCCTGCAGTCGAACCGCCCACTCCTTGTCGGCGAGCGCCTCCTTGAGCGTCGGCATGGCCTCGCCGGCGCCGTATTGGACGAGCGCCGAGAGCATCGACGCCCGTGCGTCGATGGCCGCATCGCCCAGCGCGAGCGCGTACGCGGCCCGCAGCGCGTCGACGCCGCCCTGGGGCTTCAACTCGCCGATGACCTGCGCCGCCGCGGCGCGGACGGCGAAGTCAGGCTCTTTCAGCTGCGCCATCGCGACGGACGCCGCGTCAGGAGCCTTGAGGTGCGCGAGCGCGCCGAGAACCGCCGGGATGACCCGCTTGTCCTCGTCGCGCAACATCGAGCGCACCCGCTCGAGCCCGAGGTCCGGCGACAGCGTCGCCAGCACGGATGCGAGCGCCGCCCGCACGTGCCATTGGGGATCCGGGTCCATGCTGGACAGCACGAGGACGAAGCTCTCGGGATCGATGGACGCTGCAGCCCGGAGCGCCGCCGCACGCATCGTCGGCCACGGATCCGAGAGCAGGTCCTGAACGACCGGCAACCCTTCGGCGGCCTTCACCATCCCGAGCGCGGCGACGATCTCCAGCCGGACGTTCGGGTCCAGCCCGGGCTCCGATGCCACGGTCGCGAGCGATCCGCCCGCCGCAGGGTCGCCAATCGCACCCAGTGCTCGAATGGCGGAAACCCTGACCTCGAGCGGCGTCCGCGCGTCCCGCAGAAGCGCCGTGAGCGGGGCGACGGCGGCCCGGGCCTTGAGGACGCCGAGGCCGCGGGCGGCGAACGCGACGGAGTACTTGCCGTGCGCGGCGAGGAGCGTCAGCAGGGCCGGCTCCGCGCGGGCGTCCTCGATACGGCCGAGTGCGTAGGCGACCGGCCACCACGTCGTCACCGGCGCGCCGCTGTCAAGCACCGCCGCGGCCAGCGGCTCGTACGCGTGCAGCCTGACGAGCGCGTAGATACCGAGGCGAAAGGCTTCGACCTCCGGCGCGGCCGGCCAGGCCTCGTCGTCGGGCTGCACGGCGCGCACAACGGCCGTGCGCGCGTACTCGCCGGCCATCCGGCCGATTACGCCCGCCGCGGCGCGCCCCGCCGCCTCGCCGCCCGCGCCGGAGCCGATGAGCCCGAGGGCTTCGGCGGCCCGGCCGCGGACGACCGCTGAGGCATCGGCGAGCGCGGTCGTGAGCGGCGCGGCCGACGAGACGTCACCGATGAGGCCCAGCGCGAACGCCGCCATCTCTCGCACTTCGGGGTCCGCATCACCGAGGGCGACGCTGAGCGGCGTCGCGCCTTCCGTCAGTCCGACGCGCCCGATCGCCATGGCGGCACGACGGCGCACCCGCGGCTCCGGGTCCACGATCAGCGTGGCGAGATCCGGCGTGATGGGCTGGGGCGCGGTCGGCCGCGCGCGTCCGCGCCGCGGAGGCACGACCACGACGGGCGGCGGGCTTTCGATGCGAAGCAGCCGCTGATCCTCGAGCTGGAGCATCCATGCCATCTTCTGTTCGAACGTGGTGGTCGGGCCCTTGACGACGGCGGGAGCGCTGGCGCAGCCGGACGCGACGACGGCCGCGAGGACCGAGAGGCCGGACGCGCATCGTGCACGGCGGAAGCTTGGAAGCAGTGTCTGGGTCATATCAATTCGGGGTGAGGGCCGGGGACGACCGCGCCAACGCAGGACTGCGTGCCGCATCACTGCGGGTCGGCTGGCGCCCCGTGCCCGGACCGTTGGTTCGACCGGCGCCGGACAATGCTATCGCAATCCCGCGGGGCGTTTGACTATACTTCGCTCGAACGCGCGGCTCGCGCCGAGGATGCGTGCATGTGGGTGCCAGCCTGGATTTCCGGTACATAGCCATCGAAGGGCCGACGGGAGTCGGCACCTCGCTGCTCGCGGACCGCCTGGGTTCACGCCTCGACGCGACGGTCGTCCTCGACGAGGCGGACAATCCGTTCCTCCCGGATTTCTACGCCGAGCGACCGGGCGCGGCGTTCCAGGCACAGCTGTTCTACACGCTGTCCCGCCATCGCCAGCAGACCGCGCTCCGTCAGAACGACCTGTTCAGCCAGCTCACGATCTGCGACTATCTATTCGATCGCGACAAGATCTACGCCTACCTGAACCTCGACGACAACGAACTGTTCATCTATCAGCGGCTCTACGACCTGCTCGCGGCGGACATGCCGCCGCCAGACCTGGTCATCTATCTGCAGACGCCGACCGATGTGCTCCGCCGCCGCCTGCGCGATCGCGAACGCGCGAACCCTGAGATCGCGCCGCTCGGCGACGAATACGTGCGGGAGCTGAACGAGGCGTACAACCATTTTTTCTTCCACTACAGCGCCACACCCCTGCTCGTCGTGGAGACGTCTCAGTTCGACCTGTCCTGGGGCGAGGAAGCCCTGGCCGATCTGGAACGACAGGTCCGGAACATGGGCAAGGGCACGCGTTATTACGTACCCAGGACCTGACGGCCGGTGAGTGGAGGGAGCGGAGGCCATTCGCCCCGCTCCGGCCGCCCGACGTCGAGCGACGCTGGTATATGCTCCAGAGATGTCGTGGTTCCAGAAGGTCCGGAAGCCGATCGAGCCCCCGCCGGACAAGAGCCGGGTCCCGGAGGGGCTCTGGGTCAAGTGCCCGTCCTGCGGGCAGATCATCTACAACAAGGACCTTGCCGCGAGCCTCAGCGTCTGCCCCAAGTGCGCGCACCACTTCCGCCTGACCGCGGCCGAACGCCTCCGGATGCTGTTCGACGGGGAGTGGGAGGAGCACGACAGCGGCCTCACCTCGACCGATCCCCTGAGTTTCACGGATACGAAGGCCTATCGGACGCGTCTCGAGACGAGCATCGCGGGCACGGGGCTGAAGGACGCGATCATCACCGCCACCGGACAGATCGGCGGGATTACGGCTGTGGTGTCGGCCATGGAGTACGGGTTCATCGGCGGCAGCATGGGAGTGGTCGTCGGGGAGAAGATCACGCGCGGGATCGAGCGCGCGATCGCCCGGCGGCTGCCGGCCGTCATCGTGTCGTGTTCGGGCGGCGCGCGGATGATGGAAGGGGCCCTCTCGCTCATGCAGATGGCGAAGATCAGCGCCGCGCTGGCGCGCCTCGATCGGGCGCGCCTGCCCTACATCTCGATCCTGACCGATCCGACCACCGGCGGCGTCACGGCCAGTTTCGCGATGCTTGGCGACGTGAACATCGCGGAACCCAAGGCGCTCATCGGCTTCGCAGGTCCGCGCGTGATCGAACAGACGATCCGGCAGAAGCTCCCGGACGGGTTCCAGCGGAGCGAATTCCTCGTCGAACACGGCATGCTCGATCTGGTGATCGATCGGCGCGAGCTGAAAGACGCCGTGATCCGCGTGCTGCGCTTCGGCGGAGCCGGGTTGTCGCGGCCCGAATCAGCCGTGACGCCGGCCGTCCCGGCCCCCGAAGCGCCGGCGTAGCGTGATCGTGGGGATCGACGACCCGATCGAGTTCCTCGTCAGCCTCGAACGCCTCGGGATGAAGTTCGGCCTGGACAACATCTCCCTCCTCTGCGAATCACTGGGTCATCCCGAGCAGGCGTTCCGTTCAGTGCTCGTTGCGGGCACGAACGGCAAAGGGTCGGTCACGGCCGTTGTCGAAGCGGCATTGCGGGCGGCGGGGCACCGCACGGCACGCTACACCTCCCCACACCTCGTGCGGCTCGAAGAGCGCTTCGTGATCGAGGGCCGTGAAGTGGCGACGGGCACCCTGCGGGCGGCCGCGGGCCGGGTTCGCGAGGCCGTGAACCGCCTGCGTCTCGCCGGCGCGCTCGATACCCTGCCGACTTTTTTCGAGTGCACCACCGCCGCGGCCTTCGACCTGTTCCGGGAAGCCCGTGTGGAGATCGCGGTGCTCGAAGTCGGCCTCGGCGGCCGTCTCGACGCGACGAACGTCGTCATGCCCATGGCCACCGCGATCACCTCCATCGATTTCGATCACCAGGCGCAACTGGGCACGTCGCTCGAGTCGATCGCGCGGGAGAAGGCCGGGATCGTCAAGCCCGGAGTACCGCTCGTGTGCGGGCCCCTGACGGACGTCGCCGCGCGGGTGATCGAGGAGGTGTGCGAACGCGAGGGCGCGCCGCGGATCGAGGCGGAAGCGCGGGTGCACCTGACCTTGCGGCCCGATGGCGCGGTCGACGTCCGCACGCGTGCGCGCGTGCTGCCCGGCGTCACGCTCCGCCTCGTAGGAGCCCATCAGCGGCAGAACGCGCGCGTCGCCGTGGCGCTGGTGGACGAGCTGTCGCGGCTGGGCGTCCCGGTGCCGGACGCGGCGCTCCGCCACGCGCTGACGCAGGTCGAGTGGCCAGGACGACTCGAGCACTTCGTCGTGGCGGGCACCGACATCCTCCTGGACGCGGCGCACAATCCCGCGGGAGCCGTGGCGCTGGCGGAGTATCTGTCAGCCGAAGGCTGCCGCGATGCCACGCTGGTGTTCGGCGCCATGGGCGACAAGGACGTCCGCGGCATGCTCGCGGCGCTCCTTCGGCCGCCGGACGTCTGGGGCCGGGTCGTGTGCACCACCGCCCCTGGCGCGCGGGCGCTCCCCGCCGGTGCGCTCGCCGAGCTCGCGGGCGAGGCGGCCGGCGGGCGTATGCCCGTCGATGCCGTCGCCGATCCCGTCGCCGCGTTCGAGCATGCGCGCAGGCGCGGGAGACCGGTGGTCGTCGCGGGGTCCATCTTTCTGATCGGCCCCCTGCGTGATATTCTTCGCTGACTCCCGGTCGTCTCGCCACGGATCCATGCTTCGTTTCAGCATCCTTCTCTGCTTCTGCTTCGCGTTCGAGTGGGTCGGCGCTCCTGCTGCCGCGCAGGCGCAGGGTGGCAGTCTTGCGGGTTGCCACCTGTACGAGCAGCAGAACATGACGGCCAGGAAAGTCGCGGACGAGCATGAGAACCACTACTATCTCGAGGGCACGACGGACGCGCCGGTGCAGATCGACTGCGACGAGACGCAGCTGTTCGCGGACCACATGGAAAGCTTCCAGAACGAAGGGCGCGTCATCGCCACCGGCAACGTCCTCTATGTGTCCGGTGGCAACCGGATCAACGCCGAGCGGATGGAGTTCAACACCAAGACGCGCACCGGCACGTTCTACAATGCGACCGGAACCGCCGTCCTCCGCGACAAGGCGGACCCGGGACCGTTCGGGACGCAGGAGCCAGACCTGCTGTTCCGCGGCGACGAGATCCACAAAGTGGGCCCGAAGAAGTACCGCCTCGTGCGCGGAAATTTCACGACCTGCGTGCAGCCGACACCACGGTGGGAGATGCAGTCCCGGTCCATCACGCTGAACCTGGACGACTACGCTCTGCTCAAGAACGCCATCCTCCGGGTCAAGAACGTCCCCATGATGTACCTGCCGATCCTCTACTACCCGATCCAGGAGGACAACCGCGCCACGGGAATTCTCATTCCGACGTACGGGTCGACCACCGCCCGCGGGCAGTCGATCAGCAACGCGTTCTTCTGGGCGATCTCGCGCAGTCAGGACGCGACGGTGTATCACGACTGGTTCTCGAAGACGGGGCAGGGGGTCGGAGGCGAGTACCGCTACATCCTGGGCTCGGGGTCATCCGGCAACGCGCGGACGTCGCTCCTCAACGAGCACCCGACGACGTTCCAGCAGACCAACGGGACCTCCAGCGTGTACCCGGGCCAGCGCAGTTACACGATTGCCGGTGACATGACGCAGCGGCTGCCCCTCAACCTGCACGCGCGAGCCAACGTCGACTACTACTCGAGCATCGTCTCCCAGCAGCGCTACCAGCAGAACATCTACGACGCCACCAAGCGCACCCGCCGATTCGGCGGCAACGTCACGGGCAACTGGGGCCCGTACTCGTTCAGCGCGACGGCTGACCGCAACGATTACTTCCAGGGGACTGCCAGTTTCGCCACGACCGGATCGCTGCCGCGGATTGCGTTCGCCCGCGGCGAACGGAAGATCGGGGGCTCGCCCCTGTATTTCGGCGTGAACAGCGAATACGTCACGCTCGTCAGGAGCACCACCACGAACTCGGTGAGGACGCAGGATCAGGGGTTGAGCCGCGTCGACATCAACCCGACACTCCGCATCCCGTTCACCCGGTGGCCGTTCCTGACGTTCAACTCGATCGTCAGCTGGCGCGGCACGTACTGGACCGAGAGCCTCGACGATCGGAGGGCACAGGTCCCGGAACCCATCGGCCGGCGGCTCTTCGACTTCCAGACCCGTATCACGGGGCCGGTGTTCAACCGGATCTGGAACACGCCGGACAACGGCTACGCACAGAAGTTCAAGCACGTGGTGGAACCGACGTTCTCCATCCAGCGAACGACCTCAGTGGACAACTTCCGTCACATCGTCCAGCTCGAGGGCGCCGACTGGACGGTCGGCGGCACCCGGCTCAACTACGGCCTGTCGAACCGGCTGTACGCGAAGACGCTGACGTCGCGGGAAATCCTGAGCGCGACGTTGTCGCAGAGTTACTACACGAACCAGCTCGCCGCGCAGTACGACCGCAGCTTCCAGAGCAATTTCACATCCGGGAGCGCGCCCACGCATTTTTCCCCGGTGGCGTTGCAGCTGCGCGGCGCGCCCACGGATCGCTTCCAGGGAGAGTTCCGGACCGAGTGGGACCCGACCAAGCACACCCTGCGGACCCTTGCCGCGAACGGCACGTTCAGCTCGTCAGGCTGGCTGCAGACGAGCGCCGGATGGAGCCAGCGCCGGTACATCCGGGGGCTCCCGGGATTCGACAACGCGGCGGGGGCCACCAACTACGTCAACGCCAGCTCGACGGTCCGCCGGCCCGGGGGACGGCTGGGCGCAAGCTACGCGTTCAACTACGACCTGAAGCGCGACACGTTCCTGCAGCAGCGATACACGGCCTACTACAACTCCCAGTGCTGCGGTATTGCCTTCGAGTACCAGACGTTCAACTACGGAGGCAGCTTGGCGGCATACGGGCTCGTGCAGGACAAGCGGTTCAACCTGTCGTTCACCCTCGCCGGGATTGGAACGTTCTCGAACCTGTTCGGCGCGTTCGGCGGACAACAGGGCGGTCGATGAAAGGGCTGATTCTGAGCGGCGGCAAGGGCACCCGGCTGCGGCCACTGACCTACACGAGCGCCAAACAGCTCGTGCCGGTCGCCAACAAGCCGGTCCTGTTCTACGGCATCGAGGCGCTCGCGGCGGCCGGCATCCGCGAAGTGGGCATGGTCGTCGGTGACACCCAGGCCGAGATCCGGGCCGCCGTCGGCGACGGGTCGGCGTGGAACATCCGCGTCACGTATATCGAGCAGGACGCCCCCCGCGGACTCGCGCACGCCGTCCTCATCAGCGAGCAGTTCATCGGGGGGGAACCGTTCGTGATGTACCTCGGCGACAACCTCCTGAACAAGGGGATCACCGGGTTCGTGGAGGAGTTCGTGCGGGAGCGGCCGGCCGCGCAGATCCTCCTCGCCCGTGTGCCGGACCCGCAGATGTTCGGCGTCGCCGAGCTCGAGAATGGCCGGGTGGTGCGGCTCATCGAAAAGCCGAAAGAGCCCCGAAGCGACCTGGCGCTCGTCGGCGTCTACATGTTCTCGCCGGACGTCTTCGACTCAGTCCGCGCGATCAAGCCCAGCTTCAGGAACGAGCTCGAGATCACCGACGCGATCCAGAACCTGATCGATCGCGGCCTCGAGGTGCGCCCCCACATCGTGGACGGGTGGTGGAAGGACACGGGCAAGCTCGAGGATATACTCGAAGCGAACCGCCTCATTCTGGAGACGATCGCCAGGCGGGTGGAGGGCTCGGTCGACACGGACTCCCGCATCGAAGGCAAAGTGATCGTGGAGGCTGGCGCCGTCATCGAGCACTCCGTCGTCAGGGGCCCGGCCATCATCGGCGCGCGGGCTCGGATCATCAATGCGTACATCGGGCCGTTCACGTCGATCATGAACGACGCCGAAATTCGAGATTCGGAAGTCGAACACAGCATCATCCTCGAGGGCAGTACCATCAGCAACCTGGTGAACCGAGTGGAAGACAGCCTGATTGGAAAGAACGTGCGCATCTACCGGCTTCCCGTGAAGCCGGCGGCGTACCGCTTCATGCTCGGCGACAACTCGGAGGTCGGCCTCCGCTGGTGAGGCCACGGACCATGACCGAGTTGACCCGCCATGCGCCGCCCGCCCGGACCCTCATCGACGGGGTGAAGACCAAGACGTTGAAGGTGGTGCCGGACGAGCGCGGCTGGCTGATGGAAATCCTTCGATCGGACGAGACGTCGATCTTCGCCGGCTTCGGGCAGGTGTACGTGTCGGCCACGTACCCGGGAGTCGTCAAGGCGTGGCATTACCACCGGCGGCAGGTGGACAACTTCGCCTGTATTGCCGGCATGGTGAAGCTGGTGCTGCTCGATACGCGCGAGAATTCCCCGACCAGGGGCGCGGTCAACGAATTCTTCGTCGGCTCGCACAACCCGACGCTCATACAGGTGCCGAACCTCGTCTATCACGGCTGGAAGTGCATCAGCCTCGAGCCCTCGCTCGTGGTGAACATTCCGACGCTTCCGTACAACGACGCCGAGCCGGACGAGTATCGCGTGGAGCCGCACGGAGCGCTCGCGTACGACTGGACCCGTAAAGATGGTTAACGTCATCGTCACCGGCGGCGCCGGGTTCATCGGATCGAACTTCGTGCGGTTCGCGCTGGGTGTCCATCCGGACTGGCACGTGACCACGCTCGACAAGCTCACGTACGCGGGCCGGATGGAGAATCTGCAGGACGTGATCAACCATCCGCGCCACACGTTCGTGCACGGCGATGTCGCCGATCCCGGTGTCGTCGCACCGCTCGTGGCGGCGGCGGAGATCGTGGTCCACTTCGCCGCCGAAACCCACGTGGACCGGTCGCTGATGAGCGCCGGGGAATTCATCACGACCGACGTCTACGGAACCTTCGTCCTGCTCGAGGCCGCGCGGCAGGCGCCCGCGCTCCGCCGGTTCGTGCAGATCTCGACCGACGAGGTGTACGGCAGCGTCCCGGAGGGATCGAGCCGCGAGACGGACGAACTGAAGCCGCGGAACCCGTACTCCGCGAGCAAAACGGGGGCCGATCGCCTTGCGTACAGCTACTGGGCCACGTACGGCGTGCCGGTGATCGTCACGCGCGCGTCGAACAACTACGGCCCCTTCCACTATCCCGAGAAACTGATTCCGCTCTTCATCACCAATGCGATCGACGACCTCCCGGTGCCACTCTACGGCGACGGCCTGCAGGAGCGCGACTGGCTGCACGTGAGCGATCACTGTCGGGCTATCGATATGCTCATCGACCGCGGGACGTCCGGAGAGGTGTATAACGTCGGCGCCGGCAACCACATCCTCAACGTCGACCTCACGCGGCAGATTCTCGACTTCGCGGGCAAGCCGCACACGCTCATCCGCCCCGTGGCCGACCGTCCCGGACACGATCGACGCTATTCGCTCGACTCGACGAAGCTGCGGGGGCTCGGATGGGTTCCCCAGGTGCCGTTCGATCTGGGCCTCCGCGAAACCGTGTCGTGGTACCAGCTGAACGAATGGTGGTGGCGGCCGATCAAGGACGCGGACCCGAACTTCCGCGCCTACCACGACGCCCAGTACGGCGCCCGCCCCTCCTGATCCCGCCGTGCCTGGTCTCTCGCTGATTACCGGAGGCACCGGATTCGCCGGCAGTCACCTGATCGATCACCTCCTCGACGCCGAGCCCCGCGTCGCCGCATGGTCGCACCGCGGTGGCCGTGAGTCCGCGGCGGCGCAGCGCCCCGTCCACTGGTCGTCGGTCGATCTGCTGGACCGGGGGGACGTCGCCCGCGCAATCGCCGCCCTGCGGCCCGCCGTCATCTACCACTGCGCCGGCGTGGCTCACGTCGGTGAGTCCTGGACAGAGCCCGCCCGCGCGCTGCAGGTGAACGTCATGGGCACGCACCACGTGCTCGAAGCCGTTCGGGAGGCGCGACTCGAATGCGCGGTCCTGGTGACGGGTTCCGCGCTCGTCTACAGGCCGTCCACGGGACTGCTCTCCGAGGACGACCCCATCGGCCCGGCCGATCCGTACGGCGTGAGCAAGCTGGCCCAGGAGATGCTGGGGATGCGAATGAGCCAGGTGCCGGTATTCGTCGTGCGCCCGTTCAATCATGCGGGGCCACGACAATCGGACAGCTACGTGACCTCGAGCTTCGCGAGGCAGATCGCGGAGATCGAACTGGGGCTGCGCGAGCCGGTCCTCCGGGTCGGCAACCTCGACGCCGAGCGCGACATCACCGACGTCCGCGACACGGTGCGCGCGTACCGCCTGGTCGTCCGGCACGGCCGGCCGCTGCGCCCCTACAATGTCTGTTCGGGCCGGGGATACCGAATGCGGGATCTTCTCGAGACGCTCGTCGGCATGTCGAGCTGTAGCATCAGCGTCTCGATCGATCCGTCGCGGTTCCGGCCGAGCGACAATCCGGTGATCAGGGGGAACCGGTCGCGGATTGGCGCGGAAGCTCAGTGGGAACCGCGCATTCCGATCGAGCGGACGCTCGGCGATCTCCTCGGGTACTGGCGGGAGAGGTTGCGGACCGCGACAGGCTCATGATGCCGCCGCCGCGCGTCTCTGAAGACGGTCGTCAGGTGGTACACGTGGCGATGGGCGGCGTCGCCCTCGTTCTGCGGTTCGCCAACTGGTGGGAGGCCGCGGTGCTCGCGGGCGTCGCGATCGCGGTCAACGCCCATGCGCTACCGCGCATGCCGGGCTGGCCGCTCTACCGGGAATCCGAGCGCCGGCGACGCTATCTGTCGGGTGTCACGCTCTACCCGATCGCCATCCTTCTCGTGATTCTGGCGTTCCCGCATCGGCTCGACATCGTGGCGGGCGCATGGGGAATCCTGGCGTTCGGTGACGGGATGGCGACCATCGTGGGACGAAGAATCGGCGGGCCGCGCATCCCGTGGAACCGGGCCAAATCGGCGGGGGGCACGGCGGCGTTCGTGATCTTCGGCGGGGCCGCGGGAGCGATCCTGTGCGTGTGGTGCCGGCCGATCATCGTGCCGCCGCCATATCTGTGGTTCTCGGCCGGAGCCCCGTTCCTGGCGGCGCTCGCGGCCGCCGCAGTCGAGACGATCCCGATCGGGCTCGACGACAACGTGTCGGTCCCTGCCACGGCCGCCGCGGTCCTCTGGTGGGTCTCGCTCGTCAGCGAAGAGTCCGTCGCGGCGCTCGCCGCAACGTCCACCCCGCTCCTCGGCTCGGCATGCCTGGCGAATGCGGGGGTGGCGCTCGGGGGCTATGTCCTCGGCACGCTCACAGTCTCCGGCGCGGTGTGTGGCGCGCTTGTCGGCATCGTGATCGTACTCACGGTGGGATGGGCCGGATGGGGCCTCCTGTTCGCCACCTTTGCCATGGCGGTGGTCACGTCCCGCGTGGGCCTGCGCCGCAAGATCCGGCTCGGCATCGCGGAGGCGCGAGGCGGACGACGGGGCGGGGGGAATGCCGTCGCCAACACGGGCATCGCCGCGGCAGCGGCGGTGCTCGCCGCGGTGAGCTACGCCCCCGGCCCCGCACTGATCGGCTTCGTCGCAGCACTCGCGGCGGGCGGCAGCGACACGATGGCCAGCGAGGTCGGCAAGGCATGGGGAGGCCGTACCGTCCTGTTTCCAGGACCGCGGCGGGTGCCGCCGGGAACACCGGGCGCCGTGTCCCTGGCTGGAACGGCTGCAGGGCTCGTCGGCGCGGGCGTGCTCGGCATGGTCGGCGCGGCCACCGGACTAGTGGGGTGGAGCTCGCTTTTTCCGGTCATCGCAGGGGCCACGCTCGGGGCCTTTGCGGAGAGCGCCATGGCCGCGACTCTCGAAGCACGCGGCGTGCTCAACAACGACGTCCTCAATTTTCTGAACACCGCCATCGCCGCGGCCGCGGCAGTCCTCATCGCCAAGTCTCTGCCCTGAGACCATCGCCACCGATCCTCGACGACCTCGGCATCGATTGCCTGAACACGCCGGTCGGCGATGTCGGTTGACGTGAGGCGAAGATAAGGCGAAAATCGCCTATGGACGGCCAGCCGCTGATCTTCGATCTCGGGAGGCGGCCCCCAACGGCCCGCGCGCTTGCGCTGCGCATCCGGAACGAGGGGCCCGAGGCGGCGCTGGACGAGTCGCAACGTCGGGCGGACGCCGCACGATACCAGGAGATCACGTGCCGGTCGGCGCTCAACCCGGTGAAGGGGATGCCGTTCTCCTGGACGTTGAACGCGTACCGCGGCTGCACGCACGCGTGCCACTACTGCTTCGCCCGCCGGTACCAGACCCAGTTCGAGCTGGGCCCCGACGATCACTTCTCGACGGTCATCCTCGTGAAGACGAACGTCGTCGAGGTCCTGCGGCGTGAGCTCGACAAACCGACGTGGACGCGAGAACCGGTGGCGGTCGGCACGGCGACGGACCCCTACCAGCCGATCGAAGGTCACTACAGGCTCACGCGAGGATCGCTCGAGGCGCTCCTCGCGGCGCGCACGCCTGTCGGCCTCGTCACCAAAGGCCCGATGGTGATCCGCGACAGCGACCTGCTGGCGGATCTCGGACGCGCGGCCGGCTGCACCGTTTACGTCAGCGTCCCGACCGTCGATGAAGACGCCTGGCGGGCGCTCGAGCCCGGAACCGCGCACCCCCTGCAGCGCCTGCGCGCGGTCCGCCACCTCCGTGACGCCGGCGTCAATGTTGGTGTGCTCATGGCCCCGGTCGTTCCGGGCTTCACCACCCTTCCCTCGAAGCTCGAGGCCACGGTCAAAGCGATCGCCGAGCATGGCGCGCTCTTCATGGGGGCGAATGTCATGTACCTGAAGGGGGGGACCAGGGATCACTTCATGGGATTCCTGGCCAGCGCGTTCCCTTCGATGCTGGAGAAGTACGGCCGGCTCTATGCGGGCGCCTACGCGTCAGCCGATTACGTCAGGGCGATTCGCGGAGTGATTGACGGGATCCAGGAGCGGCACGGTCTCGGGACACGCGCCGGGAGCGAGACGCGGGGAACCGAAGGCGGTGGACCGGCGGAACAAGCGAAGGCCGCCCGTGCACAGGCGGCCTTCGACTGGACCGATTGAGCGCACGGCGGGGTGCCGGCGTCAGGCGATGGCCGCGAGCTCCGCGTAGCTGCCGTCCGCACGGGTCACCTCGATTTCGACGCGCCCGTCGCGCAGATCGGCCGTGTACTCGTCCCCCTCGGCCCAGCGCTGGCTGATCGGCAGCTTGATCCGCGTCTCGATCACGCGCTTGAGGAAGCGCGCGCCGTAGGCAAGGCTGTACCCGTCCGTCACGAGCTGTTCCAGCGCCTCCGGCGTCACTTTCAGCGACCGCCCGCTTTTCGCGAGTGCGCGCCGGATCTTCGCAAGCTGGTGCTCCGTAATCTGCCGGACTTCATCCTTCGCGAGCGGCCGGAAAATCACGACCTCGTCGATCCGGTTCCGGAACTCGGGAGAGAACCGGCGCTCGAGCTCCCTCATGATTTCCCCCTGCACCTGTTCCACTCCGACCTGCTTCGAATAGAAGCCGAGCGGGCTGCTCAACTTGCGGAAGCACTCGGACCCGACGTTCGACGTCATGATCACGATGGCATCGCTGAGATACACGCGCTTTCCGCGGCCGTCGGTGATCCACCCTTCGTCGAACGCCTGGAGGAAGACGTTCAACATGCTCGGGCTGGCCTTCTCGACCTCGTCGAGCAGCACCACGGAATACGGATTGTCTTTCAGCTGGTTCGTCAGGACGCCGCCGCGTTCCGACCCGACGATCCCGCGCGGCATGCCAATCAGCTTGTCCACCGCGACGGCCCCGTCCTGGTATTCGGACATGTCCACACGGACCATCTTCTTTTCGTCGCCAAACAGGAACTCGGCAACGGACTTCGCGAGCTCCGTCTTGCCGACCCCTGTCGGCCCGAGGAACAGGAGGACGCCATCGGGACGGTCGAACCCGTCCTTGAGCGGCCCCTTGTTGAGCACCAGCCGCCGTGCGACGGCATCGATTGCCGCGCGCTGTCCCACCACGCGCGCGCCGAGCCGCGTTTCCATGTCGCGGAACCGGGTCGACACCTCGCGAAAGACCATGTCTTCGGGGATCTGCGCGATCTTCGAGATGACGTTGACGACGTCCGCCGAGGTCACCTCCCAGCGTCGGCCAATCTCCGCCTTGACCGCCGCGGTGTCGAGCCAGCCGATCACCTTGTCCGGCAGCTGCAGATGGCGCATGTAGCGCGGCGACATCTCGAGCGCGGTCTCGATCGCTTCGTCCTTGATCCGCACCGAGTAGTTCCGCTCCAGCCGGGGGCGCAGGCTGAAAAGGATGTGCCGCGTCTGCTCGATGGTCGGTTCGTTCACCTGCACCGTCCGGAAACGCCGCGCGAGCGCCTCGTCTTCCTGGATGAACTCCTTGTACTCGCTCAGGGTGGTGGCCCCGATGATGCGGACCTCGCCGCGCGCGAGGACCGACTTGAAGACGTTCGCCGCGTCCGACGGCGCGCCGAGCGCCGAGCCCGCGCCAATCATCGTGTGCACTTCGTCGATGAAGAGGATCAGGTTCGGATGTTCCTTGATCTCGCGGATGACGTTCTGGATGCGATCCTCGAACATCCCGCGCAGCATGGTGCCCGCGACCATCGTGTTCATCTGCAAGTTGACCACCTGGCAGTCGCGCAGCCGCACGGGAACCTTCTCGGGCTCGAACTCGATGCGGCGCGCAAGCCCCTCCGCGATTGCCGTCTTGCCGACCCCGGGCTCCCCCAGCAGCAGCACGGAGTTGGCACGCTCGCGGTGGCAGAGCACCTCGAGCACCTGGTCCATTTCGTCGTCGCGGCCGAACACCGGCGGCACCTTGTCCTGGCGTGCGAGCTGGTTGAGGTTGGTCGCGAAGTGCTTCAGGAACGGCGGGAGCTCGAATCGCTTCTTCAGCCGCTCCTCGCGCAGCTCGTGGTCGCGCATCCGCGTGGCGAGCCGTGTGACCAGGGCGTCGGGCTCGATGCCGTGGCGCCGGATGATCGACACCGGGATGCCCTGCGTCTCCTCGAAGATCGCCGAGAACAGGTCGGTCGCCTCGATGGTGTGCCGGCCCGAACGGCTCGCGTGGAGCAGCGCCAGCTTGAACAGCAGCTTGGTCGAGGGGGCCACCCGGAGATCGCGGCCGGCGACACTGGGGAGGAGGCGCAGGTGCTCTTCGAGCGCCTGCAGAATCTCGTGGGGGTTCAGCTCGACGTCCCGCATCACCTGCCCGAACATGTCCCATTCAACCTGGGCGAAGGCCAGGCACACATGCTCGTTGGTCACCAGTGCATGGTCACGGCGGCGGGCCTCATCCAACGCCCGGTCGACGACCCGCTCCGCTGACTCAGCCAGCTTGTTCTGCGGAATATCGAAATCCTCCACGGCGCCCTCCATGTCGGCCTCCTTCCGGTTGCCCGGACGACCGCACTCCCTCGGAAAGAGCAAAAGCAGGGCCATCGGTGGCGGGCCGTGAAGAGGGACCTAAGCACTTGAAAAGGAGAGAGGCGAGGCGATGAAGGACAGCTGGCGAGCCTTGCCGGCCCAGGACAGCCGTGTGTCAGGCTGCCCCGCCACCCACTAATGGACGACGCCTTCCTCAGCGACGGCCGAGGAGCGCCGCAATCCGCGCCTCGGTGGGCGGATGGCTGCTGAAGAGGGACATCATGCCGCCCCCCGCGAACGGCTTGATGATGAACATGTGCGCCGTCGCCGGGTTCGCGTCTAGCGGGAGCCGCTTCGAGATTGCGTCAATCTTGCGCAGCGCCTCCGCCAGCCCGAAGGGGTTGCCGGCGAGCGCGGCGCCGCCGGCGTCGGCGGCGAACTCCCGGGATCGGGAGATGGCCATCTGAATGAGCATGGCGGCAAACGGCGCAAAGATCATGGTGGCGAGAAGCGCGATGGGATTGGTCCCGTTCCGATCGTCCCTGTTCCCGTATCCGCCGAACAGCGCGGCGAAGTGGGCCATCCGCGCCACCATCATGATCGCTGCCGCAATCGTCGCGGCGACGGAGCTGATGAGAATATCGCGGTGCTGCACATGGGCGAGCTCGTGCGCGAGGACTCCCTCGAGTTCGGGCTCGCTCAAGACCCGGAGAATCCCTTCTGTGGCGGCCACCGCGGCGTGGGACGGATTGCGCCCGGTCGCAAACGCGTTCGGCGACGGCTCCGGAATCACGTAAACCTTCGGCATCGGGAGGTTGGCGCGAGCCGTCAGCCGCTCGACGACTCGGTACAGCTGGTGATCAGGTCCGACTTCGGCGGCCCGGTACATTCGCAGGACGATCTTGTCGGAGAACCAGTACGACCCCATGTTCATGATCGCCGCGAACACGAAGGCTGTTGCCAGGCCGCCGGCTCCGCCGAGCATGTCGCCCAGTCCGAGCAGCAGGGCGCTCAGAATTCCGAGAAGAAGCGCCGTCTTCAACCCGTTTGGCATGTCATCATTCTATCTCCTCCGACTCAGCGGGAGGTCGATCGCCGAGATGTCGGGGAGATACCTCGTACGATGGAACCCCCGTCGCCGCGCGCATATTCCCGCGCACGCGAGCGCGCCGGCCTGAGGCGGCTGCCGCCAGCCCTCGCGCGACGCCGCCATCCGGCCCGTCGAAATTCCCTATAATGAGCGACATGCGCAACACCCTGGTCGGGACACTCCTGATGCTCGGCTTGTCGGTCCCGACCCTCGCCCAGGTCCCCGCGCCGTTCCCACGTCCGGGACAGCCTTCGGCCCCGCGACCGCAACCTCCGGTCGCTGCACCACAGCAGCCATCGCCGGCGCCGTCGGCCTCGGCGCCGGCGTCCGGTCCTGAGGGTGACCCCACTGCGAGCACACTCGGCACGTCCATCTATCCGTCCGCGCAGTATCTGGAGTCGTACGACGCGGGTCGTGGCCAGCGCTACTACCTGTTCGGCAGCGAGGCGGACTTCGTACAGGTGGTCGCGTTCTACAAGACCGCCCTGAAACAGAAGGGGGAACTGATTTTCGACGAACCTCCCGTGCACATGTTCGAGCTGGGCAGGTTCAGGGAGGAGACGATGGCGTTTGCGCCGAGCGTCACCGTGAAGGACTACACGTGGGGCGGGTCGCAGGGGTACTTGAATCCGAAGCGCGGCGGAACGCCCCCGAGGTTCCGCACGATCATCCAGATCGTCCCGGCGCCAGCCGTGGCGCCCAGGCTGCCGTAGGCACGGCCGATCGCGTGCCCGCCTACTCGGCCTTCAGGTAGATGGCGCTGCCCTTCTCGCGGAATTCACGCGACTTCGCGTCCATGCCTTTTGCCGCCTCGTCGGCAGCCATCGTGCGCACCTGCTGCGTGAGCTCCATCGAACAGAACTTCGGACCGCACATCGAGCAGAAATGCGCGACCTTCGCTCCGTCCGCCGGGAGCGTGGCGTCATGGTACGCGCGCGCGGTGACGGGATCGAGCGCCAGGTTGAACTGGTCCTCCCACCGGAACTCGAACCGCGCCTTCGACAGCGCGTCGTCCCACGCCTGCGCCCGTGGATGACCTTTCGCGAGATCCGCGGCGTGCGCGGCGATCTTGTACGCAATGACGCCCGCCTTCACGTCATCGCGATTCGGCAGCCCGAGGTGTTCCTTGGGCGTGACGTAGCAGAGCATCGCGGTCCCGTACCAGCCGATCTGCGCGGCGCCGATGGCGGACGTGATGTGATCGTAGCCGGGCGCGATGTCGGTGGTGAGCGGGCCGAGCGTGTAGAAGGGCGCCTCGCCGCACCAGTCGATCTGCTTCTCCATGTTCTCTTTGATCAAGTGCATGGGCACGTGCCCTGGGCCCTCGTTCATCACCTGCACGTCGTACTCCCAGGCGATGCGCGTCAGCTCCCCCTGGGTGCGCAGTTCCGCGAATTGAGGTTCGTCGTTCGCGTCGGCGATCGACCCCGGACGCAGGCCGTCGCCGAGCGAAAATGAGACGTCGTACGCCTGCATGATCTCGCAGATGTCGCGGAAGTGCGTGTACGTGAAATTCTCCTGGTGATGCGCGAGGCACCACTTGGCCATGATCGATCCCCCGCGGGACACGATCCCGGTGAGGCGCCGCGCCGTCATCGGGATGTAGCGCAGGAGGACGCCGGCGTGGACGGTGAAGTAATCGACCCCCTGTTCGGCCTGCTCGACAAGCGTGTCGCGGTACACCTCCCACGTCAGGTCTTCGGGCCGCCCGCCCACTTTCTCGAGCGCCTGGTAAATCGGCACGGTGCCGATCGGGACCGCGGAGTTGCGCAGGATCCACTCGCGCGTCTCATGGATGTCGCGACCCGTCGAGAGGTCCATCACCGTGTCGGCGCCCCAGAGCGTCGCCCAGCGCAGTTTCTCGACTTCTTCGTCGATCGAGGACGACACCGACGAGTTCCCGATGTTCGCGTTGATCTTCACCGCGAAATTGCGGCCGATGATCATTGGTTCGAGCTCGGGGTGATTGATGTTCGCCGGAATGATGGCGCGGCCCCGCGCGACCTCGGAGCGGACGAAATCGGGATCGAACCCCTCGCGTACGGCGATGAACGCCATCTCCGGCGTGACGACGCCCGTGCGCGCGTAATGGAGCTGGGTGACGGCGGCCTGGCCTCGGAGCGCGGTGCGCATGCGCTCGCCGAGCGCCGGCGGCATCGGACGCAGGTCTGGCGCCAGCGGCCGGTACGAACGCGGGACCTCGCTGGCCCCTCCGCGCGCCACGATCCACTCGTGCCTCAGGCGGGGCAGGCCCTCGCGCACGTCGCAGCCTTGCGGCCCGCTCGTGTCGTACACGCGCAGCGGCGGCTCACCGCCGGAGAGCCGAATTTCCCGCATCGGGACCGGCCCGACGAACACTTTCGACGAGCTCGGAAATGCCGAGCTGAAGTCGGACGAGAGCAGCGGCTGGAGCGGGGTGCGTGTGGCCATGGGGGTTCCTGATTTCACTATACCTCTACGTGCGGCGTCCGCGCGCAGGGACCGGGCGATCTCACCCGAGTCTTCGGAGGATGAAGCACTTCAGGTAGAAGGTCTCGGGAGCGGTCAGCAGCACGGGATGATCCCGTCCCTGCATGCGCTTTTCGACGACGGTGACGTCCGCATGCGCGTCGACCGCGGCGGATGCAAGGACGTCGGCGAAGTCCGCCTCGCTGACGTTGTAGGAACAGCTGCAGGTCACGAGGTACCCGCCAGGCGACAGCAGCTTGAGCGCCCTCAGGTTGATCTCCTTGTATCCGGAGAGCGCCTTCCGGACCGCCGCCTTGTTCTTCGCGAACGCGGGCGGATCGAGCACGATCGTGTCGAAGCGCTCGCCGCGGCGCTCGAGCTCGCGGAGCTCGTCGAACACGTTCATCGCGCGCGCCTGGACATTCGCGACGCCGTTTCGGCGCGCGTTCTCGATGATGCGTGCGACGGCATCCTCAGAGATGTCGATCGCCAGCACCTCGGTGCAGCCGGCGGCGAGCGCGAGGGCGAATCCGCCGTTGTAGCTGAAGGCGTCGAGCAGGCGTCCGTGCGCGTAGAGGCTGGCGGCCACACGATTCTCGCGCTGATCCAGGAAGAGGCCCGTCTTCTGCCCGTGATGCAGGTCCACGTGATAGACGTTCCGGCCTTCACGCACCTCGACCGTCTCGGGAACAGTGCCGTACAGCACGTCGACGCGCTGGTCGAGCCCCTCGAGCAGACGGACACGAGGATCGTTGCGCGCCAGGATCCCAGCCGGGTGGAGCAACTCCACGAGCTGGCGCGTGATGTCCGGCAGCAGGCGGTCCACGCCCTGCGAGAGCGCCTGGACGACCAGGTAATCGCCGTAGCGATCGACGATCAGAGACGGGAGGCGATCGGCCTCGCCGTGCACCAGCCGGTACGCCGTCGCGTCGATGTTCAGGGCGTTCCGGAATTCGACCGCGTGTGCCAGCCGCCGCGTCCAGAGCGCGGCATCCGCCGCCTCGGCCCCGTGCGTGAGCAGACGGAGCGCGATTTCCGACCGATCGCTGTACAGCGCCTGTCCGATGGCGCGCCCGCGGGCGCCGACGACCGTCACCGTGTCGCCGCCGTCGGCCTCGGCCTTCGCGACGTCAGACTTGTAGATCCAGGGATGGCCGGTCCGGGACCGCTCCTCGCCACGCTGGGAGATGGTGACAACACGCATGGGTCGGATCCACCGTAGCACGTCGCAGGCCGGGGGGCACGTCTGTGCGTCGCGCGGCGCGGGCCATCCCCCGCGCGGGTTCGTCGATGTCGGACGGCCCCGCGGCACGCCGGGGGGGCCCTGATCGCGGGTCCCGATCCGTCGCGCGTCGGGTATCCAAAGCCCCTGTATAATCGCATTCTATGCGCATCGCGATCGGCGCCGACCACGCGGGGTTTGCGTTGAAGGAGCATCTGATCGAGACGCTGGTGCGGCTCGGCCACGTCGTGGATGATCGCGGGACGCACCGCGAGGCGCCGCCGGTGGATTACCCGCCCATCTGCGCCGATGTGGCGGAGCAGGTGGCCCTCGGCCGGGCCGACCGCGGCGTCGTTCTCGGCGGCAGCGGGCAGGGCGAGCAGATTGCCGCCAACAAGGTGCTCGGCGCGCGCGCCGCCCTCTGCAACGACATGCACACCGCCCGCATGTCGCGGGAGCACAACGACGCGAACGTGCTGGCGATGGGCGGGCGGATCGTCGCCACCGCGCTTGCGGACGAAATCCTGTGCCTCTGGCTGACCACCGCGTTCGCCGGCGGGCGCCACCAGCGGCGGCTCGACCAGATCGCCGCCATCGAAAGGGCGCAGGCCTCCGGCCAGCGCACGCAGGAAGGCACCAGATGATCACGAAGACCGAGACTCCGATACGATGGCGCTCGCTGGCCGAAGCCGACCCGGAGATCGCGGCAACGATCGGGCAGGAGCTGCACCGGCAGAACAGCGGTCTCGAGCTGATTGCCTCCGAGAACTTCGTGAGCCAGGCGGTGCTCGAAGCCGCCGGCTCGGTGCTCACCAACAAGTACGCGGAGGGCTACCCGGGCAAGCGGTACTACGGCGGCTGTGAGTTCGTGGACGTCGCGGAGTCCCTGGCGATCTCCCGCGCGAAAGAGCTGTTCGGCGCCGACCACGTGAACGTCCAGCCCCACTCCGGGGCGCAGGCGAACATGTCGGTGTATTTCACCCTGCTGAAGCCTGGCGACACCGTGCTCGGGATGAACCTCGCCCACGGCGGGCACCTCACCCACGGCCATCCGCTGAATTTCTCCGGCAAGCTGTATACGATCGTGCCCTACGGCGTCCGCCAGGACGATCAGCGGATCGACTACGACGAGCTCGAACGGCTCGCGCACGAACACAAGCCGAAGATGATCATGGTCGGCGCCAGTGCGTATCCGCGGGTCATCGACTTCGAACGGATCGGCAGGGTGGGGCGCGACGTCGGCGCCCCCGTCGTCACGGACATGGCGCACATCGCCGGGCTGGTGGCCGCGCAGGTGCACCCGAGCCCGGTCCCCCACTCGGATTTCGTGACGACGACGACCCACAAGACGCTGCGCGGGCCTCGCGGCGGAATGGTCCTTTGCCGAAGCCAGTACGCGAAGGACCTGGATCGCGCGGTGTTCCCGGGCGTGCAGGGGGGCCCGCTGATGCACATCATCGCGGCGAAGGCGGTGTGCTTCAAGGAGGCCATGGCGCCGGGCTTCGTGGACTACCAGCGGCAGATCGTCGCGAACGCCCGCCGGCTCGCGACAGGGTTGTCGGACGCCGGCTTTCGCCTGGTCAGCGGCGGCACCGACAACCACCTCATCCTCGTCGACGTCTTCTCCAAAGGGCTCACCGGCAAGGTCGCGGAGGCCGCCCTCGGCCGTGCCGGGATCACCGTGAACAAGAACGCCATCCCCTTCGATCAGAATCCCCCGATGGTCGCGAGCGGCATACGGATTGGCACGCCGGCGATCACCAGCCGCGGCATGCGCGAGCCCGAGATGGACACCATCGCGGCGCTGATCGCGCGATCCCTGGCGTCTCCCGACAATGCCGGTGTCCTCGCCGCCGTGCGGGCTGAAGTCGAAGGATTGTGCCGGAATTTCCCGCTGTATCCGGAGCGGTAGGCCTCGAGGAGGACGACGCCGGCCGTTTGGGCGCGGCGGTCAGCAATGCCTTCGCGCCGGGCGGACCCCTCGCGCGCGCGATGCCGGGATTCGAGGCTCGCCCGGGACAGCTCGAAATGGCGGAGGCCGTGTCGGAGGCCTTCGCGAACGGCGGTATCCTCCTGGCCGAGGCCGGCACCGGCACCGGAAAGACGCTCGCCTATCTCGTCCCCGCGGTTCTCAGCCGCCAGCGCGTGCTCGTGTCGACCGGCACGAAGAACCTGCAGGAGCAGATCTTTTTCAAGGATCTGCCCGTGCTGCGCGAATCACTCGGGATTCCGTTCACGGCCACCTACATGAAAGGGCGCGGGAACTACCTGTGCCTGCATCGATTCGACGCGTACCGAGACGGCGCCGCCGCGACGGGGTTCCGGCAGGTGGACGGCGCGTTCGGCCCGACCGCCAACGAGGCGCTGTTCGTGCGCATCATCGACGAGTGGCGCCGCGAGACCCTCACGGGCGACAGGGCCGAGATCGAGGACCTGCCCGAAGACCTCCCTCTCTGGAAGGAGGTCGCCGCGACGACCGACAACTGCATCGGCGCCGAGTGCCCGCAGCATCAGGAGTGCTTCATCACCAGGATGCGGCAGCGCGCCGCCGAATCCGACATCGTCATAGTCAATCACCACCTGCTGTGCGCCGATGCCGCCGTCCGGCAGAGCGAGTACGGAGAGGTGATTCCGGCCTGCCGCTACGCGGTCCTGGATGAAGCTCACCAGATCGAGGACGTGGCGACGCAGTACTTCGGGCTCGCCGCCAGCAACTACCGGATCGACGACCTGGCGCGGGACGTGGACCGCGCGGTGGGCGCGGCGCAGGTGCCGGACCGCGAGTGCGCACTGGGCCTGAAGCACGCCGCCGAACGCGTCCGCGACGCCTCACGGGCGTTCTTCGCCGCGCTGCAGGCAATCCGGTTCGACGTGCCTGGAGCGGGCAGCGCCGACAACCGGATCCGCGTGGGCGGCAGCCAGATGGTCCGGGTCGCTGAGGAAGGCGCCGCGCTCGTCGCGGCGATTGAGGCGCTCGAGGCGGGGGTCGCGCTCGCACGCGACGTGCCCGAGGACGTGCTGGCCGCCGGGCGCCGGGCCGCCGAGATCAGGACGGATCTCGCCTTCCTGTTGCGGGCTGATGACCCGGGATTCGTCTACTACCTGGAAGTGCGGGGCCGGGGCGTGTTTCTCAGGGCATCGCCGATTGACGTGTCCGCGATCGTCCGGGAGCTGCTCCTCGATCGTATGAAGACGACCGTTCTCACATCGGCGACGCTGGCGGTCGACGGATCGTTCGAGTACATCAGGAGCCGGCTCGGAATCCGGCGTGCCGAAGAATTGCGGCTCGCCTCGGAGTTCGACTACGCGACGCGGGCGATCCTCTACCTGCCGAAGCGGATGCCGGATCCCCGCTCGCGCGAGTTCGCGTCAGCTGTCGCTCGGCAGGTGGTCGAGATCGTGAAAAGGACCCGCGGCCGCGCGTTCGTCCTGTTCACGAGCTACGCGAATCTCCGCGAGGTGCAGGCGCTCGCGTCGGCGGAAATCGAATACCCCATCCTCGTGCACGGCACGGCGCCCCGGTCCGCGCTCCTGCGCGATTTCAAGGCGACGCCGAACGCGGTGCTCCTGGCCACCTCGAGTTTCTGGCAGGGGGTCGATGTCGTCGGAGAGGCGCTGAGCTGCGTCATCATCGACAAGCTGCCGTTTGCGTCCCCGGGTGATCCCATCACGTCCGCGCGTATCGATGCGATTGCCATGCGCGGCGGATCGCCGTTCGGCGAATACCAGATTCCCCTCGCCATCCTCTCGCTGCAGCAGGGACTCGGGCGGCTGCTGCGCCATCGGCAGGATCGGGGCGTGCTCGCGGTCCTCGACCCACGGCTGCGCACCATGGGGTACGGACGCCGCTTTCGTGCGTCCATGCCGCCGGCGCCGGTCACCTGCGAGCTCGACGACATCCGCAGCTTCTTCGCCGCGGATCCGGCCGACGGCTCCGAGCCGGACCGCGATTCGGATCGGACCGGTTCGCGGTGACGCGCGTCGCCGGCGCTTCGCGGAGCCCGGGCCTCAGGCCCGTGCTCAAATGGGCGGGCGGCAAGAGACAGTTGCTCCCCAGCCTCCGTCCCTATTACCCGCCAACATTCGGGCGCTACGTCGAGCCGTTCGTCGGCAGCGGCGCCGTGTTCCTCGATCTGGTGAACGCGGGCCGCACGGCGGGGCACGAGGTTCGGCTGTCGGACATCAATGCGGACATCATCGGCTGTTACCGAGCGATTCGCGACGCGGTGGATGACGTCATCGGCGCGTTGTGGGGGCTGGACGCGGGACATCGCGCCGACCCCCGGGAACATTTTTACGAGGTACGGGATGGCCGGTTCAATCCGGCCCGCCGGGTGGTACACGCCGGGCCGCACCCCGAGGCGGCTTACACGGCTGAGCTCGCGGCGATGCTGATCTATCTCAACCGCACGGGGTACAACGGACTGTTCCGGCTGAATTCGCATGGGGGGTTCAACGTGCCGGCCGGGCGCTACGGCTCGGTCCGCATCTGCGACGCCGAAAACCTCCGCGGCCTCTCCGCGGCGCTGCGTGAGCCGGGCGTGTCTGTCGAGGTGCAGCAGTTCGACCAGGCGCTCGCGGCGGTGGGGGCTGCGGATTTCGTGTACCTGGATCCGCCTTACGCCCCCGTCAGCCGCACGGCGAACTTCACCTCGTATACCTCAGCGGGATTCGGTGTGGAGCAGCAGGTGCTGCTGCAGCGTCAGGTGATCGAACTGGCGGGGCGGGGCGCCCACGTGCTCCTCAGCAATTCGGTCGCCCCCGACATCTGCGCGTTGTACGAAGAGAACGCGGCCGTGCGCCGGGCGGGCCTCCGGACGCGCACGGTCGAGGCGCGGCGCGCCATCAACTCCCGGGCCTCGCATCGCGGGCCGGTCCTGGAGTATCTCATCACCAACGTGCCGCTCGGGGCCGTCTGAGATGTATCCGGCGCAGGGGTCTGCGTTGGGCACGCGGGTGATAAACTGAGTCACGGCATTGAGCCGGTTTCTTTCACTACGACTTCAAGCGTGTTACGGAGGGGTGCAATGGCGGGCAAACGGATATTCGGGCGATCGCTCACGATCTGTGCGGTCGTGCTCGGGCTCGCGGCGGCTGCCGCGCCGGCCTCGGCACAGACGGGAGGCCTGAAGGGCAAGGTCGTCGATGCCCAGAACAAGCCCGTGGACGGCGCCACGGTCACGCTCGTGCAGAACGACACGAATTCGAAGTTCACACTGAAGAGCAAAAAGGGGGAGTTCATGCAGATCGGCCTGCCCCCCGGAAGCTACACCGTCACGGTCGAGAAGGACGGCATGAAGCAGACGACCAACGTGCGCGTGAGTCTCGACATCGCGGAGACGACCGTCACGCTGAAGCCGGGCGGGTCCGGCCCGATGACGAAGGAAGATGCGGCCAAGGCCGCAGCCAAGATGGAAGGCCTCAAGGCGGCCTTCTCCGAGGGCGCGGCGCTCAGCAATGCCGGTAAGTACGACGAGGCGGTCGCGAAGTTCAACCAGGTGCTCGCCGACGTGCCGAAGTGCACCGAGTGCTACATCAACATCGGTGCGACCTGGGGCCTGAAGAAGGACTACGCCCAGTCGGAAGTCGCCTACAAGAAGGCGCTCGAACTGGATCCGAACTCACTCGAGGCGTACTACGGGCTGGCGGCCATCTACAACGATCAGCAGAAGTTCGCCGAGGCGCAGGCCATGAGCGCCGAGGCCAGCAAGCGGGCCGGCGCCGGCGCCGCCGGCGGCGCGGCGGTCAACCCCGACGCCCTGTACAACCAGGGTGTGATCGCCTGGAACGCCAAAGACTACCCGAAGGCCCAGGAGCTGTTCGCCGCCGCCGCGACGGCGAATCCGAACCATGGGGAAGCGCACTACATGCTCGGACTGGCGAACCTCAATCTCGGGAAGCTTCCCGAGGCAGCGAAGGAGTTCGAGACGTACCTCAAGATTGCGCCGACGGGCCCGAACGCCAAGGCCGCGCAGACGAACTACGACATGCTCAAGCAGTACATCAAGTAGTCCCGGCGCTGACGGTGGATGCCACCATTGCCGCCAACCTCGCCTCCGTCAGGTCCCGGATCGATCAGGCCGCGCGCCGCGTCGGCCGGGACCCGTCGGACATTCTCCTCATCGCCGTTTCCAAGACCTTCCCGGCTGATCGCGTCCGCGCCGCATGGGCCGCGGGACAGCGTGATTTTGGCGAGAACAAGGTCCAGGAAGCCCTGCAGAAAATCTCCGATACCGCCGACAAGGAGATCAGGTGGCATCTCATCGGCCACCTCCAGTCGAACAAGGTGAGGAAGGCCGCGACCGGATTCCAGTGCATCCAGTCGGTCGATTCGGTCGAGCTGCTCACGAGGCTGGACACGGCGGCGTACGAACAGGGCGCCTCCCCGGAAGTGCTGGTGCAGGTGGATCTGGCCGGCGAGATCACGAAATTCGGAGCCCCGGCCGATCAGGCCCGGCGCGTGCTGGAAACCGCGCTGGCAGCCAGGGCCGTCCGGGTCACGGGGCTCATGCTGATTCCGCCGTGGAATGAGGACCAGGAGCAGACCCGTCCCTGGTTCGCCAGGCTGCGCACGCTTCGCGACGCCTGGCTGGCCGAGGGGCTGCCGGCCGGGGCGCTGCGGCACCTGTCGATGGGGATGAGCCACGATTTCGAAGCCGCGGTCGAAGAGGGCGCGACCCTGGTCCGGGTCGGCACCGCGATATTCGGCAAACGAACTGTGAGGGCGTGATGTACGCGAACGAACCCGGCGGCGAGATGGACACCCCGGCATCCACGTCCGCTGCGCATACCGGCTCGGTCCCGGCGGGGCGCGTCATGCGCATCGCGCCGCTCGATCTCCGCCAGCAGCGCTTCAAGACGGCGCTTCGCGGGTTCGATCGCACCGAGGTCGTGGCGTTCCTCACCGAGGCGGCCGACGACTACGAGCACGCGCTGCGCGAAATCGACCGCCTCCGCCAGGATCTGCAGCGCATGGAGGCGAACCTCCGCGAGCACCGCGATCGCGAGACGACCCTCCGCAACACGCTGCTGACCGCGCAGCGCCTCGCGGACGAGGTCAAGACCGCCGCGCAGAACGAGGCAAAGATGATCGTGCGTGAAGCCCAGGGGCGGGGCGATCTGCTGCTGCAGAAGGCACAGGCCAGACTCGAGGAAATGGAGCGGGATATCTCGGAGCTCCGCCTGCGCCGCCGCGGTGTCGAGGGCACCCTCGAATCTTCCATCCAGTCGCTGTACCACGCGCTGGAATTCATCAGGGAGCAGGACAAGCCGGACGAGAAGATCCTCCTCCACCGGCCTCGCTCCGCGGACGGGTCCGCGGCTGCCCGTCCCCCGGTCGAGGCTCCGCGCGCGGCCGACGAACGCGGCTAACGGCGCGGCCCTGCGCCGGTGAGGTCCAGGGCCTTGGCGTCGATGTCGAACTGCCACGGGTAGGCGTAGCGCGGCAGGAGGCGCAGCGGTTCGACATAGCTTGCCGAGATGTGAATCGACCCCGTCTCGCGCAGCACCCGCACATACTCGCGCTCGAGCGGAATGTTGTTTTCATCCGCCAGCGCCATCGTCCGGTTGACGAGCTCCGCGTCCGTGGCTTTCTGCGAGTAGAGGACGAGCTGCTGGAGCGCGTCCTTGAACTGCATGTTGTGCAGCGCTACGGGTGTCACCTGGTAGAGAGCGTTGGCAATGAGCAGAAACACCGCGACCTTCACGATCTTCCGGATCATTCGACCTCCACCGTGGTTTGCCGCTAGTGTATCTGGTGAAAGAGCCGCTCCCAGCGGGTCTTCGTGAAGAAGTGGGTCACGACCGAGAACAGCCGCTTCACGGATGCGCCGACGCCTTCGTCCAGGTAATCCTCGCGGCCCGACTCGTAGGACCAGTAAATCATGAGCGCCCGGCCCTTGATGTAGCTTCGCGGCAGGAACCCCCAGTACCGGCTGTCCTGCGAGTTGTCCCGGTTGTCCCCCATCACGAAGTACTGCCCCTCGGGCACCTTTACCGGACCGTACCGTTCGCGCACGTCGAACGACGTGATTTCCTGCGCCTCGCGCGCCGCGTCCAGGAAGTGGACGTAGGGCTCGTCGAGCGGCTGGCCGTTGATGTAGATCTTCTTGGTGCGCAGCTCGAGCGTCTCCCCCGGCAGTCCGATCACGCGCTTGATGAAGTCGCGGTCGGGCTCGTCGGGGTACTTGAACACGACGACGTCGCCGCGTCGTGGTTCGCGGACCGGGACCACGTGGCGCTCGAGCCCGCCGGCCGTCGGTCCGAAGACGAACTTGTTGACGAGCAGGTGGTCGCCGATGAGGAGGTTGTTCTCCATCGACCCGGTCGGAATCTTGAAGGCCTGCACGACCCAGGTGCGCACGAAGAGGGCGAGGATCACGGCGATGACGATCGATTCGAAATACTCGCGGAGCGTCGATTTCTGGAAGCTCATGTCGGTGACCCGCCTATGATTCCGTGCCGACCTTCAGCACGGCCAGGAACGCTTCCTGCGGAATCTCCACGCGCCCGACGCGCTTCATCCGCTTCTTGCCTTCCTTCTGCTTTTCGAGCAGCTTCCGCTTCCGGGAAATGTCTCCCCCGTAGCACTTGGCCAGCACGTTCTTCCGCAGGGCCTTGACCGACTCACGCGCGATGATCCGGCTCCCGATCGCGGCCTGGATCGCGATTTCGAACATCTGCCGCGGAATCAGCTCGCGCATTTTCGCCGCGAGGGCCCGGCCGCGGTTGTACGCGGAGTCACGATGCACGATGCTCGACAGGGCATCGACCGGCTCCTCGTTCACCAGGATGTCCAGCTTCACGAGCGGCGCCTCCTGGAAGCCGGTCACGTGATAGTCGAGCGAGGCGTAGCCGCGCGAGATCGTCTTCAGGCGGTCGTAGAAATCCATGACGACTTCGTTGAACGGCATCTCGTAGGTGACGAGGACGCGGTCGCGTGCCAGGTACTCGAGCGACTTCTGGACACCGCGCTTGTCCTGGCAGAGCTGCATGATGGCGCCGACATGCTCGGAGGGGGTGAGCATCATCGCCGTGATGATGGGCTCCTCGATCTTCGCGATCCGGCCGGGATCCGGCAGCTTCGACGGGCTGTCGATCTCCTGCACGACGCCGTCGGTCGTCGTCACCCGGTACAGAACGCCGGGGGCCGTCGTGACGAGCTCCATGCCGAACTCCCGTTCGAGCCGCTCCTGGACGATCTCCATGTGCAGCAGCCCGAGGAAGCCGCACCGGAATCCAAAGCCCAGGGCCGCCGACGTTTCGGGCTCGAAGAAGAAGGAGGCGTCGTTCAGCCGCAGCTTTTCGAGCGCGTCGCGCAGCTGGGGGTACTCGCTGCCTTCGACCGGGTACAACCCGGCAAACACCATCGGCTTGCTGACCTTGAAGCCGGGGAAGGGTTCGGCCGTGCGCCGAGAGGCCTCGGTGATCGTGTCGCCGATCTGCGCGTCGCTCACCGTCTTGATCCCGGCGAAGATGAAGCCGACTTCGCCGACGCCCAGCTCGGTCGCCACGGTCGGCTTCGGCGAGAACACGCCGACCTGGTCGACGTCGTACTCCTGGCCGCGGGCCATCAGCCGGATCTTCATGCCCGCGCGGATGACCCCGTCGATGACGCGCGTCAGGATGATCACGCCGCGGTAGGCGTCGTACCAGGAGTCGAAGATCAGAGCCTTCAGCGGCGCGTCGGGCTCGCCAACCGGCGGCGGAAGGCGCGCGACGATCGCCTCGAGGATCTCGTGGACCCCGGTCCCCTCCTTCGCACTCGCGAGCACGGCGCCGCTCGCGTCGAGCCCCACGATTTCCTCGATCTGGCGCCTGGCTTCTTCCGGCTGTGCGCCCGGCAGATCGATCTTGTTGATGACCGGGATGATCTCCAGGTTGTTCTCGACCGCGAGGTAGGCGTTGGCGAGCGTCTGCGCCTCGACCCCCTGGGACGCGTCCACCAGCAACAGCGCCCCTTCACAGGCGGCGAGCGATCGTGTGACCTCGTACGAAAAATCCACGTGCCCGGGCGTGTCGATGAGATTCAGCACGTACGTCTCGCCATCGTCGGCCTTGTACGACAGCCTCACGGCGTGCGCCTTGATCGTGATCCCGCGCTCGCGCTCGAGGTCCATCGAATCGAGCACCTGCGCCTCCATCTCGCGGGCCTGCAGCGCCCCCGTCATCTCGAGGAAGCGGTCCGCCAGCGTGGACTTGCCGTGGTCGATGTGGGCGATGACCGAGAAATTCCGGATTAGGCGCTGATCCATTGTGGGCGGTAGCGCTGATTATACCCCGCGCCTTCGCGGCGAGGCTTCGGCACAGCGCCCGGCGGACCGTGCGAACCGGCTACCGCTGATCGAGCGGCAGGAACGTCTGAGGATACTGCGGCCCGATGTAGTCCGTCCGGGGGCGAATCAGGCGATTGTTGGCGTACTGCTCGAGGCAGTGCGCAGTCCAGCCGGAGACGCGGCTGACCGCGAAGATGGGGGTGAACAGGTCGATCGGGATACCGAGCGTGTAGTACGTCGAGGCCGAATAGAAATCGACGTTGGGGTTCAGGCGCTTCTCGCCCTTGACCAGCGCCTCGATGCGCTGTGACATGTCGAACCACCGGGTGTTGCCGACGCGTTCGCCGAGCTCCTTGGACATGCGGCGAAGATGGGTCGCCCTCGGATCCTCCGTGTGGTACACGCGGTGGCCGAATCCCGGGATCTTGATCTTCTTCGCGAGCTTGCCGCGGACCGCGTCGTCGATGCGCTCGGGGCCCGCGTCCGGCCCGATCTCGATGAGCAGCCGCATGACGTCCGCGTTCGCCCCGCCGTGCAACGGACCCTTGAGCGCGCCGATGGCGCCGACGATGGCCGAGTACAGATCCGTGAGCGTCGCGGCCGCGACGCGCGCCGCGAACGTGGACGCGTTCAGCTCGTGGTCGGCGTGGAGCACGAGCGCAATGTCGAACGCCCGGATCGAAAGGGGATCCGGCCGGGTGCCCGTGAGCATGTACAGGAAGTTGGCCGCGTGGCCGAGCGCCGGATCCGGGTGGATGAGTCCGCCGCCGGCCTGCAGCCGCCCGTACGTCGCCACCAGGCTCCCGAGCTGCGCCGTCAGCCGGACGGCTTTGCGATAGTTGGCGCCCTGCGAGTTGTCCGACGTTTCGGGATCGTACTGGCCAAGGGCGGAGGTCAGCGTGCGGAGCATGTCCATGCCGTCGCTCGCCGGCAGCGTCTTCATCAGGCGAAGCACAGGTTCGCCCAGCGGGCGGGCGGCCGCGAGCTGGGACTGCAGGTCCCCGAGCTCCGCGCGGTTCGGCAGGCGGCCGTGCCACAGGAGATAGCAGACCTCCTCGAACGACGCACCGCGCGCGAGGTCGTGGATGTCGTACCCGTAGTACGCCAGCACCCCGCGATCGCCATCGAGGTAACAGATGGCGGAGGAGGCCGCGACGACATCTTCGAGTCCTGCCTTCGGCTTTGCTTCGGTCGTCATGGCGCAATCATATCAAGGAAGGAATGCGCCCCCGGGCGGGCGCTATTTCGCGACTTCGGGCGCCTTGAGCATGACCGTCTCACCCGTGTACTGCTGGAGGATCGAGAGGAGACCCGTGTAGAGGAACCCGACCTGGAACAGCATGAGGAACGGCAGCGTGCCGTAAATCTGGTTCACCAGCGCGTAGAACACCGTGGCCGTGAAGTAGAGCCCGAGCGCCACTTCGATGAGCGGCTGGACGCCCAGGGCCTGGTGGTATTTCTTGCCCACCCACTCGTCGCCTTCACGTTCGATCCCGTACTTCGGCGTCCGGGCGAACTCGCTCTGCTTGCCGAAGAGCGCCTCGAGCACGGCGCGCGTGTTGTTCACGCACAGGCCGATGCCGATGGACATGAGAAACGGCACGTACTTCATCCGCTGGCGCCAGTCGGAGTAGATCTCCCGCTGCGACACCACATAGAAATTGCCGACCGACAGCGTCGCGGCACAGAACAGCGGCACGTCGATGAGCAGCATCTCGGTCCAGCCCATGTTGTAGCGCACCCACATCGCGGGAAACATGAGGATCGACAGCAGGGACATCAGCAGGTAGTTGAAGTTGGCGGACAGGTGGAAGAAGGCCTCCACCTTGACGCCCAGCGGCTGATTGGAGCGAAGGATTCGGGGCAGCAGCTTGAGGCACGTCTGGATGGACCCCTTCGCCCACCGATGCTGTTGGGACTTGAAGGAGTTCATCTCGACGGGCACCTCCGCGGGAGCCACCACGTCCGGAAGAAACAGAAACTGCCAGCCGGCGAGCTGGGCGCGGTAGCTGAGGTCCAGATCCTCGGTCAGCGTGTCGTGCTGCCAGCCCCCGGCGGATGCAATGGCCTCCCGGCGCCACACGCCGGCCGTACCGTTGAAGTTGAAGAAACATCCGGCGCGATTGCGCCCCCCGTGCTCCAGGACGAAGTGGGCGTCGAGCAGAATCGACTGGACCTTCGTGAGGAGCGAGTAGTCCTGGTTGATGTGCCCCCATCGCGCCTGGACCATGCCAACTTTCGGATTGCCCGCGAGGTAGGGCAGCGTCTTCTGCAGGAAATCGGGACCCGGGATGAAATCCGCGTCGAAGATCGCGACGAACTCGCCGCTGGAGTCCGCGAGGCCCGCCTCGAGCGCGCCTGCCTTGTACCCGGTCCGGTCGACCCGATGAATATGGCGGATGTCGAACCCGCGCGACGCATGGCGCCTGACCGCACGTTCGGCGATGTCGGTCGTTTCGTCGGTGGAATCGTCGAGCACCTGGATTTCGAGCAGGTCCTTGGGGTAGTCGAGCTCGCACACGGCGCCAATCAGCCGGTCCGCGACGTACATCTCGTTGAAGATCGGCAGCTGGACCGTGACGCGCGGCAGCACCGTCAGCTCCGGCAGCGGCAACGGCGCGTTACCCTTGTTTTTCATGTAAAGATACACAAGGTAATAGCGGTGCCAGCCATAGATGGCCAGGATGCTGAGCACAAAGAAGTAAAAAACGAGGATGAGTGTCTCAGGCAGCGTCATAAAGCGATGAATCCGTCACGTGACACAAACGAAGATTATATAGCCCTGCTGGTCTGCAAATCAACGGCTGGCCGCCCTTTCCGGCCATGAACCGTCTGCAAGTCCGCGCACTGCTGGATCAAGTCGCCTCCGGAGCCCTTACTCCTGAGGCCGCGCAGGCCGGGCTGCTTCAATATCTGCGCCAAAGCGCGTTCGAAGACCTGGGCTTCGCAAAGATTGACCATCAGCGGTCACTGCGACAGGGCTTTCCCGAAGTCGTCTTCGGCCAGGGTAAGACGCCGGCCCAGACGGCCGCAATTTCCGAGCGGATTGTGGCGGCCGGCCACAATCTCCTGGTGACCCGCACCACCGCCGAGGCCTACGCTGCCGTCGTCGAAAGGGTGCCGGGGGCATCGTTCGACGGGCTCGCGCGAACGATCACCCTGCGTACCACGGCTCTGCCTCCAGGCCGCGGCACGATTGTCGTGGCGGCGGCCGGCACCGCAGACCTGCCCGTCGCCGAGGAGGCCGCGATTTCAGCCGAAATCATGGGCAATTCGGTTGATCGCCTCTACGACGTCGGTGTCGCCGGGCTGCACCGCCTCCTCGCGGCGCATGCGCGCCTCATTGCGGCGCACGTCGTCATCGTGGTGGCCGGCATGGAAGGGGCGCTTCCCAGCGTCGTCGGAGGGCTGGTCGACACGCCGGTGATCGCCGTGCCGACGAGCGTCGGGTACGGCGCGAGCCTCGGCGGACTCACGGCCCTGCTGGCGATGCTCAACAGCTGCGCGAGCGGCGTGTCCGTCGTCAATATCGACAATGGATTCGGAGCCGCCGCCGTCGCCAGCGCCATCAATCATCTGCCGTAGCCCTCGAGCTTCTGCGGGCGTCCCGGCTGTCGCCGAGCCCAGAATCCGGCATCCAGAGTCCAGAGACCCGAATGCCGAGGTCTTGAGTTATACTTGGCGATTGTCCCGTCCGGGTTTCACGCTCTCCTGACCAAGCTCGATGCATGCAGGCGCCCTGAGGGCCCTCGAATTCGATCGGATTGTCGAGGCGGTCCGTCGCTTCGCGCTCACGCCAGCCGGAGCTGCGCGGCTCGCGCGGCTGCATCCGCTCGTCGAATCGGGCGCCGTCTCCGCGGCGTTGGCCGCGACGTCGGAGACCGTACGGTTTCTCGGCGACAACCAGATGCCGCTGCACGCGCCCGAGGACCTCGAGACGATCCTCGAATCGCTCGGCGTGCAGGGCCGAGCGCTCGAAGCCGTCCACCTGCTCGCGCTGGCGGCGTTTCTCGCATCGGTCGAAAGCGCCTGCACCGTGGTGCGACGCGCGCGCGGCGGCTTTCCGGTGCTGCGGGCGATTGCCGACACGGCCGCGTCGTTCGAGCGGGAGATCACCGACGTCCGCCGCACGATCGACCCGGGCGGCGAGGTGGTCGACGACGCGAGCCCGGAGCTGCGGGCCATTCGGGACCGGCTGCGCAAGCAGCGGACCCGGCTGCGCGGCACGCTGGAGTCATACCTCCGGGGCAAGGACACGTCCAGGTATCTGCAGCAGCAGATCGTCACCGACAGAAATGGACGTTACGTACTCGTGGTGCGCTCGGAACACCGGACCGCTATTCCGGGCATCGTCCATGGGAGTTCCGGAAGCGGCGCCAGCCTGTTCCTCGAGCCGCTCAGCACAGTCGAAATCAACAACGACATCGTCGAGCTCGAGCAGCAGGAAGCCGAGGAAGTGCGGCGGATCCTGCTCGCGCTGGCCGATGCCTTTCGGGCGCGCGGGGAGGACCTGGACCGTACGATCGGGGCGGCCACTGAGCTCGACGTCCTCCAGGCGCGCGCACAGTTTTCGCTCACCGTGGACGGCGTCGAGCCGGCCATGGCTACCGATGGCCGTCTGGAGTTGCGCGCCGCGCGGCACCCGCTGTTGATTCCGGCGGTGCGCCGCCACATCAGCGATCCCGTCCGCGATGGGGCCGACGATGGATCGCCGGACGCACCGACTGCCGGGACGGCGAGCGTGGCCGCCCGCGGGGAGGCGCTGCCGATCCCCGTGGACGTGCTGCTCATTCCACCGGTGCGCGTCCTCGTGATCACGGGGCCCAACACCGGCGGCAAGACCGTCGCGCTCAAGACGGCAGGATTGCTGTCGTTGATGGCGCAGGCCGGCCTGCTGATCCCCGCCGCCGAGGGGTCGCAGATACCGGTGTTCCGCACCGTCTTCGCGGACATTGGCGACGAACAGTCGATTGCGGCGAGCCTGAGCACGTTCTCCGCGCACATCGCCAACATCGTGGCGATGGATAAAGCCTTCGCGCTGCCCTCGCTGGTTTTGCTCGACGAAGCGGGCGCCGGCACCGACCCCCTCGAGGGAGGGGCCCTCGCGATGGCGATGATCGATCACTTCCGCCGCCGGGGGGCGATGATGATCGCGACGACGCACTACGATGCGCTGAAGTCGTACGCGTCCACGACCGAGGGAGTGATGGCCGCCGGGTTCGGCTTCAACCCCGAGACGTTCGCGCCGACGTACCGGCTGAACTACGGATCGCCCGGCAGCAGCCTGGCGCTGGAGATCGCGAACCGGCTGGGGATGCCGGCTGACGTGATCGCCCAGGCCCGTGCCCATCGCAGCGCGCGCGAGACGCAGCTGGCCGAGCATCTCGCGAAAGTCGAGCGCGACATGCAGGCGCTGGACCATGAGCACCGGCTGGCGGCCCGCGAGCGCGAGACGCTGGCCGATACCGCGTCCAAGCTGCACGCGCGCGAGCTCGAGCTGCGGAACCGGGAGGAGACGTTCCGGCGCAAGCTCGAAGAGCGGATCGACGACCGGCTGCGCGACGCACGACGCGAGATCGATTCGGTCCTCGTGGCGCTGAAGGCGAAAACCGACGCGCTGGCCGCCGAAGCGGAACGGCGGATGGCCCCGAGATTGATTCCGACGGGGGAAACGGGGGCCGCCCGCGCCGAAGCCCGAGCGGCGATTGAGGCCATCGGCGAGCGTCTGCGAATCCCGACGGAGCCAGCGGCCTCCGCCGCCCCTCAGGGCGACCCGGCCCGGCAGCCCGCTATCGGCGACCGCGTGCTCGTGGGCGCGTTCGGCCTCGAGGGTGTGGTGCAGGCGCTGCACGATCGCGAAGCGGAGGTCGACGTGCGCGGGAAACGCCTGCGGGCCCCTGTCGACGAACTTCGTGTGCTGAGCCCTGCCGCGGCGGTGCAGGCGCAGCCGGGGCGCGTGCGCGTCAACGTCGACCTGCAGCCGCGTGAAGGGTCGCTGTCGGAGCTCAACCTCATAGGCTGGCATGTGGACGAAGCCCTCAGCCGAACGGAGAAATTTCTGGACGACGCGCTCGTCAGCGAGCTGAAGTCCGTCCGCCTGATACACGGATACGGCACCGGCCAGTTGCGGCGGGCCATCGCGACCTTCCTGCAGGCGCACCCGTTCGTGATGAACTTCGCGCCGGCGCCGCCGAACCAGGGCGGCGGCGGCGTCACGGTCGTGGACTTGAAGGACTGATGCCGCTCTTTCCCGCGTCCTTCGTCGCCGACCTGAAATCGCAGGCCGACATCGTGCAGGTGGTGCAGGAGCGCGTCCCGCTGCGGCGGAGCGGGGTCGCCTGGAAAGGGCTCTGCCCCTTCCACGGGGAGAAGACCCCGTCGTTCCAGGTGAACGGCGAGAAGGGGGTCTTTCATTGCTTTGGCTGCGGTGTCGGAGGGGACGTCATCAAGTTCATCGAGCTGTACGACAAGGTCACCTTCCCTGATGCGGTCCGGCAGCTCGCCGGGCGCGTCGGGATGACCGTCCCCGAGCCGGAAGATGCAGGGGAGGATGGCGAGACCCAGCGCGATCGCGAGGCAATCCTCAAGGCTCACGAGGTCGCCGCCGCCTGGTTTCGCGAGCAGCTCGCCACTCCCGCCGGGGCCGCCGCGCGACGCCAGCTCGAGGATCGCGGGCTGACGGCCGAGACCATCGAACGGATTGGGGCGGGCTACGCGCCCGCAAGCCGTGAGGCGCTCAAAGCGCGTCTGACGAAGGACGGCTTTTCGCTGCTCATGCTGGTCCGAAGCGGCCTGCTCGTCCAGCGCGACGATCGCACGATCCTGGACCGGTTCAGGAACCGCCTCATGATCCCGATCCATCGCGACAACGGGGCCATCGTGGCGTTCGGCGGCCGAGCCATGGACGCCGGCCAGCAGCCGAAGTATCTCAATTCACCCGAGACACCGATTTATGTCAAGGGCCGGACGCTTTACGGCCTGCATCTGAGCAAGTCCAGCATCACCCGGGCGAAGCACGCGGTCATAGTGGAGGGGTATTTCGACTTCGCACAGGCGTTCCAGGCGGGCATCACGAATGTCGTGGCCTCGTCGGGCACGGCGCTGACCCCCGCGCAGGCGAAATTACTGAAACGTTTTGCCGCGAAAGTCGTCCTCAGTTTCGACCCGGATGCGGCAGGCCAGGGTGCGGCGGCGCGATCCTCCGAGCTGCTGGTGGCGGAAGGGTTCCAGGTCAATGTCGCGGTGCTGCCCCCCGGCGACGATCCCGACAACTTCATCAGGAAGGCGGGGGGCGCGGCATACCAGGAGAAGCTGCGGAATTCCCAGCCATACCTCGAGTATTTGCTCGACCGCGAGTCGGCCGGGCATGATTTTTCGAAGGACGACAGCCGGCGGGCCTTTCTGACCGCGATGCTGACGGTGGCGGCCCGGATTCCGGACGCTGCAGCCCGTGACCAGTTTGCGGACAGACTGGCCCACAAAGCACGCATTACAGAAGAGGTTGTGAGGGCGGAGATCAGGAAGGCCGCCGTCCTCAAGCAGACGGCTGTGGAAGAGCGCGCCCTCTCCTCGCTCGGGCAGGTGAAACCGGCCGAGCGCGGCCTGATTTGGGCGGTTATGCGGGATACGCCGTCCGGGATGGCCGCGCTGGGGCGCCTCCAGGACGAGGACCTCGACGGACTCGCGACCCGTGGGATCCTCCAGCAGGCAAGATCCCTGCAGGGATGGGCGGACACCGCCTTACCGCAGACCCTGATGGAGCGTCTAACTACAGGAGAGGCCGGGCTGGTCCAGGAAATCTGCCGACAATCGGGCGCCCCGGCCGGAGCGGCCGACTGCATCCGGGTGCTGCAACAGCTGCGTCTCGACCGTGAGCGCGCGGCCATCAAGCGCGAAATCGACCGGCTGCAGGACCAGGGCCCTTCAGCCGACGAAGACAGAATGAACGCCCTTCTCGTCAAGAGCCGGGAACTGAAACAACGGATCGAGTCGCTGATGGAAGCGGAAAGTCGATCGTGAGCGGAGCGTAAGTGTCGGGACAGATGAACGTTCGGAGGTCAGGAGACATCATGGCGTTGTCGATCGAAGAAAAATACGACGAGGTGAGACAGCTCATCTCCATCGGCAAGGAAAAGGGCTATCTGCTGTACGACGAGGTGAACGAACTCCTCCCGGCCGACATCACGTCGTCCGACGAGCTCGACGACCTGTTCAGCACGTTCGGCAGCGCGGGCATCGAGGTCGTCGACTCGGAGCAAAAGTATCGCGAAGACAAGCTGCTCGACCGGACCGGCGAAGGGTCCGAGGAGCTGGAGCTCGATCTCACGCCCGGAGCCCTGGACAAGACGAACGATCCCGTCCGCATGTACTTGCGGGAAATGGGCACGGTGCCGCTCCTCACGCGCGAGGGGGAGGTGGAGATCGCCAAGCGCATCGAACGCGGCAAGCTGGCCGTCATCAAGTCCATTTCCAGGACACCGACCATCGCGCGTCTCATCATCCAGATGGGCGACTCGCTGAAGGCGGAGGAACGGAGCATCCGCGAGCTCGTCACGTTCGTCGACGAGGAGCTGACGGACGAGAAGATTGACGACCGCAAGCGGCAGGTGATGCGGCAGATCGAGGCCGTCCGGAAGGCGTGGCAGACGGTCGAGAAGTGCAAGGAGAAGCTCGAGAACACCGGCAAGGGCACGACGACGAAGGACAAACGGAAGTACCGCAAGGCCCGGTGGGAAGCGCTGCGCGCGCGGGTCGGGGAATCCAAGCTCATTCGGAAGATCGAATTCACCGAGAACATCAAGCGCCGCATGATCGACCAGATCAAGGAAGCGGTCGAAGCCGTGATGCGGGTGAAGCGCGAGATTGACCACATCGAGCGGCAGGTCAACCCGAAGAACAAGAAGAGCCGCCTGAAGGAAGACGACAAGAAGAACCTGATTCGTCGTCAGAAGGAGCTCAAAGTCCAGGTCAAGGCGATGGCCGACGAGCTCGAGGAGACGCCGGAACGGCTGATGCGGACGCTGGAGACCATCGCCCGCGGCGAGATCCAGGCGGAACAGGCCAAGAAGGAGCTCGTCGAGGCGAACCTGCGGCTCGTCGTGTCCATCGCGAAAAAATACACGAACCGCGGCCTGCAGTTCCTCGACCTGATTCAGGAAGGCAACATCGGTCTGATGAAGGCGGTCGACAAGTTCGAGTACCGTCGCGGCTACAAGTTCTCGACGTACGCCACGTGGTGGATCCGGCAGGCCATCACGCGCGCGATCGCGGACCAGGCGCGAACGATTCGCATCCCGGTCCACATGATCGAGACCATCAACAAGCTGATCCGGACCTCCCGCGCGCTCGTGCAGGAACTCGGACGCGAGCCGACGTCGGAGGAGATCGCGAAACGGATGGACATTCCGGTGTCGAAAGTCCGGAAGGTGCTGAAGATCGCGCAGGAACCCATCTCGCTCGAGACTCCGATCGGCGAGGAGGAGGATTCGCACCTTGGCGACTTCATCGAGGATCGACAGGTCGTGTCGCCGTCGGACGCCGTCATCAACCTCAATCTGAAGGAGCAGACCGACTCGGTCTTGAAGACGCTCACGCCGCGCGAGGAGAAAGTCATCAAGATGCGGTTCGGTGTCGGCGACGGCAGCGAACATACACTCGAGGAGGTCGGCCAGAGCTTTGCCGTCACACGCGAGCGCATCCGGCAGATCGAGGCAAAGGCGCTGCGGAAGCTGCGGCATCCGTCGCGCA